>CAZBXY010000343.1:0-8359 GCA_964495365.1 uncultured Frigoriglobus sp. | reverse complement strand
GTAGCGATTCCCCGATCACTCAACGCACGCAATATACCAGGAGGATCGTGGAAAATGAAAACATAATGGGAGCAAAATCCACCTCTCATCACCCGACAGAAGCCGGCGGTTTTTCGCGGGATTTGCCGGGATCGGTGTGAGCCGCCAAGGTCTGCGCGACCGACATCGGGTTCGGCGCGGGTGAGGTAGGGTAATCGTGCATCAAGACGGGATTGACGCGACTGCGGAACCGGGGTAACTGACGGCGGTGGCGCGGCCCGGCGTGAAGTCCCGGGCGCGCCCGATCGCTATGACTCTGTCTGCGCCGTGTCACAACCCGCTCCCACCGGTCGATCAAGGACGATCACCATGCGCCTGGGCGTTGTCACCCCGCTCGCGAACGAGGAACACTCGGTCAACGAACTCCTCGACCGCACGCTCGCCCAGCTCACCGCGGACGACCGCGTGTTCTGCGTGCTCGACAACGTCTCCAAGGACCGCACCCGCGCCATCATCTCCCAACGGGCCGAGAGCGACCCGCGCGTCGTGCTCGTGTGGGCACCGGAAAACCGGTGCGTGGTCGATGCGTACTTCCGCGGTTACCGCGCCGCGCTCGCTGCCGGGTGCAAGTGGGTTCTGGAGATGGACGGCGGGCTGAGCCACCAGCCCGAAGAGATTCCCCTCTTCGTCCGCGAGATGGAACGCGGGTACGACTACGTCGGCGGCTGCCGGTTCATGGAGCGGGGCGGCTACACCGGCCCGTGGGACCGTTACATCATCAGCCGCGGCGGTGGGTTCCTCGCGAACCTGCTGCTCGGCACTCACATGCGCGACATGACCGGCGGGTTCGAGTGCTTCAGCCGCCGCGCGCTCGAAGCGGTGCTTGCCGCCGGCGTTCGCAGCCGGGCGCACTTCTTCCAGACCGAAATCAAGGTGCTGATGCACCAGTTCCACTGGACCGAGGTGCCGATCCACTACAAGAACCCGAGCAAGAGCGTCGGGAAGTCGAGCCTGAAGGAAGCGTTCCGCAACCTGTTCGCGCTCGTCCGCGAGAACCGCTACACGATCGCCAAAGATACCTTACCCCCGCCGCGGGTTCCGCCGCGCCCGGCGCGTGCGTTTCTTCCGCCACCGGTTCCGGCCACTTCGACGGGCCTCGTCGGCGTCCTCACCACTATCCAACCGCCGACGGTGTGTGTGGAAAAGCTCGGAAGGTCGCTCACGGCCGCCGGGGCGGGTCTCATTGTGATCGGGGACAAGAAGGGGCCGGTGAAGTTCGATCAGCAAGGGGCGGAGTTCGTACCGCTGGCGCGGCAGCACGAACTGCCCTTCGCGCTGGCCGCGAAGCTCCCCACCGGCCACTACGCGCGCAAGAACCTCGGTTACCTGCTCGCGGTCCGCCGCGGCGCGGCGTGCATCTACGAGACCGACGACGACAACGCGCCCAACGCCCACTGGAAGCCGCGCGCGGTCGTGACCCGCGCACAGCCCGCGGCGCCGCGGGTGTGGATGAACGTCTACCGCGCGTTCACGAAGGAGAACATCTGGCCCCGCGGGCTGCCGCTCGACAAGGTGAGCGACCCCGCGGCCGGCGCGCACGACCCCGTGACGCCCGAAGCCGATTTCCACTGCCCGATCCAGCAGGGCCTCGCCGATGTCGCCCCGGACGTGGACGCGGTGTGGCGGCTCGTGCTCGACCGCCCGTTTCACTTCCGCCGCGGGCCGAGCGTGTGGCTCCCGCCGGGGACGTGGTGCCCGTTCAACAGCCAGACGACATGGTGGTGGCCCGAAGCGTACCCGCTCTTGTACCTGCCGAGCTACTGCTCGTTCCGCATGACCGACATCTGGCGGAGCTTCGTGGCGCAGCGGTGCTTGTGGGAACTGGGCCACGGGATGGTGTTCCACGCGGCCGAGGCCGATCAGGACCGCAACGCGCACAACCTGATGCGCGACTTCAAGGACGAGATTCCGGGTTACACGCTGAACGACGCGATCGTCGCCCGGCTGACCGATCTCTCACTGAAGGGCGGGCGCGAGGCCGTGGCGGACAACCTCGTCAAGTGTTACGAGGCGCTGACCGCGGCGGGGTTCTTCCCATCGGACGAGCTGCCGCTGGTCCGCGGGTGGGTGGAGGACGTGCGCGCGGCGAGCGAAAAGCCGCTGGCCCGCGCGGCGTAGTGCGTTTGTGTGCCCCCGCTTCAGCGGGTCTCGCCGCGCAACGGCGATTCTTTTCTTGTGGCACAGGCTTTCGAGCCTGTGTCCCCTCAGCTCAACGGACACAGGCTGGAAAGCCTGTGCCACAAGAATGAAGCAAAGACCCGCTGAAGCGGGTTACTACGAACAGTGAGAAACACCCGTGCCCGACCCCGCACCCGTGCCCGCCGACACCCCCGAGCGCGGGCCGCGGTCGTGGGTCGTGCTGGTCGGGACCACCGCCCTCTTCGCCGCGATCCTGCTCGGCCACAACCTGTCCCTGTTCCGCGAACCGATTCACGAAGAGTCTGATTCGGCCGCCAACTCGCTGCTCGTACTGAAGGCGAAACGGTTCGAGTTGCTCCACGGGCACTACTCGCGCATGGGGTTCTATCACCCCGGCCCGGCGCTCCTGTACGTCGAGGCCGCCGGCGAAACGGGCTTTCACGATTGGCTCGCCGTCGTGCCGGCGCCGCACAACGGGCAGATCCTCGCGCTCTTCCTCTTTCACGCGGCGCTCGCGGGCATCGCCGTCACGGTGATCTCCGGGGCGACCAGTAATGCCCGGCTCGGCGGCGCCGCGGCGGTGGCGTTCCTGGTGTACTTCGCGTGTGAGGGGCAACTCGCCTCGCCGTGGTTCGCCAACGTGTTCCTGCTCGTGTTCCTGCCGTTCCAATTCGCCGCCGCGGCGGTGGCCAGCGGGCGAACGAATCACCTCGGCTGGATGGCCCTCACCGGCTCGCTGTCGGTTCACAGTCACATTTGCTTCGTGGCGTTCGTGGTCCCGATCAGTCTCTACGCGCTGTTCCGCGTGTGGGCGAGCGGCGAGTACCGGCTCCGCACACTCCCGGCGCCGGAGCGGCGCGCGTGGGCGCTCTTCGCGGCCGTGGTTGGGCTGTTCGTGCTGCCGATCGCGCTTCACACCGCGCTGCATTACCCCGGCGAGATCGGGCGCTACCTGAACTACACCCGCCCGCCGACCGCGGAGCGGAGTGCCGGCGAGGTGACGAATTTCCTCGTCCGGTGCGCGACCAATGAAGCGGCATCGGGCGCATTCGTACTCCTGGGCGTTGTGATCGGTGCGCTCGTGGCGGTCGCGACGTTCCCGCAGCCGCACCGGCGGTTCGTGCAACAACTCGCGTTCGTCACAGCGCTCACGACCGCGGTCATGGCCTACTACGCGGCGCGGAGCGTGGACGATTACAAGTTCACCTACGTCGGCCGGTTCTTCGCTTCGGTGGTGCTGATCGGGTGGGCACTCATCGCGATGCGCGTGGCCGCGCTCGAATGCGGGCCGATTGTGCGCGGGCTGATGATCGCCGCGGCGCTCGCGGTGTGCGCGTGGGTGGTGTTCACGGGGCGGTTTGAACACGGCTACCGCGGCTCACCGGAGTCGGTCGCGCTGGCGGATGTGATCGCGGCCGATCCGCGGTGGAGCGAAGGCGCCCCGGCGCTGACGCTCAACGAGAACGGGTGGACGGAGGCCGCGGCACTCGTCCTTCAGCTCGAACGCCGCGGAAAGCGTGTGTGGGTCGTCGAGCGGGCGTGGGACATCCTCCTGACCGATCAGTTCCGGCCCGACGGGCGCCCCGTGAACGCTCGGTGGCACATCGACGTGAGCGGACCATCGGACGCGCCGCCCGGAGTTCGCCGCGTGCTGGCCGAGTACAACGGCGCGGTGATCCGCGAACTGGAAACGCGCGTGCCGCTCGGTTCGCCGGTTCCGCTCGGCACCGACGTGCGCGGCCCAGGGGCCCGGACGCTGAGCGGCTGGTTCGCGGCGCCGAACGTCGATTACCTCATCTCCGGTTCCCGCGAATCAACCCTTGTGATCGATCTCGACCCGTGCCCCACGCGCGAGGTGCGCCTCACGCTCACCGGGATTCCGATCGGGCCAACGACGGCCGCGCGCGGTGGGCAGCGGGTCGGCGTCGTGGTGAACGGCGAACCGGTCGGCGAGGTGAAATTCGAGTCGGTAACGACCGCGGAGGAGCGGAGCGTGGTGTTCCCGGCCGAGGTGTTGAACCGGCGGGCGCCGGTGCAGATCGACTTTACGTTCCCGGACGCCGGCGTGTACAAGAGTCGGCTCGCCCCGCGCCCGCTGGTGCAACACTCGATCCAGCTCCGCGGGCTGACGTTCACACCGGTTCGGTGAGGCAGGGATTATCCAGCATGACCCAACCCGCTACTTCCGGTCGGCGCCCGCGGTCGTGGGTCGTGTTCCTCGCGTTTACTGCGGCGTTTGCTGGCGTCCAACTGGTGCACAACACGCACCTGTTCACGCACCCCGTTTACGAGAACCTCGATTACGCCGCGAACTCGCTGCTCGTACTCAAGGCGAAGCGGTTCGAGTTGCTCCACGGGCACTACTCGCGCATGGGGTTCTATCACCCCGGCCCGGCGCTGTTGTACGTACTCGCGGCGGCGGAGTGGGCGCTCTACGACGTTGCGGGCGCCGTGCCGACCCCGCACAACGCGCACATGCTCGCGCACCCGATCCTGAACGCGGTGCTGCTCGGGATCGCGCTCACGATCGTCGCGCGGGCCGCGGGGCTGCGCCCGGCACTGGTCGCGGCGCTCGCGTTCCTGGTGTACTTCGCGCGCGAAGGGCACCTCAACTCGCACTGGTTCGCCCAGACGTTCTTCCTGGTCTACCTGCCGTTCCAGATCGCCGCCGCGTCGGTCGCGGCCGGGCGGACATCACATCTGGGCTGGCTGGCGCTCACCGCGGGGCTGGCGGTTCATAGTCACGCGTCGTTCGTGCTGTTCGCGGTGCCGATCTCCCTGTACGCGCTCGCGCGCCTGTGGGCGCGGGACGGGTTCCGGGTCGGCACGCCCGAAGCCGGCGCGCGGCGGTCGTGGGTCGTGTTCGCGGTTGTTGTCGGGCTGTTCGTGCTGCCGATCGCGCTGCACACCGCCCTGGAATACCCTGGCGAGATCCGGCGATACATCGAGCACAAGCGGCAGAGCGTGCCCGCGGCCGGCGGATCGGCGGAAACCGCGCGGTTTCTGGTGCGAACGCTCACAAGCGATTCGCCGCTCGGCTGGCCACTGGCCGCGGGCGTCGCGGTGGGCGCGGCGGTGTCGATACTGACGTTCCCGGCGCGCGGGCGGCGGTTCGTTCAACAGGTCGTTGTGGTCGGCGGGCTGTCGTCTGGCGCGATGGCCTACTACGCGGCCCGCGGCGTGGACGACTACGAACACGTCTACCTCGGCATCTTCTACGGCTCCGTGTTACTGCTCGGCTGGGCGCTGATCGCGATGCGGGTCGCCTTGCTCGCGCGCGGGCCGGCGTGGAACGTCGTCGGCGTGGGTATCGCGGTGTGGGCCAGCACAACCGGCAACTTCGCGAACACCTACGCCGGCGTGCCCGAAGCGCCGGTGCTGGCCGACACGATCGCGGCCGATCCGCGATGGCTAAACGGGCCGCCGATCATGACGATCGACGGCGAGGGGTGGGCCGACGCCGGCGCGCTGTTGATCCAGTTGGAGCGCCGCGGCAAGCGCCCGTGGCTCATCGAGCCGCAAGCGCGCATCCTCTTCACCGACGTGTTTCGGCCCGACGACCGGCCGATGACCGGGCTGTGGCAACTTGATTCGGCCGGCTCCGCTTCGCCCGCGGTTCCGGTGCGCCGGGTGTTGGCACAGTTCCCAGGCGCCACCATTAGCGAACTGGAGACGCGGTGCCCGCTCGGCCCGGTGCCGCTCGGCGGGCGCGGGCGGCGCGCCGGCGCGAAGCCGCTGGAGGGCTTTGCGCTATCCGCGGACGAACTGCTGATCCCGACCGGCGCACGGGCGGTGCTGCTGATCGACCTGGAGCCGTGCCCGGCACCGAATGCGAGACTGGCGATCCGCGGGCGCGGGGTTCCCGCGCCGAACACGAGCACGCAGCGCGTGCGCGTCACAGTGAACGGCCAGTCGGTGGGCGAAATGACGTTTCCCGCCGCAGACACCGAGCAGAGCCTGGTGTTCGCGGGCGCGGTGCTGAACCGACAAACGCCGGTTCGGATCGAGTTCGCGTTTCCCGATGTGGGAGACGCGGCGGGTTCCCACGGCCCGCGGGCGCGGCCGCGGTTCTCGGTCACGATGACCGGACTGGCGCTGACGGCGGCGCAGTGAGGCTTTTCGGGTGGTCCGCTCACTCCGTGAGCGGATCACCGCGCAGCGGCGCGAATTTGTTCGCTGTAGTGTTCGGGTCGTGTATCGGTTTGTCGCTCGCGGCGCTCGCGACCCCGCTCTCGGAGAGAGCGGGCCACCCGAACAGACCGGTCACGGAGTGGCCGGACCACATTGAAGGCTACGATCGGGTTCACGGAGGATACGTATGTCGGAACCGGCGGCCCGGTGGCGCGGCGTCCTGGCGGACGCGCTCCTGCTGCTGTTCGTCGCGGGCCTGGGCGCGAAGGCCGCGTTTGGCGGCGCCGGGATGCGCGACGTCGATCTCGCCGATGAGTCGGCGGTCGTGGTCGGCGCCGCCGACGTGCCCGCGCGCGGGCTGCCGCCGGTGGACTGGTCGCCGCTGTACGTCCTGTGGAACCACGGACTGATCCGCGCCGGCGCCCCGCTCGAAGACGTGCCGTATACCAGTTGGGCGGGTCTCGCGGTTCTGCTGCCGGCGGCGGTTTACTTGCTGGGGCGAGCGCTCGGTGCCGGTCGGGCGGCGGCGGTCGTCGCCGGCGGATTCGTCCCGGCGACGACGCTGATCGACATCTGGCCGTACCCGATCCACCTCACGGCGACGATCCTGGCGCTGGGCGCTGCGCTGGCGGTGCGGCTCCCCCGCGCGCCGGGCGCCGCGGTGTTCGGTCTCACGCTGCTGACCGCGACCTACGCCCGCCCGGAGTACCTGTACGCGCTCTACCTGTTCGCTCCGCTCGCGATCGGGGCCGCGATCGGGGCGATCTTCCGCCGCGGGGCGTGGCGGGCGGTGCTGGGCGCGGTCGCCCTCTTCGCGGTCGGGTCGGCGCTCCTGGTGTGGGCGCTGGGTAGCCCGCGGGCCGAGAGCGGGCGCCCGATCATCGCGTTCGGGCAGCACTACGCGTACAACCGGTTCCTCGCAGGCGGCCGGACCGATTCGCCGTGGCACCAGTGGGAGAACTACATCCGCGCCGACTTCGGCGATGCAACGACGGTCGGCGCGGCGCTACGAAACAACCCCGACGCGTTCTTGTGGCACGTCGGGACGAACGCCCGGCGCCTGCCCGACACGCTATTTACGGTCGCGACCCCGCGGGTCGATCTGACCCGGCTCCACCAGCCCCATCTGATTCTGAACGCTCCGACGCGGCATCCGAAGTCCGAGGCGCTCGCGAAGCGGATCGCGGCGCTCGTGCTGGTCTGCGGTCTCGTCGGCGTCGTGTTCGGGCTTCGGCGCTGGCGCCGCAGTGACGGTGAAGTCGAAGCGAGCAAACTGCTGCTCGGCGTGCTGATGCTCGCGCTGGTCGCGGCGCCGGGCTTTGCCGCGATGCTCCTCGTCTTCCCGCGGTTCCACTACGCGATTCCGTCGGTGGTGTTCGCAACCGCGCTCGCCGCGGCCGGGGCGAAGTATCTGCCGCGCCCACAGTGGGCACGCGGGCCGCTCGCCGAGCGGGTGGCGCTCGGTCTGGTGATGGTGGCGCTCGCGGCGTTCGTCCCGAATCGCGCGCATGGGTGGTGCGTTCAGGCACGGCTCAAGGGGCAGCAGATCGAACCGGTACCGGCGCCGTCGCGGGCGTGCGTTCACACGATTCGCGAACTCGACCTGCGCGGGCGAGTGATCTTCCTCGACTTCGGCGGCGCGCGGGCGTTTTACGCGGGGTTCGATGCGACCCGGTTCGTGGAGCCGTTCGCCGCACGTCCGGGTGAAGGATTTGTGTCGTTCGTGCGGCGTACGGATGTCGGGGTGGTGCTTTTCGAACCGCTCCTCTTTCTCTTGCCTCCGTTCCGCGACGACCCGGACGCCCGGGCGCTGTTCGAGGGGCGCGAGAGCGAGCTGTTCCGCGTGTTCCCGGTGGAGGGCTACCCGCACCACCGCGTCGCGGTGCGCCGCGACCTGCTACCGCCGGGGCGGTAGCGCCTGTCGCGTCCGAACGCACCGATCGTAACAGCAGCGTGGCCTTGGTATTTAGCCCCGGAGGGGCGACCGATGTTAGCCCCAATACCGTTCAATCGGGGTTTACGAAAGCGGGGCTTCCAAGCAAGCTGGTGT
>CAZBXY010000342.1:0-8380 GCA_964495365.1 uncultured Frigoriglobus sp. | reverse complement strand
TTGAGGGTGAGTTTACACCACATTCCCGCTGTCCACTATTCGTGGGGAACTTCAACCGAGCATCTGTTGGAGCGTCCCTTCGGTGAGCCCCTGTGCCGCGGCGGTGGCGATCTGCTCCATCGTGCGGAAGTCCACGTCCAGTCCCGGCCCGTCGTCCCCGAACGCCCGCTTGGAGACGATTTGGCCCCACTCGGCCGCCAGTTCCCGCAGCCGGTCGAGTTCCTCGTCCGTGAAACGTGGTGTGCTCATGACTCGTCTCACACAACAGTTGCGGCAAAAGCGACCCGCGCATTTCCTATCCCGTGCGCCGAGGACCGCAAGACCCACTGCAAACCGTGGCGTGGCCTCCACGATCACACTTCTTGCCGTCAGTGCTTTGCGGGACGCGCGCGATGTGGTAGAACGAGACATGCCTCACCTTCTCTTCAAGGGGTTAAGGTGGAGCCGCCCCGGTGGCCACGAACCGCCGGGGGCAACTTTTACTACCGCCGCGAGTCCACCGGTAGTAAAGCTCAGAAGGGAGAAAGTCGCCGGGTTGACGAGAGGCTTGAAAAACTAGTTTGGGAGTGTTTGCACATCTGGTGATGGCCCAGGTCTTCAAAACCTGTGGCGGGTGTGAACAACGCTCGCTGTCGGTTCGATTCCGATACACTCCCGTTTGCTGTGCTTTGCTGCTGATCGCCCTGTTTTTTAGGTACTCCAGAAGACTCACCCTCGTCACTCTTCGGTTCGTCCGCACGTCCATCGGAGTCTGCCGGAGTCCGCTGCTTGGCGTGTTTTGACGCCAAGCAGGACGCCAAGACAACGGACCCATTTCCGCCCGTCGCGGACACGCTCGGCAGCACTTTCAGCGCGTCGGCCTGTTCGCCGAGATCGGTGTGCGAGTACCGGTCCATCGTCAGCGTGATCGTGCTGTGTCGGGCGAGTGCCTGCGCGACCTTCGGGTGAACCTTTCCGCGCGCGAGGTTCGTGACGAAGGTGTGACGGAGCGCGTGGAAATCGACCACCTCGTTCGACTCGTTGCGGAACACTATCCCAGCCGCGTCCACGTCTGCCCGGAACATCTTCGCCGCCTTCTTGCGGTCCTTCGGAATCGGGAACACCTGTGCGTCAGTGGGCTCGCCCGCGAGGTGGGCACGGAGGTCCACGGCCAGCTCGGGACGGAGCGGCAGTGTGTCCTCGCGCCGGTTCTTGCTGTTCCCGGCCGCGACCGTCACGGTCGGCGCGGTCTCGTTCAGGTCGAATGAGAAGACGGAAAGCGTGCGGAGTTCGTTAGACCGCAGGCCGGTTTCCACCGCGACGCGGTAGAGCAGCGCCCGTTCGGTCCCGCTCATGCCGACGCGCTCCGGTCCGGCCGCGGTTGTCGTCAACAGGTCGCGGAGTTCCTCGACGGCGAGCGCGCGGCGGTCGCGACGACGGTCCACCTTCACGTTCAACGATTCGAGCGGATCAAGGGGGTTCGACGTGGCGCGGCCGTGCTTGACCATCCACCGGCAGAACTGCTTAGCAGCGGCGAGGTGGAAGTTGAACGTCTGGGCGCTGATACCCTGTTTCTCGTCCATCCCGGTGCGGAGGGTGTTCAGGAAGGTCTGAACCGGCGTCGCAGCGATGTCGGAGAAGAACTTGAACCCGCACCCGTTGAACACCCGCTTCGCGCGCCCGGTAACCATCGAGACGTGATCCGCGGTGTTTGCCTTCGCCTCGAGCGCCTCCTTCCAGTCGGCGACGTGATCCGCGAGCGACTTCGACGCGGCCGCGGGCTCACCGGCCAACAGCCCGATTTCCACCAACTTCGTCCGGATGCCCGCCTGTAATCCGGTGAGCCACCGCGAGAGTGACGGGTCCACCTGCCCGCCGCTCCCCTTGTGGTACTCGACCAGTTTCACGAGATTGCGGCCGAGTTCGTCCGTTGCCGACTTGCTCGTGAAACCGGCGAGTCGGCGCACATCGCGCACGAACGCGGAGATCGAGGCGGAGAGGGAGTGGTGCGAGGACCTAGCCCGGTACTGGGACGCCGTGGCGGCCTCGAACCAGCCAACCTACGAGGACTTGATGGGCACCTGGTGGGAGCGGGGGGAGGAACCCGGCTGGCGCGGGCCGCCCGAACCGGACCCCGACCCGTGCGAGATCATCAAGGAGATCGAAGCGCGATACGCTCCGCGCGTCTTGCCGGAAGGCAGTTTGGAGCGCTACTGCCAAGTTCGGGGGCGGCTCGCGGTACTCCAGTGGATCACGGGCCGGCCGGAGTACGACCCGCTCGCGTAATTCGTCGCGCATCGCCGACCGCCGAATCACGCACGCGGCACTTGGAAGCGGGCATTGCCTGTTTCCGAGTGCCGCCGGCAACTTGTCCCCGAATCTCAAAGCCCTCGCCAGAGGTTCAACAAATGACACGCGCTTTCCGACGAGCGCAGTCCGCCACAACTCTTCATCGCGGACTTGATCCCGCCGGAGGACGGTCGTCGCGTCACCGGACAAGCCGGGTGGGCAGGGGAAAACAGGCCTCCCCACGCGTTCAGGTCGCGGCCCGGACCGATCCGGCCGGATCACAACTTTCGCCTCGTTCGATCCTTCGCACCTTCGTGCCCCTCAGTCCCTTGCTCCGACGCGGGGCGGGTGGGAAGTGGCATTTTCCTGGGCCGCCCTCGCTTTCCCTTCTCGGTTTCAGCCGCCGCTTCTAAGAACGCTTGGCACGTCACGCCCAGCGCCTCCGCCAGGGCGACCACCGTCGCCCAAGACGGCTCGCGCCGCCCCTGTTCCAAATCCGCGATCCCGGCCTTCGACATCTTGGCCCGCTCCGCCAGCCCCCCTTGAGTGAGGCCGGCGCCCACTCGCAGTTCCTTGAGCCGGTCCGCAAAGTTCGCGGCACCCATTCGGTCACCTCTTCATCGAAATATACGGCAACTGCCGTTGCATTAGTACGGCATTTGCCGTATATTAAATATGTACGGCAGACGCCGTAGCGTAACTCCCGACGGGCGGGAAACGCAACCCCACTCAACGCGAGGCCGACCGTGACCACCCGCAACGACCTGCTCGGCCACTTCGACGCGGACGCCACCCTTCTTGACCGCACGGGTCTCGTCGAGCAGTCCGACCGTGCCCAGGTCCGAGGCGGGGAGGACGGCCAGGTGTTGGGCGATGTGGGCCCGCAGGTCGCGTCCGGCTGCGGTGTGGTCCCAGAGGTGATCTTTGAAGAACTCTTGGAGGGTGCGAACCGGCGTTCCGGCGGCCAAGGCGATGGGCTCGGCGGTCTTGCGGGGTAAGTCGGAGAGCAGCCCGCGTGCGTAGGTGCCCAGGTGCCCGAAGGTCGGGTCGATCGGAACCGTGCGGCGAACCGCTCCAGGAACGTCGTCAGCGCCGGTCCCAACTCGTCCAGTTGTGCTTCCGTCATCGCACACCTCCCCGCGGGCGGCGGAGGATGTTCTACTCGGAAATCCAGCCCGTTACGACTTCTAGCGCTGTAGTGCTAACATCGACCGCCCCGCCGGGGCTGAAAGCCGATTGCCCTGCCTTCTGTCCTCTGTGGTTCTGTGGCTCTGATTCCTGTCCCCTGACTCCCGTCTCCTGTCTCCTGTTTCCTGTCTCCTGCTCTCTGTCCCCTTGACTCTCACCGCGGTCCGGTCAGAATTCATCTCGTGGAACTATTCCGGCCGTCCCGCCGTCCGTACTAGTAGTTCACCTCGCGATTCGTCTGTTGCGCAGGAGTCGTCATGTCGCGCACCCGGTCGTATCACCCGTGGCTCTGGTCCGTGGTTGCCCTCGCGCTGTGCGCCGCCCCGTCCGCGGCGCAGCCCCCGTCCCCGGTCGAACTGGCCCGCGGGCTGCGGGAGAACGGGCAGTTCGATCTGGCCCTCCAGTACATCAAGGAACTGGAGGGCCAGCCGCTTTCCCCCGAAGACAAGGCGACCCTGGCCCTGGAGCGGGCCAAGTGTCTGCTGGAAGCGTCCGAGGACGAGATCGACGCGGGGACGCGCGAGGGCATGATTTCTGAGGCGAAAGAAGGGCTGGAGGTGTTCTTACGTGCCCCGAACCACCCGCGGCGGGTCGAGGGGCTGCTGGCGCAGGCCAAGCTGACGGCGCTGGACGCCCGCGAACAGCTCAACCGGGCGCGGAAGATCGACATCCCGATCGCCGAAACGGACGCCGAGAAGCCGGCGCAGGAGGCCGCGGAGGAGCGGCAGAAGGCCGAGGCCCAGAAGGCCGTCCCGATGTTCCTGCTGGCGGCCAAGCGGTACAAGGAGGCGTCGGAGTTGCTCCGGGCCAAGCTCGACGACCCGGCGCTGACGCCGGCGACCCGCAAGGCGCTGGAGCGCGAGGCGTTCGAGGCCGACCTCGCCAGCGGGATCACCCAGTTCAACACGGCCGAGGCGTACATCCCCCAGCACCGGCTCGACAGCAAGGACAAGGACGCGCGGAACGCGTTCCTGGAGGCCGCGAAGGAGACGTTCGGCAAGTTCGAGAAGGCCGACAAGACCGACAAAGGGGTCTCGACCAACCGGACGGTGTGGATGGCCCGCGCGTGGATCGCCGAGGTCACCTACGAGCAGGACGACTTCAACACCGCGGCCCAGAAGGTTGCGGAGATCCTCAAGGCGCCGGTGGTCGAGGCCGACGAGGGCAAGCGGCTGGCCCGGTTCTTCGCGCTGCGCCGCAACTACCTCTTGGCCATGAAGCCCGGCACCCCCCTGGCCCAAGTGAACGCCAGCGAGACCGAACTGCGGGGCTGGCTCCTCCAGTACCGCACCCGCAAGGTGCCCGAGGTATTCGCCGTCAAGTTCTACCTGGCCCGCGTCTTCGAGCGCCAGGCGTACATCGCCTGGCAGATCAAGGACCCGGCCAAGCCCCCGGCCCTGACCGCCACGGCCCGCGGCAAGTTCGAGGCCGCCGAGCGGGAGTATCGGGAACTGGCCCAGACCGACCACGATTACACCGCCCGGGCCAACCGCAACCGGATGCAGGTCGTCCGCCGGTTGCTCGGGGCCGCCGACCAGTCGCCGGCGGCCTACACGACCTTCGAGCGCGCCCAGATGGCCTCGCTGATCCAGATGAGCAACATGTTCGCGGAGGAGGCCAAGAAGGAGCCGGACCCGGCGAAGATCGAGGCCGCCCGGGCGGCGACGATCGCACTGTTGGAGCGCGCCCGCGAGCTGGCCACCCCGGCCGACAACCAGGCCGACGTCGTCAACGCGCTGTTGCAGCTCATCTACTTCTACCACCTCGCCGACCAGCCGTACAACGCGGCGGTCCTCGGCGAACACGTCGCGCGCACGATCAAGAGCACCGGCGGCAAGGCCGCGCACGCGGGACTGTTGGGGGTCAACGGATACATCTCGGCCAGCGCCCGGATGCGGGCCGACCCGACCGCCAGCGAGAAGGAACTGGCCGACCGCGCCGCGGCGCGGGCCACCGACCGCCGCCGGGCCGAGGCGCTGGCCCGGTTCCTCGACCAGCGGTACCCCAACGACCAGGCGACCGACGCCGCCCGGTACCGGCTCGCCTCGCTTCTCACCGACGACAAGCGGCCCCTCGAAGCGTTCGAGGTACTCACGCGGGTGCGCCCCGCGTACGCCGGGATCACCAGCGTGCGGCTCCTGGAAGGGTTCCTGGCGGCGCAGATCATCGGCCTGAAGGACGTGGACCCGGCCAAGAAGCTGGAAGTGTACAAGCGGGCGGTGACCGACCTCGCCAAGACGCCGCGGCCCGTTACCGTGGCGCCGAAGGAAGAGGTGCGCGGGTACCTGTCGGCCCGGTGCCGGCTCGCCTCGCTGATGTTCTCCCAGGCGCGCGTCGATCCGAAGGCCGAGGAGACCGCCCCCGGTCACAACCTCGCGATGGACATCGCCAAAGAGGTGTTCGACCTGATCCCCACCTTTGACAACCTGTTCGTGGTCGAGGGGGAGAAGAAGGACGGGCCGAAGAAACTGAACCTCGACGGGATCGAGATGACGATCCTCGCCCAGGACGTGCGCGCCCGGGCGCTGTACCTGCGGGGCCGGGCGCTGATCGACGCCGGGAACCTCGACGAGGCCGCCAAGTGGCTCGACCCGGCCATCGCCGAGATCGAGAAGGGCGGCTCGGCGATCACCGCGGAGATGAAGGGGTGGGGCGCCAGCGGCGACGAGGCGGACGCGGCCCACAAGGCCCGGATCCTCGACCTAGCCGGGCGGGTGGACAAGACGCGGGTCGAGGTGCTCCTGGCCGGGTTCCGGCTGCGGACCCGTCAGGGCAAGCTCCCCGACGCGAACGCGATCCTCGACACCGTCATCCGGGTCGGCGGCACCCTCGAAGAGAACCTGCCGGTGCTGGAGGCGCTCGGCCGCGAGACGGCCGGGAAGATGATCGTTCTCAAGAAGGAGGGGAAGGTCAAGGAGGCCACCGAACTCGGCGCCGGGCTGGCGATCCTGCTCAAGAAGATCATCGACGCCCCGAAGTTGAGTACGCAGCAACTCCTGTTCGTCGGTCAGATGCTCGTGGCGGTCGGCGAACACGACAAGGCCATCGAGACGCTCAGGAAGGTGCCGGAACCGGAGTTCAAGGAGTGGCGAACGGCCGCGCCTGACCGGTGGCCGGGGCAACTCGCGGAACTGAAGAAGAAGATGGAGGCCATCGAGAACGCCCTCATCAAGACGCTCCCGCCGGAGGACCAGCAGCGCGCCGCCGACGAGGCGGAACGGGCCGACGTGGTGGCCCAGAAGGTCGTTCCGGCGCTGAAGAACAAGGACAAGGACGACTACACCGCCCTCCAGCAAGAGCGGGCCGAACTGGACAAGAAGATCAAGGCGCTGCCGATGGGGTTGCTCCAACGGTACCCGAGCCAGATCCGCGACTACGCGGTCGCCCAGCTCAACATCGCCCGGGCGCTGCGCGAGAGCAAGCGGTTCTCCGACGCGGAGAAGATGCTTCAGGAGATCCTCGGGGCGCCCGACAAGCCGGGCTGGGGCAGCGGCCGGCTGTACTTCCGCAAGGAACTGGCGCTGGTGTACGAGGACCGCGGCGCGTCGGCCGCCGACGTGAAGGCCGCCAACGGCGAGTGGGGCAAGGCGCTGCGCGAGTGGACGACGCTGTTCAACATTCAGCGGGCACGGGCGAGCAAACTGCCCCCGCCCGCCAAGCCCCTCGACGCGACCGCCACCGACGAGCAGAAGCAGGAGTGGGAGGAGAAAGAGAAGCGGCGGCAGGTCGAGGCCGCGCAGGTCAGGAACGACTTCGCCGACGCGTACTTCGAGACCCAGCGGTGTCTCATCAAGGCAAACCAGCAGCTCGTGAAAGACCCCGCGCGGCTCACCAAGACGATGGACGACGTGGCCAAGCACTGCGTGGACATGGAGAAACAGCTCAAGCCCGAGGAGTGGGATCCCGAGGTACGGAACCGGTACGCCGACCTGTTGCGCGAGACCCCGGCACTGATGGCCTCCTACAAGAACCAGGGCGGCAAGCTGTTTTTGGAGAAGGTCGCGCCGGCCACGCCGTGAGGGACCAGGGAGTTTCAAGTTGCGACGCTGGCGGGGGGTTCGGGGTTTTCGGCCTGAAGGGCCGAAGAAACGGATTCCCCTAACATCACCGGCACCGGGTTTTGATCGAGCCGCCGGCGGCCTTTCGTTTAACCGAACCTCTTCCGAAGGGATACACCGATGACGCGCCACGCGCTCCGCGGGCCGGTTCTGTTGGGGCTGCTCACGGCGCTGGCGGTCTCCACCGCCCGCGCCCAGCCCCCCTCCGACGTGGTGACCGTTCGCGACCGCAAGGACAATACGATCAAAGCGCACTCCGGTCAGTACGCGGTCACCCCGGCCGGGTTCCAGGTGCTCAACGCCGACAAGAAGGCGGTCGCCACCTTCCACCCGGACGACGTGGTGAAGGTGGCCATCGGCGAGCTGGCGGGCGCGGACCGCAGCGACGTACTCTCGGCCGCCGCCAAGGAGGACAAGAAGGACTACGCGGGCGCCGCCAAGGGGTACAAGGAGCTGCTCGACAAGGCCGCCGCCGCGCCGGAGCGGACCAGGCGGTACCTCGAGTACAAGATGATCGCGAACAACAACCGGGTCGTGGACGAGACGGAGCCGGAGAAGTGGAAGGCGGGGGCCGAGGACGTGGTCAAGCAGTGGCGCGGGTTCATCCAGAACACCCCGCTGGGGTGGGAACTGTGGTCGGCGGCCCGGGCCAGCACCCGCGTGAACGTCGAGCTGGGCAAGTTCGACGACGCGGCCACCAGTTGGGGCCGGCTCGCGGCCGCCAAGGATCTGCCGGCCGAGGCCAAGCTCGACGCCCAGTTGCAGCAGGTCGATCTGTTGATCCGCGGCAAGAAGTACGGCGACGCCGCCACGATCGTCGGGGAGCTGCTCAAGGCCGGGACCGCGCAAGGGGCGCGCAAGGACCG
>CAZBXY010000341.1:0-8383 GCA_964495365.1 uncultured Frigoriglobus sp. | reverse complement strand
GCTACTGCCAACAACACCTACGATTCCAGCCACGCCCGCAACGCGCAAGAACCTCTAGATTTCCGCGTCCCTCTTGCACTTCGACCCGTTGTAAGCGACAATACCACTACCTGCCGAATCGTTCCGACGGAACGTCACGCATCCTGCCGGTACCCGCCGAGAGGCTCCTCTCATGCCGAAGCACGTCCGCCACGGGGCGGTTCTCGTTGCCGCTGTCGTCTTCGCGTTCGCGGACCGCGTGTCTGCTGGGGAAATCAACCCGGCCGAGATCAAGAGCCTCGCGGTCCACCCCGCGAAGGTCGCGCTCACCGGGTCCGACGACGCGGCGCAGCTCATTGTCACCGCGACGCTCGCCGACGGGCGCCTTGCAGACCTGACGCACGAGGCGCAGTACGCGGTCGCCGGCGACATGACGGCCGCGGTGCTCAGCGGCGGGCGCGTGGTGCCGCGCGCCAACGGGGCGAGCGAGATCGTGGTCACCTTCGGCGGGCAAACCGTTCGCGTCCCGTTGACCGTCAAGGGCATGGGCGAAAACCTCCCGCTCAACTTCACCAACCAGATCGTGCCGATCTTCACGAAGCTCGGCTGCAACAGCGGCGGGTGTCACGGCAAGCTCGCGGGGCAGAACGGGTTCCGGCTGTCGCTGCTGGGTTTCGAGCCGGACCTCGACTTCATGACGCTCGTGAAGGAGAGCCGCGGGCGCCGGCTGTTCCCGGCGAACCCGGACGCGAGCCTGTTCCTGATGAAGGCGACCGGCCGCAGCCCGCACGGCGGCGGCAAGAAGATGGACTCCGACAGCGACGAATACAAGCTCGTCCGGCGCTGGATCGCCGCCGGGATGCCGTGGGGCGGCGAGAAAGACCCGACCGTCACGAAGATCACCGTGTTCCCCGAACACCGCGTCCTCCCGCGGCAGAGCAAGCAGCAGTTCGCGGTGTACGCCCACTATTCCGACGGCGCGGTCGAGGACATCACCCGCCGCGCGCAGTACGAGAGCAACGACACCGAAATCGCCACGGTCGATGAGCGCGGGCAGGTGAAGACGCTCGGGATGAGCGGCGAGGCGGCGGTGATGGCCCGGTATCAGGGGATGGTCGCGGTGTTCCGCGCCACGGTCCCGCTGGGCGTGAAGACGCCGGCGTGGGAGTTCGCGGAAAAGACCGTGGTGGACAAGTTCACCGCGAAGAAGTGGAAGGAACTCGGTCTGGTGCCGAGCGAACTCTGCACCGACGAGCAGTTCATCCGCCGCGTGTACATCGACATTACAGGTTCGCTGCCCACGCCGAAGGACGTGCTGGCGTTTGTGGAGGACAAGGACGCCGCGAAGCGCGACAAACTGGTAGACAAGCTCCTGGACTCGCCGGAGTACGCGTACTTCTTCGCCAACAAGTGGGCCGACATCCTCCGCGTCAAGCGCCGCAACGAACCGGGGCGCGCACAAGGGACGTTCGCGTTCCACGAGTGGATCCGCGATCAGGTCGCCGCCGACCTGCCGTACAGCGAGTTCACGCGGGCGATCATCGCGGCCACCGGCGACGAGCGGAAAAGCCCGCCGACCGTGTGGTACAAGGAGATCGACAAGCCCGAACAGTTCGTGGACGACATCAGTCAGGTGTTCCTCGGTCAGCGGATGGCGTGCGCCAACTGCCACCACCACCCCTACGAGAAGTGGAGCCAGGACGATTACTGGGGCCTCGCCGCCTTCTACGCCCGCGTCGGACGCAAGGAGATCCGGCTGCCGGTATCGAACCCGAACCAGCAGGAGAACCGCGTTCAGGTCGTGTTCACGCGCTCGATCGGCACCGTGACCAACAAGCGCACGCAGAAGGCCGCGGACATGAAGCCGCTGGACGGCTCCCCGATGGCAATTTCCACCGACGACGACCCGCGGCAGAAGCTCGTGGACTGGATGGTGGACCCGAAGAACCCGTTCTTCGCGCGGACGGTGGCGAACCGCTACTGGGCGCACTTCTTCGGCCGCGGGATCGTCGATCCGCTCGACGACATGCGGATCACGAACCCGCCGAGTAACCCGGAGTTGCTCGACGCGCTGGCCCAAGCGCTCATCGACAACAAGTACAGTCTGAAGGCGCTCATCAGGACGATCTGCAAGAGCCGAACCTACCAACTGTCGAGCGCGCCCAACGAGTACAACCGACACGACAAGCAGGCCTACGCGAGGTACTACCCGAAGCGCCTCCAGGCCGAAGTGCTGCTCGACGCGCTGTGTCAGGTGACCGACAGCCCGACACGGTTCGGGGGCCTGCCGGCTGACAAGAACGCCCCGAACCGGGCGATCATGCTGCCGGACGAGTCGTTCGCGTCGTACTTCCTGGACGTGTTCGGCCGCCCGCAGCGCATCAGCGCCTGCGAATGCGAGCGCGTCAGCGAAGCGAACCTCGCCGCGGTGCTTCACCTCCTCAACAGCGACGAAGTGCAGGGCAAGATCAGCCGCGGCGGCGCCCGGGCCGACGCGCTGGCCAAAGCCGACGACAAGCGTTCCGACGAGGAGAAGGTCACGGAAGTGTTCCTGTGGGCCTTCGCGCGCAAACCCACGAAGGACGACATGGCCGCGGCGCTGGAACACATCAAGAAGCTGGAAGCGAAGAGTGGCCCCGCCGGCAAAAAGACCGCCTACGAGAACATCATCTGGGCGCTCATCAACACGAAGGAGTTCGTGTTCAACCAGTAGGCGAACGGCGCGGCGTCAGCCCGCCGAGACGACATGAACGGGCCGTCGGGGTCATCCCGGCGGCTCGTTATCGTTCCAGCTTCGACTGATCCAGCGCTCGACATCGGGGCTGGGAAGTGCAACAGGCTCCGTCGGCATTCGGAACAACTTACCCATTGCTATGAACAAACCATCGCATTCGCACGCGGCACGCTGACCGCAGAAGGAACGCACTTCGTAGGAATCTCCCGTGCCGGCCGCGAGCCAAACGGCTTCCGGCTCCCACACCCACACAACGAACGCGGCGTCTTCGGGGTCGCCGTCGTACATTCGCAAATCCCACAGCGGACGTTGACCGTCATCGGGCTCTTCGGCCCTTGCCTGCGCCCAAAAGTCGAAGCTCCTCGTGAGGCACTCACGGACCGTTTCGACCGTGAAGCACTCCGAAACGCGCGGTGGTGAGTCGGAGAGCATGTCATCCACGAGCGCGGCGAGTCGGTCGTCCGTGAAGTCAGGTGCTGCCATCACTCCCCCGCCTGCTCGTGCGCCTTCTTGTCGGCGAGTTTCTTGATCGCGTCGGGGCCGAGTTGGTCCAGCGCCCACGTCAAGAGCAGGCTACCCACCTGCGCGGCCGATGGTGAGGTATCTGACTCCGCGATCGTGGCTGACACTGCTTCCAACCGCGCCCACACGTCCGCCCTCACGTCGATCTCGGTGGGCGGTGGTCCAACAATGATTGGCTTGTCTGCGTTCATACCCACACGCTACCGGCGTTGTGGTTCGCGGTCAACTGCCCGCTTCCGCCGCGCGCCTCGGACGGCTATACTGAGCGCATGACTACCGAACGGAAAGCCCTCCTGCGCGCGATTCGGAAGCAGCCGGACGACCGCACCGCGCGGCTAGTGTACGCGGACTGGCTCGATGAACACGACGACCCGCTCGCGCGGTACGTCCGCGCCGAGTGCGCGGTGATGGCTGCCGCGCCCGGCAGCAAGGCGTGGAAGAGTGCGATGAAGCGGTTGCTCGCCGGCGTGGAGAAGGCCGGAACGAACCTCGGTGGGTGGGAGTATGCCGAAGACGTGGCCCGGCTCCGCGAACTGCGCGACTCGAAGCCGTACAGCGGGCTGAAGCCCGTCGTTCGCGAGCCGGCACTGATCCGGTTCGAGCTGCGCAACGGGATCACGCTGCCGGGCGAGTACCGCGCGTTCCTGCTGCAAATTGGCAACGGATGGACGAGGGGACGCGAGAACGGCATCATCCAGTTCGACGCCCGGTACAAATACCACTCACTCGCTCGGCCGTTTTCGCTCACGCGGGCCGACGCACTCGAAATGCTCAACGAGATGCGTCACTCGTACACTCCGAAGGGGTACAACCCGCCGGACTGGGTGAAGCACCGGAAGTACACGTTCGACGGGTGCGTACTCATTGCGGACTTCGGCTGCGGCAACGAGGCGCTGATCGTTGTGAACGGCGAACTGCGGGGGCAGGTGTGGTCCTGCGGCGACGTGCGCGGCCCGTGGGCCGACGACGGATTCACACGCCTGTTCGGGTTCTTCGACTGGTTTGAGCCGGTGTTTACCTACGCGCCGTGGTGATGGTGTCGTTGGGCGCGCCGGGACGTAGACTGGAGGGGCGTAGGCACGCGGGCCGCGTGCCCCACGAGGAGTACCCGATGGCGGTGCTGGCGATCCACAAACTGACGATGCGGTTCGGCGGGATCACCGCGGTCAGCGGGGTCGATCTCGTCGTCGAGAAGGGGCAGATCTTCTCCGTCATCGGGCCGAACGGGGCCGGCAAGACCACCGTCTTCAACGCAGTCACCGGCATTTACGAGCCGACCGAGGGGCAGGTACTGTTCGAGGGCCGCCCGCTCGTGCGGCCGTTTTCGTGGAAGGTCGTCGCCGGGGCCGCGGCCATCGGACTGGTCGCGGCGCTGTTGCTCGCGGTGTTCGCGGTGAACGCCAGCGCCATGTGGAAGCGGTCGATTCGAGATACCGAGGCCGCCCGGCAGCAGGTCATTTCGCAGACGATGACGGAACTCGCCGAAAAGAACCCGGGGCGCGCGTTCGAGGAGATCAAGAAGGAGGCGACCGCGGCGCACCCGTTCTCGTGGGGCACGGCGATGAGCGAGGCCCGCGCGCACGTCGCCAGCCGCCCGACGACGGCTGCGGTCTCGTTCCTGGCCGGGTTCTTCATCGGCGGGGCCGGGACGCTCGTCACCTGGCGCCGCTCCCGCCGCGCGCCGGACGTGATTACCGAGGGCGGCATCGCCCGCACGTTCCAGAACATCCGCCTCTTTCAGTCGATGACGGTGCTGGAAAACATTCTGGTGGGAATGACGCGGTCGATTCCCGGTCACCTACTGATGTCCGCGCTCGGCGTCGGGGGCCGGAAGCAGGAAGCGGACGCGGAACGGCGCGCCGCGGAGCTGCTCGCGTTCGTCGGTCTCGCCGGGCGGCACAACGAACTGGCCAAGAGTCTTCCTTACGGCGACCAGCGCCGGCTCGAAATCGCCCGCGCGATGGCCACCAACCCCAAGTTGCTGTTGCTCGACGAACCGGCCGCCGGGATGAACCCCAGCGAAACCACCGATCTGATGGAGTTGATCCGCCGCATCCGCGATCGCGGGATGACGGTCATGCTGATCGAACACCACATGAGCCTTGTGATGGGCATTTCGGACCACATCGTCGTGCTGAACTTCGGGGTGAAGATCGCCGAGGGCACGCCGGCGGAGATCAGCCGCGACCCGAAGGTGATCGAGGCGTACCTGGGGTCGGAGGAGGTGTCGTGAGCGCGTCCCCTTCTCCTCTGCTCCGGGTCGATAACCTCGAAGCGGGTTACGGCCAGATCAACGTGCTGCACCGGCTCTCGCTCGTGGTGAACGCCGGCGAGATCGTCACGATCATCGGGGCCAACGGCGCCGGGAAGTCCACGACGCTCAACACCATCTGCGGCATCGTGAAGACCCGCGCCGGGAGCATCACCTTCAACGGCCAGCCGCTCGCGGGCGTCCCGGCGCACCAGATCGTGAAGCTCGGCCTCGCGCAATCGCCGGAAGGGCGCAAAATCTTCCCGCGCCTCACCGTCCTCGAAAACCTCGAAATGGGCGCCTTCACGCGGAGTGACACCGACGGAATCAGGGCGGACATCCAGAAGGCGTACCGGATGTTCCCGATTCTGGAGACGCGCAAGGCTCAGCCGGGCGGGCTGATCTCCGGCGGAGAACAGCAGATGCTCGCCATCGCCCGCGCGCTGATGTCGCGGCCCAAGCTGCTCCTTCTGGACGAACCGTCGCTTGGGTTGGCCCCGCAGATCGTGGTGCAGATCTTCGACATCGTGAAGGAACTGAACAAGCAGGGCGTATCGGTGCTGCTCGTGGAACAGAACGCCCGTATGGCACTGAAGGTGGCTCACCGCGGCTACGTGCTGGAAACCGGGCGCATCACGTTCACCGACAAGGCCGACGTGCTGCTGCACGACCCGCGCATTCGCGAGGCGTATCTCGGAGAGTGATCCGCATCTTTCTTCACCCCGAAGGGGTGGGACAACATAGCCCGGGCCACGCCCCGGGGTTGTGCTTCGTAGTGAATTTCAGGCTGAAAGCCTGAGACAGCGCTTGTCGCAGCCCTTCGGGCTGCATGAAATCATCCATCGTTACCGGGGCAACGTCCCGGGCTATGTTGTCCCACCCCTTCGGGGTGAAGAATGCAAATCACCGGCCTTTCCGCCGATCATCTCCGCGTGCCGCTCGGCAAGCCTGCGCGCGTCTCGCTCACCGAACCGAAACCGGCCGCGCCAGACGCGGTCGATGTGGTCGTCGTTCACCTCGAAACCGATAGCGGCGTTCGCGGACTGGGCTTCACGTACACCCTCGGCCCCGGCGCGGCTGCGATTCGCTCCTTAATTGACACAGAACTGGCCCCGCTCGTTACGGGCGAAGACCCGCGCGACACCGAGCGCCTGTTCGCGCGGGCCGAATCGCGCTTTCGCGCCACCGGCTTTAGCGGGATCGCGGCGCGGGCGTACTGCGCGATCGATATCGCACTCTGGGACGCGAAGGCCAAAGCCGCCGGCGTGCCGCTCGCGAAGCTGCTCGGCGGGGCGAAACCGGCCGCGGCGTTCGTCGTTTCGGACGCCGCGACCGCCGGGCGCGACGCGGGCGAAGCCCTCAAGGCCGCGAAGCCCTACCTGAAGCAAGGCGCGGTCGGCGTTCGCGTAGAAGTGGGGGGCGGTGACGTGCAGGCCGACGCGGAGCGCGTCCGGGCCATTCAGGACGGACTCGGCGAAGACGCCTGGGTCGCCGTCGCGGCCGAGGGGCGGTTCGACCTGAGTACGGCGCTCGCGCTGACGCACTTCTTCGAGGACATCGGCGTTGACGTGTTTGAAGACCCGATCCCGGCGGCCGACGCGATCGGGTACGAGAAACTCGCGCGGTTGGCGGAGGTTCCCATTGCGGTTGGCACGCAGTTCGACACCCGCGACGCCTTCTTCAAGGTGATCCGCGACGGCACCGTCCGCACCGTGCGCCCGGACGTGTGCCGGCTGGGCGGCATCACTCCTTTGCTGAAGGTAGCCGCGGTGGCGGAGGCGTATCACGTCGCGGTATCGCCGGTGCGGCTGCCGGAGGTGGGGGTTCACCTCGCGTGCGGGCTGCCGTCGGTCCCGCACGTCGATTCGGTGTCGTGGTTCCGCGACCTCTTCGCCGGCGGCCCGACGATCGAGGGCGGAAAGATGAAGCCCAGCGCCGAGCCTGGGCTGGGGCTGACGCTGAATGAGGAGGTCGCGGCAAAGTGGCGCGTTGGTACTTCAGAGTAGTAGGAGGCCGACAGGCCGGCCTACTACTCTGTTGCAACCGATCGGTTTTCCGCATATCACTACGACACGTCTTTCACCCAAGGAGATTGCCGCATGAGTACCCCCGAGAAGCGCGTTCAGGAACTGCACCTCACGCTCCCGCCGGCGCCCAAGCCGGTCGCGGTGTACAAGACCGCGGTCAAGTTCGGCACCTTGCTATTCGTCTCGGGACACGGGCCGCTCAAGGCCGACAAGACCCAGATCACCGGGCGCGTCGGCAAAGACCTCACGCTGGAACAGGGGAAGGAAGCCGCCCGACAGGTGGGGTTGGCGATCCTCGCGACCGTGCGGGATCACCTCGGCTCGCTCGACAAGGTGAAGCGGCTCATCAAGACGTTCGGCATGGTCAACTGCACCGACGACTTCCTCGACCAGCCGAAGGTGATTAACGGGTTCTCGGAGCTGATGAAGGACGTGTTCGGCGACGACGGCGTCGGCGCCCGTAGCGCCGTGGGTCACAACTCGCTGCCGGGCAATATCTCCGTCGAGATCGAGTGCATCTTCGAGGTGGAAGGCTGAAGACAGATGAGGAAGGGCCACAAAGAACACAAAAAGAAAACCAAAGGCAAAGAAGACAGGAGTCAGGCAGTTGAGCTCGATTGGCCGGGGCGCGGGTTGCCCACTGTGGGGCCCGCGCCCGGCTCAACGCCCAACGGCCGAACTCCTGGAAGAGTTTAAATTCAAAACTCTGTTCCTCGACTGTGGTCTTCGTTTGTATTCTTTTGTGCTTTTCTTGTGGCCGATCTGCTTCTCTTCGTTGCGCCGGAAATCGCGGTTGCGCAGGCCCTGTCTGGTGAATCGTGAGCGGTTGTCGTTTCCTCTTCGTCTGGCCCTGAATCCTCATCTCTGCTG
>CAZBXY010000340.1:0-8477 GCA_964495365.1 uncultured Frigoriglobus sp. | reverse complement strand
AACGGTGAAGTCGAGAAGAAGTACGCGGAGCCGATGGTGAAGTTCACTGGCGGCCAGCGTATCGACCTGCTCGGCATCAAGAAGGAAGACCTGCCGGGCGTGTGGGCCGACCTCGGGATGCCCAGCGGGTACGCCTACACGAAGGCGCTGCGCACCGTCAAAACGTGCGTCGGCAGCGAATTCTGCCGCTACGGCACCAACGACAGCACCGGCCTCGGGATCGATATCGAGAAGCGGTTCCAGGGGTTCGAGTTTCCGGCGAAGGTGAAACTCGCGGTGAGCGGCTGCCCGCGGAACTGTGCCGAATCGACCGTCAAGGACGTCGGAGTGATCGCCACCGAAGGCGGC
This sequence comes from uncultured Frigoriglobus sp., assembly GCA_964495365.1. Taxonomy (GTDB): domain Bacteria; phylum Planctomycetota; class Planctomycetia; order Gemmatales; family Gemmataceae; genus Gemmata. The sequence continues at coordinate 8,129 of CAZBXY010000340.1, read as the reverse complement.
GAGTGGGAGGTAAGTGTCGGCGGCGCGGCCGGGGCGCACGTCCGCAAGAGCGAAGTGCTGTGCCGCGTGAAGACGAAGGAGGAAGCTCTTCGCGTGATCGGCCGGTTCCTCATCTACTACCGCGATAACGCGAAGTGGCTCGAACGCACCTACGACTTCGCCCCGCGGATCGGCATCGAGAAGCTGCGTGACATCATCGCGAAGGATTCGCTCGGCATTGGCGCGCAACTGGATGAGGAAGTGGAGAAGACGATCGCCGCTTACGTCGATCCGTGGCTGGAGCGCGACAACCCGGTGTATGCGGGGCAGTTCGAGGAAACGAAGCGCGTGGCGCTGCCGCTGGTGTAGGCGAACCCCGCCCGCAAGGGCGGGGGTGTTACGGAGGAACCCATGACCACAACCGCGACCCGCGTTCCGCTCTGCACGCTCGACGACATCGCCGTCGGCCTCGGTCGAGCGTTCGACGTGGGTGGGCGCACGGTCGCCATCTTCCGCGCGCGCGACGGTCGCGTCTTCGCCGTCGAGGGCACCTGCCCGCACAAGGGCGGGCCGCTCGCTGACGGAATGCTCATCGGCGAGCAGGTGGTGTGCCCGCTGCACGCGTTCCGGTTCAGCGCCACGAGCGGCGAGTGCGATCAGGTCGGAACGTGTGCGATCGAAGCGTTTCCGGCCGAAGTGCGCGACGGCGCAGTCTTCGTCACTCTCACCGGCCGGCTGACACCGGCCGTTCGCCAGGAAGCCGTCGCGTGAGTGCCATTCCGCCAATCCCGCTCGTCACGATCCCGCCGGCGCTGGCGGTGCGCACGCACTGCCCGTACTGCGCGTTCCAGTGCGGAATCCTGATGGGCGAAGACCTCGGCGGCGGGCTTCCGCGCGTGACCGGCGACCCGAACTTCCCCGTCAATAACGGGCAGTTGTGTATCAAGGGGCTGACCTCCGCGACGCTCCTCGACCACCCGCGGCGCGTCACTTCGCCGCAGTTGCGCGATTCACGCGGCGCGTGGCGCGAAGCGACCTGGGACGAAGCGTTCGACTTCGTCGCCGCGAAAATGACCGCGATCCGCGCGACGTACGGCCCGAACGCCAACGGCGTCTTCGGCTCCGGCGCACTCACGAACGAGAAGGCCTACCTGCTGGGGAAGTTCGCCCGTGTCGCGCTGGGCACCGCGAACATCGATTACAACGGCCGGTTCTGCATGTCGAGCGCTGCGGCGGCGCAGAACCGCGCGTTCGGTATCGACCGCGGGCTGCCGTTCCCGGTCGCGGACATCGCGGCGGCGGAAGTGGTGCTGCTGGTCGGGTCGAACGTCGCGGACACATTGCCACCGATCATGCAGTGGTTCGAGAAGCAGAAATCCGCCGGCGGAAGGTTAATCGTCGCCGACCCGCGGCGCACCGCGACGGCCCGCACCGCGGACCTGTTCCTTCCGCTAACTCCCGGCACCGATCTGGCACTCGCGAACGGCCTCTTGTACGTCGCGATCGAGGAAAAACTCACAGACGCGGTGTACATCGCCGAGCGCACGACCGGTTTCGACGCGGTGCGCCGGGCGGTGCTGGAGTACCACCCCGCGCGGGTCGAGCGCCTCACCGGGATCGCGGAATCGCAACTGCGGCAGGCGGCCCGGTGGCTCGCGACCGGCCGCAGTTCGATGGTTCTCACCGGCCGCGGCACCGAACAGCACAGCAAGGGCGTCGATAGCGTTCACGCGTGGATCAACCTGATGCTCGCGCTCGGGAAGGTGGGCAAACCCAACAGCGGGTTCGGCACGCTCACCGGCCAGGGCAACGGCCAGGGCGGACGCGAGCACGGCCAGAAGGCCGACCAGCTCCCCGGCTATCAGCTCATCGAAGTCGATGCCCACCGCGAGAAGGTCGCCGCGGTGTGGGGTGTCGAGTCGTCGGCCCTACCGCGAAAGGGCAAGAGCGCGTTTGAACTGCTCGATGCGCTCGGCACGGAAGTGAAGTCGCTATTCGTGATGGGATCGAACGTCGCGGTCGCGGCCCCGGACCTCAATCGCGTCGAGCAGCGGTTGAAGTCGCTCGAACTGCTCGTCGTGGCTGATGCGTTCCACAACGAAACGAGCGCGAACGCGCACGTCTTCCTCCCGGTGCGGCAGTGGGCTGAGGAAGACGGCACGATGACGAACTTCGAGGGCCGCGTGATCCGCCGCCGGGTCGTGGCCCGTGCGCCGACCGGCCCGCTCAGCGATCTCGAAATTCTCCGCGAACTCGCGAACCGGCTCGGATGTGGCGAGAAATTCGCCTTCCGCGACACGGAAGCGATCTTCAACGAGCTGCGCCGCTGCACCGCATCTGCGCCGGCCGACTACAGCGGCATCACCTACGCGAAGATCGACGCGACCGACGGCGTGTGCTGGCCGTGCCCTTCGGAAGATGATCCGGGCACGCCCAGGATGTTCACCGAGCGCTTCCACCACGCCGACGGGCGGGCGCGGTTCTTCGCGGTCGAACACCGCGCCGCCGGCGAGGAACCGGACGCCGCGTTCCCGCTGTTCTTCACGACCGGGCGCTACAAGGAGCATTACAACTCCGGGGCGCAAACCCGTACAGTCGCGCGACTGACGACCGCGAAGCCGGTTCCGCGGCTCGAACTGCACCCGCGGCTGGCCCGGCGGCACCGAATCACGCCCGGCAACCGCGTGACGGTGGAGAGCCGCCGCGGGAAGGTCGAGTTCGCCGCGGAGGTGACCGCGGACATTCGCCCGGACACGCTGTTCGCGCCGTTCCACTGGGGCGGGCGCGACGCGGCCAACGTGCTGGTGGGTGCGGCGCTCGACCCGACGAGCCGGATGCCGGAGTTCAAGCTGACCGCGGTACGGATCGTGGGAGTGAAGTGAGAGTAGTAGGCACACTCCGTGTGCCGTTGCTTCACCAGAGGAATAGCGACGGCACACGGAGTGTGCCTACTACTTTGGTGCGGATCGTGGGAGTGAAAGCATGAAGAAGCGCCTCGCGATCATCGGCAACGGAATGGCCGCCGGACGGTTGCTCGACGAACTCTTGCGCCGCAACGCCACCGCGGCGTTCGAGATCACCGTGTTCGGCGAGGAGCCGCGCGGTAGCTACAACCGCATCCTCTTGGGTCGCGTGCTGAGCGGGGGCGCGCCCGAAGAGATCACGCTGAAGCCGCAAGGTTGGTACGCCGAGCGGGGCGTGAGCTTCCGCAGCGGGGTGCGCGTGACGAAGGTCGATCCGGTCGGCCGCAAACTGACGACGAGCGACGGCGACTCGCACCCCTACGACGTGTGCGTGTTCGCAACCGGCAGCTCGCCGCTGGTCCCGCCCGTGCGCGGGTTGAAGTCCGACGACGGTTCGCCGCGCGAGGGCGTACATGTGTTCCGCACGATCGACGACTGCGTCGCGATCCGCGAGCGCGCCCGGCCCGGCAGCAGCGCGGTCGTGGTCGGCGGCGGGTTGCTCGGCCTCGAAGCCGCGAAGGCGCTCGGCGACCTCGGCCTGCACGTCACCGTGTTGCACCTCGATTCGGTGCTGATGAACGCCCAGCTCGACCGGTTCGGGGGCGAGTTGCTCCAGCGCGCGATCGAGAAAATGGGCATCTTCGTTCGCACCGGTACGACGGCCGACGAGGTGCTCGGCAACGGACACGTCGAAGCGGTGAAACTCCGCGGCGGCGATGTGGTCCCGGCGGACCTCGTGGTGTTCGCGTGCGGGATCGTACCGCGGGTGGACGTGGCGAAGGCGTCCGGCGTGCCGGTGAAGCGCGCGATCCTCGTCAACGACCTCCTGGCGACCGCGGTGCCCGGCGTGTACGCGGTGGGCGAGTGCGCCGAGCACGACGGCAAGGTGTACGGTCTCGTTCAGCCGATCTGGGAGCAGTGCGCGGTGCTCGCGGACGTGCTCACCGGCGCGAACCCACGGGCCCGCTACTTCGGGTCGAAGGTGTACGCGCGGCTGAAGGTCGCCGGCGTCGAAGTTGCCAGTTTCGGCGTCACTGATGCCGAATTCCCGACCGACGAAGTGGTTCAGGTGTTCGAGGACCGTCGGGGGGTTTACCGGAAGCTCGTCGTGCGCGACGGGAAGATGGCCGGGGCGATGCTCGTCGGCTGTGCCGAGGCGGCGCCGACTTTGGTGCAGATGTTCGACCGCGACGAACCGCTCCCGCCGAACCGACTTGACGTACTCGCCACCGGTAACGCCCCGACCACCGCGACCGAGCGCGAGGTGTGCAACTGCCACCACGTGAGCGAATCCGCGATCGTGGACGCGATCCGCGACGGGTGTGACACGCTGCCCGCGCTGTGTGACGCGACCCGCGCCGGCACCGGGTGCGGCTCGTGCCGCGGGCAACTGACGAGTTTGCTACTGAATCACACGAAGGCCGTGACCGTTTGAGCGCGTTTCACGGCACCGAAGAGACCTCGCGAGCTGCGACCGCAAGGGAGCGGGCTATGCGAGAGAAGGAACGTCCGCGGTTCTGACCTCCCGTAGCCCGCTCCCTTGCGGTCGCGGCTCGCAAGAAGGCGACACGAACCCGAAACGCTCGTCGAGATTCCTCCAACCCGGAGCTTGTATGACTCCAGATCACCTGGAGCGCGGGGCGCGTGCGCGCGTACTCGTGCTGTCCACCGTCGCGTTCACACTCTTGTTCGCGGTGTGGCTGATGCTCGGGATGCTGAGCATCAAGATCAAACCCGAACTCGGCCTCACCGACGGGCAGCTCTACAACCTCACGATCGCCGCGATCCTGGCCGGGTCGCTCTTGCGGTTCCACTTCGGCATCTGGACCGACCGCTACGGCGGGCGCCGCGTCATGACCGCGCTCATCCTCTTCACCGTACTACCGACATTGATGGTCAGCCGCGCGACGAGCTACGGTGAATTGTTGGTGTGCGCGCTGCTCTACGGCGTGGCGGGGAACTCGTTTTCTGTGGGGATCGCGTGGAACGCCGCGTGGTACCCGAAGGAGAAGCAGGGCACCGCGCTGGGCATCTTCGGCGCCGGGAACGTGGGCGCTTCTGTGACGAAGCTGTTCGGCCCGCTCTTGATCGCGGCGGTGCCGGCGGCCGGGTTCTTCGGCGGCGCGGTGCCGGGCGGGTGGCGGTTCATCCCGGTCGTATATGCGGGCCTCTTGGTGCTGCTGGCGCTGGCGGTGTGGTTCCTCAGCCCGCGCGAGGATCGCACGCCGGCCCGCGGGCGCCCGTTCTCGGAATTGGTCGCCCCGATGAAGCACGCGAAGGTGTGGGAGTTCAGCCTCCAGTACACCGTCGTGTTCGGGGCCTACGTCGCGCTCTCCGGTGTGCTGCCACAATTTTATTACGCGAACTATGGAGCCGATCTCGCCGCGAATTTGGGGCTGAACGCGCAACTCGTCGCGGAGTTCGACACGATCAAGACGCTGAAGGGCGAAGCGTACTCCGCGTACATGACAGCGAACCCGGCGGTGAAAGCCGACCTCGATTATCTGTCGAAGTGGATCGGGTTCCTCGCGGCGGTCTGCTACATCTTCCCCGCGAGCCTCCTGCGCCCGGTCGGCGGGTACCTGTCCGACCGCTACGGCCCGCGCGTGGTGATGGCCGCGGTGTTCTGGGGGATGCTCGCGTCCGGGCTGGCGCTCGCGCTGCCGCTGGGGTTGGGCGTGTGGGCGTTCACGTTCGCGCTGTTCGTGCTCGGCGTCGGGATGGGAGTGGGGAAGGCGAGCGTGTACAAGATGATCCCGGACCACTTCCCGCGTGAGGTCGGCGCGGTGGGCGGGCTAGTCGGGTTGCTCGGCGCGCTGGGCGGGGTGCTGCTGCCGCTGGCGTGGGCCGCAGTGCCGGGGAGCACGTTCGCCGCACTCCTGGCGCTGACGCTGGCGAGCGCCGGGTGGTTCGCGGTGGGCGCGGTTCTCGCGCGGAAGCCCGCGCCGGCACCGGAGCCGATTCCCGTCACCGTGAGGTAACGGTTCAGCCGCGGAGCGCTCCGAACCGGGTGTTGGGTGGATGTGGCGGTAGGCAGAGTTGGCGCTCTTAGGCGCACTTCGCACGAAACGCTGGAAATCCTGGGGTTTGGCCTAAGAGCGCCAGGTGGCGCTCTTAGGCGCTCTTAGGCGCTCTTTGGCGTTGTTAGAAACGCGATCACTTGTTTTCCCCGCGCTCGCACGCGATTGTACCGGCCCCCCACTTCACAGAAGCTCACGACCGAAAGACAACACATCCACGCGATCCGGTAGAACGGAATCGCCGCGTCGCTTGATCGCGGCGCGCGAACCACTGCCGCCGGTGCGCCTGTCCTCATACCATGTCCTCAAAGTAGTAGGCACACTCCGTGTGCCGTCGCGATACCACACGTAAAGCAACGGCACACGGAGTGTGCCTACTACTTTGAAAACGCTTTCGCAATAAGGTTCCGCCATGTTCGTTCCGCTGTCCTGGCTCAAAGACTACGTCCCGCTCCCGGACGACCCGGGTGCGATCGTCGAACGGCTCACCATCGCCGGGCTGGAGTCAAGTGGTGTGAAGGTGTTCGGGCTGCCGGTGCCGGCCGCCCTGCGCGTGAAGCCCGAAGACGCGGGGATCGTGTGGGAGCGCGACAAACTCGTTGTCGCGAAGGTGCTGAAGATCGAAAAGCACCCCGACGCGGAGAAGTTGAAGCTCGTCACCCTCGATTACGGCGCTTCACAGCCGAAGACGGTCGTGACCGGGGCCGAGAACATCGCGGTCGGCCAGAGCGGGATGAAGGTGATTCTGGGCCTGTGCGGCTCGCGGTATTACTTCCTCGACAAGAACAACAACAAGAAAACGGTGATGGCGCTCGAACCGCGCAAGCTCCGCGGGATCGACAACGACGCGATGTGCATGTCCGATTACGAACTCGGCATCGCCGACGAGAGCGCGGGCATCATCATTCTCGACGACACCGACCCGCCGCCCGGCACACCGATTCAGGACGTACTCGGCGAGATCGTCGTCGAACTCGACATCCTGCCGAACATGGCGCGGTGCCTGTCGATGATCGGGATCGCGCGCGAGGTCGCGGCGCTCACCGGAGCGAAGACGCACGTCCCCGAAACGAAGCCCGTCACGTCTTCCGAGAAGGTCGATGGCAAGGTGAAGGTCGAGATCGCGAACCCGAAGCTGTGCCCACGTTACACCGCGACCATTATCCGCAACGTGACAATCGGCCCGGCGCCGCGGTGGACGCGGTCGCGCCTCCATTACGCCGGGATGCGGCCCATCAACAACGCGGTGGACATCACGAACTACGTGATGCTCGAACACGGCCAGCCGCTACACGCCTTCGACTACGACAACCTCGTGAAGCGCGCCGGAGGCAAACCGCCGACGATCACCGTTCGCCCCGCGAAGGCCGGTGAAACGCTCATGCTGCTCGATCAGGGCACGAAAAAGCCGGAGGATCGCAAGCCGGTCGAACTGTCGCCGGAAAACCTCATCATCGCCGACACCGCGGGGCCGATCGCACTGGCCGGCGTGATGGGCGGTCTCGAAACCGAGGTAACCGCCGACACCAAGAACATCTTGCTCGAAAGTGCGTGTTTCGACTTCGTGAGCGTGCGCAAGACCGCGCGGCAGTTCAACCTGTTCAGCGAGGCGAGTACGCGGTTCAGCCGCGGGGTTCCGTCCGAACTTGCGTCCATTGCCGCCACGTGCGCCGCGCAACTGTTCCACGTATACGCCGGCGGCGAGGTGCTCGCGGGCATCGTTGATGCGTACCCCGTGCAGGCGTTGCCACCAGTCATCAACCTCACCGCGGCCGAAATCCGGCGGTTGCTCGGGTTCGACATCCCGGGGGCCGAAGTCGTGCGTGTGTTGACGGCACTTCAGTTCCTGGTGCAGCCGAACGGCGCCGGCGCGTGGGCCGTGACGCCCCCACCGACGCGACTCGACATTCAGGCCGGCGCCGCCGACCTGATCGAGGAGCTCGCGCGCGTCTACGGCTACGACAAGCTTCCCGAGCGCCTGCTCCCGCTGGAATTACCAGAACCGAAGGGCAACCGCGCGCTGGAACTCGAAGACCGCGCCCGCGACCTGCTCGCCGACCAGGGCTTGCAGGAGGCGATCACGTATTCGCTGACTTCGCCCGAAGTGGAATCGCGCCTCAACCCCTCCCCCCAACCCCCTCCCCCGGGGGGAGAGGGGGAGAAAGAC
>CAZBXY010000339.1:0-8483 GCA_964495365.1 uncultured Frigoriglobus sp. | reverse complement strand
TACTCGCGTCATCGCTTCTCCTCGTGCTTCGTCGCAAGAAGCCCGTTCAGAATCACATCGAGCACGTCCGCGGCCTGCGCGTCCGGGTCGTTGGGGCGACTGGTCAGGAGGTTTGTCAGAATGGTGCCGTAGAGCAGATCGCCGATCACCGCGAAGAACCGCTCCTTCGGAATCGCCCTTATCACGCCGGACGCGACCAGTTGGTTGAAGAACGCCTGGTGCTTGCACTCCGTTTCGTCGTCCTTGGTGACGAAGTACAGCGGGCGGTGGTGGTGCGGGAACGCGGCGCGCTCCTGGATGAACAGTTCCACCATCTCCGGCCGCCGGTGGAAGAACGCGAGGTAGGTGCGGATCGCCAACCGCATCACCTCCAGCGGCGTCAACGGTTGAGCCAGCACCGCATCCATCTCGGCTTCCAGTTCCTTCAGCCCGTGTTCCACGGTCGCAATGAACAGTTGTTCCTTCGTCGGGAAGTAGCGGTAGACGGTAGCGTTGCCGACGCCGAGTTGATCGGCGATCGTTTGAACTTGCGTATTGGCGAAGCCGGAGGCCGCGAATGCCCGAACCGCGGTGTCGAGGATCTGCGCCTTGCGTCGGGCTTCCAGTTCCGGGTCTTTTGGTCGTCCCGGTCTGCGCTTACCGGCCCGGATTTCAGCTTCTCTCCGGGCCCTTTCTGCGGCTTCTTTTTCGTCTGCCGCCCAGGCTCGCCGCCGCTCCGAGAGGTAATTATCGGATTTCTTCATCCGCTAATTATTACCCTTTGTGACAAAAGCGACAAGGCCATTCTGCCTCTTCCTGCTTCAGAATTTCTGGCGTCTCTGATCCCTCAGTTCCGCCTATTCCTGGAAGTGGGGTTCCCGATCCCTTCTTTTCCGATGCCCGAAAGGAGGATTCCGGTTACAATTTCACCATCCCGCCGAAACGGAACGGTTTCTCATGCCGCTTGACTGGTCCCCGCTGGTTGATCTTCTTCGCCGCCACGAACGCCCGCTGCTGATGACCCACATCCGCCCGGACGCGGACGGGTTGGGCGCGCAACTGGCCCTCCACGACGCCCTCACGGCCATCGGCAAGAAGCCGCGAATGGCGATCGCCAGCAAACTGCTCCCGCGGTACGAGTTCCTCGACCCGAAGCGGACCGTGATCGAGGACTTCCGCCCGGCGGCGTTCACCGACTGCGACTGTGTGGTGGTACTCGACACCGGTACGTGGAACCAACTCGGCGACTTCGGGAAGTGGCTCCAGGCGTCGCCGCTGCCGCGGGCGGTGGTCGATCACCACCGGACGCAGGACGACATCGCCTCGCCCGGGTTGCAGTTCGTGGACATCACCGCGGAAGCGGCCGGGCGGCTGAGTTACGAGATCATTCGGGCGCTGGGCGCGCCGATTTCGCCGACCGCAGCACACTGTCTGTTCATGGCGATCGCGACCGACACCGGCTGGTTCCGGCACCCGAACGCGACGCCGGCGACCTTCGCCCTGTGCGGCGAACTGGTGGCCCTGGGCGCCCGACCGACGGAACTGTACGAACAGCTTTATGAAGCCGCGACGCTCGCCCGGTTCAAGCTGACCGCGGTCGCCCTCCAGCGGCTCGCGGTTGTGGGTGGCGGGAAGGTGGCGTACACCGAGATTCTGCTGTCCGACTACGCCGCGACCGGCTCGGTCCCGGGCGACACCGAAGACCTGATTAACTACCCGCGCGGGGTGGAGGGCGTGGAAATCGCCCTGGTGTTCATCGAGCAGCAGGACGGCGGCACGAAGGTGAGCTTCCGCTCTCGCGCCGCGGACGTGTCGAAGCTGGCCGAGCGGTTCGGCGGCGGCGGGCACAAGCTCGCCAGCGGCGCCCGGGTGCAGAAGCCGCTGGCGGAGGTTCGCACCGAGGTACTGGCCGCCGCGCTCGCCGCGTTGTGAACGCGGCGGAAATTCCAACCACCAAGACCCAAATTCCAAACAATCCGCGAACCGAACGAGTCGTTGTCTTCGTTTGAGATTTGTTCTTTGGGATTTGAACTTTACTCCGCAAGGAGTTTTCCATGTCGTACAGCCTCCGCGACCTGCCGCTGCCGGTGAAGGTGGTGGCGTCGGTGTTCCTGATGGCCGTGGGCGTCGGGTACACGTCGGCGATGGTGCAGTTGCACATGCAGGACGCGAAGTCCGGCAAGCCGATGCCGACCCTCGACGACGTGGTGTTCAAGTACACCGGCAAGAGGAAGCTCGACGGCCCGCTCGCGGCGCCCGCCAGTCAGTTGGAAACGCTCGTCATGGGGCCGATCGAGGGGGCGCCGTGGAACGGCACCGGGAGCATGGCGCCGGCGTTCTTCCACAAGGACTCGACCTACACCCGCGAGATCGAGGCGAACCCGGCCGACAAGGCGCGGATCGACGCCGAGCGCAACGGCGAGCGCGAGCTGGTTCGGTGGTGGATCCGCGCCGCGGCCGACAGCCGCAAGAAGATGTATCAGGACGACAAATGCACGATCGCGCCGGAGAAGGCGCCCAAGCAGATCACGAGCAAGTTCAAGGACGCCGACGGCACGTTCAAGATCAAGACGCTCATTGACACCCGCTGCGCCCGCTGTCACTCGCAGGACGGCTCGGAGGCCGGCTACCCGCTGGAAACCTACGAGCAACTGGAAAAGTACATGGCCGTTGCGTCGGTCGGCGAGGCTCCGCAGGGCGGGTGGGTGAAGGTCGGTACGCCGATCGGGCTGGAGAAGCTGACGCAATCGACCCACGCGCACCTGTTGAGCTTCGCGATGTTGTTCTCGCTCACGGGCCTGATCTTCGCGTTCACCAACTACCCGACCGGGATGCGGTGCGTACTCGGGCCGTGGGTGGTGCTGGCGGTATTCGCCGACGTGTCGCTGTGGTGGCTGGCGCGGCTGTGTGACCAGTGGGGGCCGTACTTCGCGATGGGCATCATCGGTACCGGAATGGTGGCCGGCGCCGGGCTGTTCGGGCAGATCGTGCTGAGCCTGTTCAACATGTACGGGCCGAAGGGCAAGTTCGTGGTTGGCGGCCTCTTCGTCCTTGGCGGCGTGATCGCCGGGCTGATGTGGGTGAACGTGTTCGAGCCGGGTCTGCGGGCGAAGGCGAGCGCGCAGAAGCCGGAAGAGAAAGCGAAGGACGACAAGCCGACCGGCACGCAAACCGTCGCCAAGAAGGACGAGAAGACAGACGACAAGAAAGTCGAGGGCAAGAAGGACGCGGCGCCGCGCCCGCCGGCGAACGACCTGGACCGGTTGCTGACGCTCCCGGTGCGCGGCGCCGACGGCCAGCCGATCCCGCCGGACCAGGTTCAGTTCAACGGCTCCGAGAAAGGGAGCATGGTTCCGGCGTTCTTTGAAAAGGACAAGGCGTACAAGAAGCTGCTCGACGATCCGACCGCCACGCAGACCGCAAAGGACAAGCTGAAGACCGAGCGACAGGCGGAACTGGACGCAACGCTGGCATGGGCGCGCACCGCGGAGGCCGCGCGGAAGGCCGCGTACGACACCGACCGCTTCGAGGTGCCGCCGGCGGTGGCCGGTCAGGTGACCTCGCAGTTCCTCAAGGACGGGAAGGTGCAGATCCGGTCGCTGATCGGCGCCCGGTGCGCGGGCTGCCACGCGCCGGAGAAGAAGCAGGAGGAGTGGCCGCTGGACACCTACGAGGGGCTGTCGAAGTACCTGAAACCGCTCGCGCCCGACGATCCGAAGGGCGCGGCTCCCGCTCCGGTTCCGGCGCCCGTTCCGGCCCCTGCGCCCAAACCGGCCGATCCGATCCCCGACGCGAAGGACGATTGACACGAGCGTCCGCGAACGACGCGCCGCCGGTCACGCTGCCGCTCCGCAAAAGCGCGTGAGTTGCGAGCGCGCAAAAAGGCCTGGAAAACGAAAGGACGCCAAAGGACGCCAAAGGACGCCAAAGAGCGCCACGTGGCGCTCTTAGACCAAACCCTGGAAATCCTGGGGTTTCGTGCCAAGTGCGCCGAAGAGCGCCAACTCACTCACCCCCGCCCGGTCAGCAGGTCGATCACCCAGCACCCGCGAACGTGGACCCGCTTCGCGTCGCGGCAGTGGTTCAGCACGTCGTCGTTCGCGCAGCCGGCGTCCTGGAGGGCGTCGGCGAGGATCGGCATCCGGTCGAACGCCTTCTCCTCGTAAATGCCGTGGGCCAGCGCCACGACATCCGACGTGAGCCACGACCGATCGAGTGCCACTGGGTGGAACGGGTTGCCGAAGATGTCGCGGATCAACTCGACCTGGCGCCGCTCCTCGCTCATCCGCCCGTCATGCTCTTCGGTCGCGAGATACCCGGCCGCGTTCTGGCACCCGGTGACGACGGAATACCTTTCACCCTCACCGTGTACGGCCGCAACCAATGCCTCGGCGAGAGCTTCCGCGACGTAGTGCCACCGCTGCTCGGATGCGTCCTCGACAACCAGATGCAGAATCCGCGCTACGTCTTCTTCGGAGCGACGCCATTCTTCAAACGACCACTCTCCTTCGGCAGTGTGGGCGATCATTTCGAGAACGGCGGAAAAGTCCCCCTGATGGGGGAAGTGCGGATGAAACGGCTCCAGGCACGCGAGCGCGAACAGGCGCCACTTGCGCCGCGGGCGGAGCCACAGTTCATCCAGAAGCAGAAGGGCGGCCGACTCGCCACACGCGAGCCATTCGGCTTCGGTCATCGCCTGTTCCTCCGGTATCACCGGCGCACATGGTACAGCTTCCCGCGTTTGCCCGCGTTCCGCAATCTCGGTGGCTGGCATTCGCGGTTCCGGCCGCGTAAAATCGGCGCTTTAGGTAACCTGCGCCACGTTCATCCTCCGAGAGCTGCACCGTGAACACCATTTCGTTCCGCGGGCGCCGACCGGCGTTCGCCCTACTCGCCGCGCTCATCCTCACCTTCCCAAGCGTCGCACGATCCGACGAGAAGGAAGACATCAAGAAGGAAATCGCCGACGTCCAGAAGCAGATCGAGGCCCTTCAGAAGAAGCTCGACGACCTGCGCAAGGCCAAGGGCACCCCGTCGCTGTCGGCGGCGAACGCGGTCCCGGAGAGCGTCATCGCCAAGATGAACTGGCGGTGCGTCGGCCCGGCGAACATGGGCGGGCGCATCACCGCCGTCGCGGTCGTCGAGAGCGACCCCGCTACCTACTACATCGCGTCCGCCTCCGGCGGGCTGATGAAAACGGTCAACAACGGCACCACCTTCACCTTCGTCTTCGACAAACACGAAACGGTGTCGATCGGCGATGTTGCGGTGGCACCGAGCGATCCGAACGTCGTGTACCTCGGCACCGGCGAGCACAACCCGCGGAACTCGGTCTCCTACGGCGACGGCATTTACAAGAGCGTGGACGGCGGCAAGAAGTGGGAGAACGTTGGGCTGAAGAAGTCGTTCAGCATCGGCAAGATCGTCATTCACCCCAAAGACCCGAACACGGTGTACGTCGCCGCGATGGGACGAGTGTACGGGCCGAACGACGAGCGCGGCGTCTTCAAGACCACGGACGGCGGAAAGTCGTGGCAGAAGGTCCTTTACGTTGACGACAAGACCGGGGCGATCGAGCTGCGGATGGACCCGTTCGACCCGAACACGCTGCTCGCGGGGCTGTGGGAGCGGAAGCGCGACGAGTTCGACGGGTTCTTCGGCGAAGGCCCGTGGCCCGGCCCGGACCAGTACGGGCCGATCGTCGCGCACGGCCCCGGCGGCGGGCTGTTCAAAACCGCCGACGGCGGCCAGTCGTGGAAGAAGCTCACCGGCGAGAAGGGCGCCAGCGGGCTGCCGAGCGTGAAAACCGGGCGCATCGGACTCGACTACTCGCGCAAGACGAAGGGACTGGTGTACGCGATCATCGACACGGAGAACATCGGAAAAGGTCGTCCCGCGCTGACGGTCGAGTTCGGCGTCTCCGGGCGGGACGACACGGGCGGGGCGAAACTGGTCGTCGTGCTGGACGACTCGCCGGCGGCGAAGGGCGGGCTGAAGTCCGGCGACCTCATCACCGCCGCGGACGGCCAGAAGATCGCCACCAGCAGCGACCTGCTCGACTATATGGTGACCCGGAAGGCCGGCGATGTGGTGAAGTTCACCGTCGTTCGCGCGAAAAAGGCGGACAAGAAGGACGAGAAGAAAGACGAGAAGAAGGACGAGAAGAAAGACGCAACGGAGACACTCACCCTCGAAGTGAAGCTCACGGCGAAAACGACCCCCGACCCGGAGCCGAAGGCGAAGGGGTTCCAGACGCTCTCGCCCGGCGGGATCGTGTTCGCGATCACGACCACCGACGACCCGGTGAAGGTCGCGGAGGTGCCCAAGGGCGGCGCGGCCGAAAAGGCCGGCGTGAAGGTCGGGATGACCGTCGTCGGGGTCGAGGGGAAGGACGTGGCCAACTTCCGCGAGTTCCGCACCGAGCTGCGCGTCGGCCCCAAGCTCGACAACCCGCGGAAAGAGGGCGAGAAGGTCAAGGTCGCGTTCCAGGAGGGCACCAAGAAGCCGATCGAGGTCGCGCTCGCCCTGGAAACGGCCGAGTTGCGGTTCGGCGCGCCCAGTAAGGGGCCGAACCCGTTCGCCAACCGCCCGTTCCTCATCAACCCGCAGGTCGGCGGCCAACAGGCGAACGTGCAGAACAACCAGGGCAAGGACGGCGTTCAGACCGGCGGCGTGTACATGAGCAAGGACAACGGCGACACGTGGACCCGCGTCAACAGCCTCAACCCGCGCCCGTTCTACTTCGCGAACCTCCGCGTCGATCCGACCGACGACAAGACGATTTACGTCCTCGGCGACACCGTGCTGTGGCGGAGCGGCAACGGCGGCCCGCAGTTCGCCAGCGCGCAGGCGAACACCGTTCACCCGGACCACCACGCGCTGTGGATCAACCCGCAGAACGGCAAGCACATGCTCATCGGGTGTGACGGCGGGTTCTACGCCACCTACGACCGCGGGGCCACCTGGGACCACATCAACACGCAGTGTCTGGCGCAGTTCTACCACGTCGCGACCGACACCCGCAAACCCTACCGCGTCTACGGCGGCCTCCAGGACAACGGGAGCTGGGGCGGCCCGTCGCGCACGCTCCGCGGTACCGGGCCGGCCAACGAGGACTGGCAGTTCCTCCGCGGCGGCGACGGGTTCGTCTGCCGCGTCGATCAGACCGACCCGGACTGGGTGTACTCGGAGAGCCAGAACGGGTTCATGGGCCGGCAGAACCTCAAGACCGGCGAGCAGCGCGGGATCCGCCCGCGGCCGGTGAAGGAGGGCGAGGATCTGCGGTTCAACTGGAACACGCCGTTCATCCTGTCGAGCCACAACCCGCACATCTTCTATTGCGGGGCACAGTACCTGTTCCGCTCGGTCGCCCGCGGCGACAACCTCAAGCCGATCAGCCCCGAACTGACGCGGACCAAGCAAGGCTCGATGACCGCGATCGCCGAAAGCCCCAAGAACGCCGACGTGGTGTGGGCCGGCACCGACGACGGCTACTTGTGGGTGACGAAGGACGGCGGCGCGAGCTGGTCGAACGTGACGGAGAACCTGAAGAAGGCCGGGCTGCCGGGCTACCGCTGGGTCGCGAGCATCGAGCCGGGCAACCGACTTGAGGGCCGCTGCTACGTGTGCCTCGACGCGCACCGCTCCGACGACGACAAGCCCTACCTGTACGTGACGGAAGACTTCGGCGCCACCTGGAAGCCGATCATGAGCAACCTGCCGGCGTTCGGCAGTACCCGCGTGCTGCGCGAGGACACCACGAAGTCCGACCTGCTGTACTGCGGCACGGAATTCGGCATCTGGGTGTCGATCAATCGCGGCGAGAGCTGGGCGAAGCTGAACAACAACCTGCCGACGGTCGCCGTGCATGAGATCGCGCAACCCACGACCGCGAGCGAGATCGCGATCGCGACGCACGGGCGCGGGATCTGGATCCTGGACGTGGCGAGCCTGCGGCAAATCACCCCGGAGGTACTCGCGGCACCCGCCACGCTGTTCGTTCCTGCGGTTGTGACGCGGTGGCAGTTCGCGCCGGGCGGCTTCCCGTACTCGGTGGACGTGCGGAAGTTCTACGGCACCAACCCGCCCGCCGGCGGCGCCATCGACTACATGCTGACCAAGCCGGCGAAGGAAGTGGTCGTGAAGGTGCTGGACGTGAACGGCAAGTCGGTGCGCGAGTTCCGCGGGCCGACCGCGCCGACGGCGGCCGGGTTTCACCGGTTGCAGTGGTCGCCCCCGCGGTCCGGCGCGTACCGCGTCGTTCTGACCGTGGACGGCGCCGAGCAGGCGCAGATGGTGACGGTGGAGAACGACCCGAACGCGCCGGCGAACGCGATCCTCTCCACCGCCCCGATACCGGTCCCGGGTCGCGACGAGGACGAAGACAAGGACGTGGTGCCGTTCATCCCGAAAGCGGAGGACTGAGACGTATGGCAAGCGGCGCGGGTATGGCGAACGGCGCGGCGTAAGCCCGCCGAGGCCGCGCAAACGACTCGGCGGGCTTA
>CAZBXY010000338.1:0-8514 GCA_964495365.1 uncultured Frigoriglobus sp. | reverse complement strand
CGCACCGGCCGGCTGACACCGGCCGTTCGCCGTTCGCGCTTGATTCCGAAGCGATTCCCGATTCAGATACGCACAGTACGGAGAGGATTGTTGAGGTGGAAAGCATGACAACCGAGCGGCCGAAGCGGGGCGTGCCGGAAGGGTTGTGGATCCGGTGCACGAGCTGCAAGGCCACGGTATACAAGAAAGAGGTCGAGATCCGGCACCACGTGTGCCCGGAGTGCGATCACCATTTCACCATGCCCGCCCGCGACCGGATCGCGCAGCTGCTCGACGAAAACACCTTCGAGGAGTGGGACACCGACGTGCGCCCGTGCGACCCGCTGGGGTTCGTGGACCGCATCCCGTACCACCAGCGGCTCGTGGAGGAGCAGGCCAAGACCGGGATGCCCGACGCGGCCGTCACCGGGCGCGGGTACATTCGCGGGCGCCCGGTCGTCCTCGGGATCACGGACTTCGCGTTCATGGCCGGCAGCATGGGCAGCGTCGTGGGCGAGAAGCTGACGCGGGCGGTCGAGCGGGCCACCGCGGAGGCCCCGAAGTTGCCGGTCATCTTCGTGAGCGGCTCCGGAGGCGGCGCCCGGATGCAGGAGGGCATTCTGTCGCTCATGCAAATGGCGAAAGTCTCCGCGGCGCTGGGCCGGTACGACTCCGCCGGCGGGCTGTACGTGAGCATCCTCACCAACCCGACGATGGGCGGCGTGGCCGCGAGCTGGGCCTTGCAGGGCGACATCACGCTGGCCGAGCCGAAGGCGATGATCGGCTTTGCGGGCCGCCGGGTGATCAGCAACACCGTCCGGGTGGAACTGCCGGAGAACTTCCAGACCAGCGAGTTCCTGCTCAAACACGGGTTCGTGGACCGCGTCGTTCACCGCCGCGACCTGCGGACCGAGGTGGCCCGGATCGTGGACTACTGCCAAATCGGATAGTGTGAGTGTGAGTGCGAGTGTGAGGAAAGACAAAGCCGTGAAGAAGTGAAAAGGCCGAAATCCGCACCCGCTCGTGGTTCGACCCTGATGTCTTTCCACTTCTTCACACGGCCTTTCATCTGCTATCTTTCTTCACACTCACACTCGCACTCACACTCACACTGGGGACAGCCGTGGGCCTGTTCAGCTTCCTGTTCGGCAAGGGCAAAGGGAAAAGCGGCGGAAGCCCCAAGAAGGGGCTGAAGAAGATCGTCCTGGAGAAGCGGTTCGACCTCAGCGCCGGGCGCACCGGGCAGGGGAGCATGTCGAAGGTGTTCCGGGCCTACGACCGCGAGATCGGCCGGCACGTCTGTCTGAAACTGCTCGACAAGGAAAAGACCAAGAAGTTCGAGGAGCGGTTCGTCGGGCTGAAGAAGCCCCACGAGGGCGAAATCTGCATGGCCCTGCGGCACGACAACATCGTCCGCTCTTATGAGCACGGGATCACCACGAAGGGCGAGCCGTACCTCGTCATGGAGTGGGTGGACGGGCTGGGCCTCAACTACCTCGTGGAAAACAAGGCCGCTCAACTCAAGGGTAACCGCATCAATTACCTGAGCCAGTTGTGCAACGCGGTGCAGTACATGCACGACAACAAATGGCTGCACCGCGACCTGTGCCCGCGGAACGTGATGATCGACAAGGAGGGCGTGCTGAAGCTGATCGACTTCGGCCTGACGGTTCCGTACACGCCGGCGTTCTGCGTCGGCGGCAACCGCACCGGCACGCCGGACATTCTGGCCCCCGAGATCATCAAGCGCAAAACGACCGATCACACGGTCGATCTGTTCGCGCTGGGCGTGACGGCCTACGAGGTGTTCACGGGTCAGTTGCCGTGGGAGCGGTCGGTGTCGAGCGAGGAGACGTTCCGGCGCCGGCTGAACACGGCCCCGCGGGCCGCCAAGACGCTCAACCCGGACATCGAGGACCGGCTCTCCGAAATCCTGCTGAAGTCCATCTCGCGTGAGCCGAGCGAGCGCTACCAGAGCGCCACCGCGTTCAAGGAGGCGCTCTTGAAGCTGGAGCGGCAGGATTACTGAGCGCCCTTGCTCTGGAGGTGCGCCTTGTACAACTCCTCTGCGCCCTCGGCGAACAGCTCCGTGTGTCCGCAGTCGGCGCACACGCGGGCGTACAGGGTGACGTAGACCGGATTGCGGAAGATGAGCGCGTCGGGCCGGGCGTTGACGTAGGCCTGAAGGGAGCGCCCACTCATCGCGCCTTGCGCCCGATCCCAGATCGTCGCCCGCGGAACGATGCGGGCCGACTGGCACCGGGCGCACTGGAGCGCGCCGGGGGCCGCGGCAGGTCCCGCCGGCGGTGGTTCTTCGCGGGCCGGGGCGGGAACGAACTCCACCGCCTCGACGGTCATCCCCGCGTCGGCCCCGAGCATCCGCGCGTCGGCCTCGTTCTGCACCTCGATGAAGAGCGAATCGCGCGGCAGCCCGGTCGCGGCGTCGCGCCCGTGTACCCAGAACGGCATGGCAAACCTCTTCGACGACATTACTTGCTATCGTTGATGCGCGCCAGGGTGAGCGCCGCGACCCCGAACCACGGGAGCGCCTCGTTACCGGTTTGCGCGCCGAGCCACTCCGCCGCGGGCCGCGCCTCCGGGCCGTACACGCCGAGAACGTGGCACCCGAACGTCACCGCGGCCTCAGCGCTCGCGCGCTCGGCCCGCGCCGTCGGGAGCCGGGCCGCCGCGGCCTTGTAGAGGGCGCGAAGTTCCTCGTCCTCGATCTCCTCCCCGGGTGGAACCAGGCGCCGAACTTCCTCGGTGAACTCGTCGAGTTGCCGAACCTCGGCCGCGAGCCGGGCGTGCTCGTCGGCCCGGTCGCGGCACAGGTCGAGTACCGCCTGAACGACCTCGGCGGGCTTTAGCACGTTGGGCGCGACACCGAGCCGCTTCGCCACGTCCGCTTCCCATTCGGCACGGCCCGGCGCGGGCGGCTTCTGGCCCGGGGCCACTTTCGCGGTGTGTGCGCCCACCACCGCGTTCACCGCATCACGGAGCCGGGCGCGGGCCGGTGCGGCGGGCAGTTTGAACCCGGCGTCCGGGTGCGTGCGGAACCCGGCCGGGGCGCGGCCCGACAGTTCCACCGCGCTCGCGAACGCCCCGGGACCGGTGAACGCCGGGAGCGTCGCGAGCAGCCGCGCTGCGGCGGCCGGTCGGTCGGCATCGGCCGCGAGTACGCCGATCGTCTCGGCGACGGTGAGGCCGCGCGTCCCGGCGACCACCGCGAGTTGCCGCTGCCCCGGCGTGGTGAGCGGCTTCCCGCGGACCGCCTCGACCTTGTCCAGGAACTCCTTCAGCGGCGCGGCCTCTGCGGCCAGCGCGGCACGAACGGCGTCCGCTGCGGCGGTCACCTTCGTGATCCCCGCGTTCGCCGCCACGGTGACGGCTTCCTTCAGTTGTTTCCGCGCGTCGGCAATTGCGATATCGACGGTCGTTTCGCCGGGCTTGCGGGCCGGCGGTTTCCACTTCGCGAGTTGATCCGGCGGAAGGATCGTGCGTACCGCCGAAGGCGTCGCGGATTCGGCCAAGACGAAGGCCGCAACCTGCGGCGTTTGAATCTCCTCACGACCCAGAGTGATCGCACGCAAGTCGGCCAGAACAACCGCTGCGTGGACCGGATCGACTGGCCCTTCGAGCAGTTCAGTGGCTAACTTTGGGTCGCCATCGAGGAGCAGCTTCGCGGCGAACTCGGCGCGGAGCTTGCCCGCGAGACTTTTCCCGGCATATTCGGCCACGTTCTTCAAACACAACTCGTGGTCCTCGACCGTCCGAGGCAGGAAACCGGGGTCCGGCGGGTTGACGAGCAATTTCCGCGCGCCGTTCAACGCGCCCCAGGCGTCCAAGGCACGAGCCACGTCCTCGGGCAACTGCTCGCGCGACACACCGGCGACCGGTTGCCATACGTCGCGAAATGTGGTGGTTTTCCCACCGAGCAGATCCCTCATTCGCATGAGCGGCGCGGTGCGGACCAGTTCGTCGCGCAGTCCGGGCAGCGCCTGCACGACCGCGGCCGGCAGGTGGCGCGGCGATTCCAGCACGCCGATCTTCTCGGCCGCGTCGGCGAACCGACCGTCGCTCACCAGTTGCAGGATTTCGGCGAGGAGCAGCCGCTCGGCGGCGGATTCGGCCGCTTCCAGTTCCATCGCCACGATCGGATCGAGACCGGCGCCGGGGCCGACCGCGGCCCAGTCGGCGCGGAGCTTCCGCAGGTCGGTGAGCGAGGCCGCGTGTTGCTGCCGGAGCATCTGGTGCGCGACCAGGTTGAGCATCGCGGCGTGTTCGGAGCGGGAAAGGATCGTACGGTTGGTGCGGAGCAGCGCCGCGGCTTCGGTCGCGCTCTTGGCGCGAGCGGCCTCGAACGATTTCCCGAACGCCGGCTTCGCGCTGCCGACCGGCGGGCGCACCGGCGCACTCGGCGGCCGTGCGGGTGACGGTGTCGGGCGCGACGGGGTCGGCGTCGGGCGCGGCGGCGGGGTCGGTGGGCGCGGCGGGGGCGGCGCCCAGGCGTGCGACGCGACGAGCAACACCCCGGCCAGAGCAGCGGGCGTGAGCAACTTGCGGCGCATGTGCGTCTCCTAATCCGGTTTGGCCCGCGGCGGCGGGGCGATGTCGGTCGGGGCCGCGGGCTTGGCGCTCACCTCATATAGACGGGCGAGCGCTTCACAGTGTTCGCGGAGCTGGTCGAGCTTCTCCGCTTCGCCGAGCAACGTCGCGGTGGCGCTCCACTCGACCGCGTGCGCGCGGGCCACCCCGAACGCCCGGTCGTACTGCCCGGCTTCGAGGTGCGCGGTGACTTCACGCTGAACCGCCTCGTGGGCCTGTTGAAACAGGTACTGGCGGGCCGCGGCGAACCGGCCGTCGTCCGGGTTGAGCGACTGGAGGGCGAGAACATCCTTTTCGAGCGCAAGGCACATCTGGCGAAGGGGTTGCGCCTTCCGCCCGGCCACGATCGCCCGCACCGACCGGTTCACCCACGCGTCTTCCGACACCACGAGCAGCCCGCGAAGCCCGCCGAACGCCTCGACCAGCGCCTGCCGCCCGGGCGCGGTGCGGTCGAACCCGGCCCAGTCGCCCGGCGGCACTTTTCGCAGTTCGGCGTCCCGCTCGGCGCGGGCGCGCTGGATCCACTCGCGTACCGCTTCGTGCTGACCGCCGGCGGGGCCGCGCAGGGCGAGTGAGATTTCCTGTAGCTCGCGCGCGGTCGCGTAGTCGGTTGCCGAAAGTTGGCGGAACTTCTCCGCGAGTTCCTCCTCGGCCCTTGTCACCCAGCGGGCGTGATCGTCGCGCAGTCCGGCCGCGAGCGACGGGTACTGATCGGCCAACTGGTCGAGCCGGACTTTCGTCCCCTTGACGTGTTCGGCGTTCTGGAGTGGTTCCGCGAACCGCTGCCGGAGTTGGTCCTGCTCCGCGACCGCCTCGCCGAGCGAGATCGCGGACTTGAAGTTCGAACTCCGTATTTCCCACCACGCATGGCTCGCGGAACCGAAGAAGACGAGCGCGACGAGCACTCGTACTGAGAACCACCCCCTCAGCGCCACGGCCACGAACCCGCCCGCCAGCAGTTGGAAGCACGTCCAGCTCACGCGCTTCGTGTGGAGGTCGGTGCCGTAGCCGGCCGCGCCGAACCCCTGCCAGATCGCCACGAACCCGACCGCCGCGAACGCGACCACGACGAGCAGACGCGGTAACAGGGGTCGGCCTTCCGGCGGCGCGGGAGCGGGTGTCGGCGCGGACATGGTGTTGCCTCAGTACCCCCGGACTTGCGTCCGGGGTTCGCCCATTAGGGCTTCTTGCCTTCCAGCGGCTTGATCTCGCGCAGCCAGATGTTGCGGTACTTCACCGGATCGCCGTGATTCTGAAGCCGAATCGGCTGCTTGAGCGGGTGCTTCTCGTAACTTGCCGGCTTGTCGTAATAGGTGCCGCCCTGCAGCTCGAAGTGGTTCTGCACCACCACGCCGTTATGAATCACCGTGACGTAACCCGGCTTCAGCACCTTCACCTCGCGCGCGTTCTCGTCGAACCGGGGCGCGGTGAAGATGATGTCGTAAGTTTGCCACTCGCCCGGCTTGCGGCACGCGTTCACCATCGGCGGGGTCTGCTTGTAGAGGCTCGCGCACTGCCCGTCGAAGTACGTCCGGTTGTCGAACGAGTCGAGCACCTGCACCTCATAGCGATTCGCCAGAAACACGCCGCTATTTCCGCGCCCCTGCCCGCTGCCGCGAACCACCTCGGGCGTCGCGAACTCGACGTGCAACTGATAATCCCCGAACGAGTCCTTCGTCGTGATGTCGGTGTTCTTGACGACCGCGTAACCGTCCTTGATTTCCCACTTCTCGCCGCCGTTCCACTTCGACAGGTCTTTGCCGTCGAACAGGACGATCGCGTCCGACGGCGGCTCGCTGTCGGTCTTGCCGGGCGTGACGACCGCCGGTTCCGGGAACACGATCCCGCTCTTGTATTCCTTCTGCGCCAGCGCGGTCATCACGCCGAACGCCGCCACCGCACCGCCGACCGCGGCGAGGATCACTGCACGAACCTTCATGGAAGAGGCTCCGGGTTGAGTTGGCAAGGCAACGGAAATTGTCGATCCCGGGGCCGCGGAAGGCAACGAGAAACCGCAACACACCGGCGTTCGCAAATGGTACGCTGGGGCGGCCCACAATCTCCCCACAGGTGTTCTCATGTCGAACGTCAACCGCCGCGCGTTCCTCGCGTCCGCTGCTGTCGCCACGGCCGCCGCATCGCGCCTTTCCGCCGCCGGCGATCCGCTCCGCGTCGGGTTCATCGGCGTCGGCGGGCGCGGGACCGCGCTGCTCCGCACCTTCCTCGAAGCCAAGCTCGGCGACGTGGTCGCGGTGTGCGACATCAAGGAAGAACACGCCAAGCGCGCCGCCACACTCATTACCGGCGCCGGGCAGAACGCGCCCAAGCTCATCCCCGAGTGGAAGAAGCTCCTCGAAGAGAAGGACGTGCAAGCGGTGGTATCCGCATTGCCGTGCGACCTGCACGCGGCGTGTTACCTCGACGTGATCGCGGCCGGCAAAGACCTCTACGGCGAGAAGCCGATGTGCCTGACGCCCGAAGACTGCGAGCGCGTGGTGAAGGCCGCGAACGCGAGCAAGCAAATCGTGCAGATCGGCTTCCAGCGCCGGGCCGACCCGCGGTTCATCGAGCCGATGAAGCTGATCCACGCCGGCGAACTCGGCGACCTCGTCGAGGGGCGCATCATGTGGTCCAACTCGTGGGGCCCGCTGGGCGACTGGTTCGGCAAGAAGGCCCGCAGCGGCGACTGGATGGTGGAGCAGGCGTGTCACAACTGGGACGTGATCAACTGGGCGTGCCGCGGGCTGCCGGTCCGGGCGATGGGCCTCGGCCGCACGGGTCTCTTCAAGGCGTTCCAGCCCGACCGCGACGTTCACGACTACTACTCCGCGATCGTGGAGTATGAAAACGGGGTTCTCGTGAACATCTTGCACTCCTGGGTCGCTCCGGGTCAGAACGGGAAGTTCACGCCGGCGTTCAACGACGAGTACACGCGGCTCAACGGCGTGAAGGCCGGGATCGACTTCAACAGCGGCATCATCGCTTACCGCAAGGAACTGAACATCCCCGACAAGGTCGGGCACTCGGCAACCGGCGCGATCAACAACACGAAACTGGGCCTGGAGGCGTTCGCGGCGAGCGTGAAAACTCGGAAAGCGCCGGTGGCGACGGTCGAGCACGGCCGCGACGCCGTGCTGGCGTGCCTCTTGGTGCGCGAGGCCGTGTACCAGAAGAAGCCCGTCACGATGAAGGAGTTGAGGGGGTAACTCGGCATCGCGGATCCGCGAGTCGCAGACGAGCGCGCGGCGAGCGCGCGGCGAGCGCGCGGCGAGCGGCCGGAACGACGTGTGACAACTGTTCCCGGTCGTCTTTGGTCGGGCCGCTCGGCCGTTCCAAAATGGTGCGCCGGGACGCGCATCGGGGCGTGCGCGAGAACGGGTCAGGCGCCGCGGGGATCGCGGGCCAACCTCAATCACCGATATTCACAACGGGCCGTCGGTGACTACCTTACAACCCACGGATACCCCGAAAGCCCGAAGGAGTTGTATCCCATAGCCCAGGGCCGCGCACCCGCACCCACCCCGCGGAGAATTCCCGCCTTGCTCACTCTCAATTCCGTCGAAGTCGAAGAGACGTTCGCCGAAGCGTTCCCGATGACCGCGGCCCGCGTGCTGGTCACCGCCGAAACGCCACGCTGGGCCCGCGTCGCGGGCGAATCCGCCACCGGGTACGCCGCCAGCGTCATCGGGTGCGACGCCGAGGCCGGAATCGAGCGCGAACTGCCGGCCGTCGAAACCCCCGACGGGCGGCCCGGCGTATCGCTGCTGGTCTTCGGCTTCAGCCGCGACGCCCTCCAGAAAGCGATCGGCAACCGCGTCGCCAACTGCGTACTCACCTGCGCCACCACCGCGTGCTTCAACGGCCTCGCCGGCGACCCGGGCAAGTCGATCAAACGCGGCGGGCAACTCCCCTCAAAAGGCCCCCGCGGGC
>CAZBXY010000337.1:0-8612 GCA_964495365.1 uncultured Frigoriglobus sp. | reverse complement strand
AGCAGCAGGTGAACGGCGTCGAGGACATGCTCTACATGACCTCGCAGAGCACCAGCGAGGGCTCGTACACGGTCACCGTCACGTTCAAACCCGGCACCGACCTGAACATGGCCCAGGTGCGGGTGCAGAACCGCGTCAACCTCGCGATGCCGCAATTGCCCGAAGTGGTCCGCGCCACCGGCATCACCACCCGCAAGCGGTCGCCCGAACTGCTGATGACGGTCGGCATCACGTCGCCGCCGGAGCCGGGCTACCCGGACGGACGGTACAACCAGCTCCACCTGAGTAACTACGCGGTCATCCGGCTGAAGGAGGAACTCCAGCGGCTGCCGGGCATCAGCGACGTGACCATCTTCGGCCAGCGCGACTACGCAATGCGGTTGTGGATCGACCCGGGGAAGCTGTCGGTTCGGAACATGACCGCCGGCGACGTGCTCGCGGCCGTGCGCCAGCAGAACCTCCCGTTCGCCGCCGGGCAGGTGGGCCAGCCGCCCGCGGGCGCCGGGCAGCCGTACCAGTTCACGCTCGCCGCGGTCGGCCGGCTGGTGGAAGTCGAGGAGTTCGAGCAGATCGTCGTGAAGCGCGGGCCGCTCGGGCAGTTGGTAAAGGTCAAGGACGTGGCCCGCGTCGAACTCGGGGCGAAGAACCAGGACGTCGCGAACCGGTTCGACGACAAGCCGACCGTCGGGCTGGCGATCTTCATCCTCCCGGAAGCGAACGCGATCGAGACCGCGGACGCGGTGAAGTCAAAAATTGCGGAGATGAGCAAGGACTTCCCGCCGGGCATCACCTACGACGTGGGCTACGACACCAGCCCGTTCATCCGCGAATCCATTTATGAAGTGGTCAAGTCGCTCCGCGACTCGATCATCCTCGTTGCGATCGTGGTACTCATCTTCCTGCAAACGTGGCGGGCGGCACTGATCCCGCTGGCGGCGGTCCCGGTGGCGATCGTCGGCACGTTCGCCGCGATGGCCGCGGCCGGGTTCACGATCAACAACCTCACGCTGTTCGGACTGGTTCTCGCGGTCGGGATCGTCGTCGATGACGCGATTGTGGTCGTCGAGGCGGTGCAGCATCAGTTAGAAAAAGGCTATGCCCCGCGCGAGGCGACGATCCGCGCGATGGACGACGTACAGGGACCGATCATTGCAGTTGGGGTGGTGCTGTCGGCAGTGTTCATTCCGTGCGCGTTTCTGCCCGGCATCGTCGGGGCGTTCTTCAAGCAGTTCGCGCTCACCATCGCCGTCAGCACGCTGATCTCCACGTTCAACTCGCTGACCCTCAGCCCGGCGCTGTGCGCGCTCTTGCTGAAGCCGCCGACCCCGCCGGATTACGAGCCGGGGCCAGTCGGGCGCGTCATCGGCTTCGTCCTGTTCCCGCTGACGTTCCTCGGGCGCATCTTCAACCGGTCGTTCGCGTGGGCCGGGCGCACCTACGTGAAGCTCGTCAGCTTCAGCCTCCGCGTGCCGCTGCTCGTGCTGGTGGGCTACGCGGCGATCGTCTCCGCCGGCGTCGCCGGGTTCCGCTCGCTGCCCACCGGGTTCATCCCACAGCAGGACAAGGGGTACATGATCCTCAGCGTGCAGCTCCCGGACTCCGCGAGCGCCGAGCGCACCCGCGAGGTGATGTCACGAGTGAGCCGGATCGCGCTGACTACTGAGATCGAAGTCCCCGCGCGCCCGGACGAACCGGGCGCGGTGCAGAACGACAAGGGCGAGTGGGTGCGGAAGGTGCGGCCGGTCAAGCACGTCAACGCGGTCGCCGGGAACTCGTTCGTACTCTCGGCTTACGGCTCGAACTTCGGTTCGATGTTCATCATCCTCGACGGATTCGAGAACCGGCGCGCGAAGGCGCTGAACGCCGACGCGGTCGCCGCCGAGCTGCGCAAGCGGTTCACCGCGGGGTGCCCGGAGGCACAGGTGCAGGTGTTCGGCGCCCCCGCGGTGAGCGGGTTGGGCCGCGCCGGGGGTTTTCGCATCATGATCGAGGACCGCGGTGACGTCGGCCCCGCGATGCTCCAGGGCCAGACCGAGGCGTTCATCGACAAGGCGAACCAGCAGAAGCAGGTGGTCGGGCTGTTCACCGTCTTCAAGACGAACTCGCCGCAACTGGTGATGTCGATCAACACGAACGCGTGTCTGGAGCGACACGTCGATACCGGCGACGTGTACGCGGCGCTCCAGGGCACGATGGGCAGCCGGTACGCGAACGACTTCAACCGGTTCGGCCGCACGTGGCAGGTGAACGTGCAGGCCGACGACACGTTCCGCAACCAACTGGACGACGTGAAGCGACTGAAGGTGCGGAACAGGTTGGGCCAGATGGTGCCGCTCGGGGCGCTATTGGACGTGAAGGAACAGAGCGGGCCTTTGGTGATTACACGGTACAACATGTACCCGGCCGCCGCGGTGAACGGGAACGTCGCGCCCGGCACCAGCACCGGCGACGCGATCACCATGCTGGAGAAGCTCTCCGAACAGCAGCTCCCCGACCGCATGGCCTACGAGTGGACCGAACTGACGTTCCTGGAGAAGCAGGCGCGGAACACCGGCGGGCTGGTGTTCGGGCTGTCGGTCGCGTTCGTGTTCCTGGTGCTCGCGGCGCTGTACGAGTCGTGGGCGTTCCCGCTGGCGGTGATCCTGGTCGTGCCGGTGTGCGTCGCGTGTTCGCTCGCCGCGGTGTGGGTGACCGACCCCAGCTCGATGCACCAGTCGCTGGTGCAGTGGAACGCCGACCCGCTCCTACCGGGGTGGCTGAAACCCGGCGACTGGGGTTTCGCCGCAGCGCGGTGGCTCGACGACGTGGTGATCGCGTGGGCCAACCGGCAGGTTCTCGCCGGCGGCATCGGCAAGCAGGACGTGAACATCTTCACGCAGGTCGGGTTCGTGGTGCTGGTGGGGCTGGCGTGCAAAAACGCCATTCTGATCGTCGAGTTCGCGAAGGTTTCGCGAGACAAGGGCGAGGACCTGAACACCGCCGTCCTGGATGCGTGCACGTTGCGGTTTCGGCCGATCATGATGACCTCGGTGGCGTTCATGCTGGGCGTGTTGCCGCTGGCGGTGGCCCGCGGGGCCGGGGCCGAGATGCGGCAGGCGCTGGGCGTGGCGGTGCTGGGCGGGATGATGGGCGTGACCGCGTTCGGGATCGGGCTAACGCCCGTGTTCTTCGCGCTGGTCGATCGCATCACGCACGGCCGGCTGGCGTCGCACCCGTGGGCGGTCGCGGTGTCGGGCGCCGCGATGTACGTGTTGCGGCTGAAGTTCCTACGCCCGCTGGCGGACGGCGTGCGAAAGGCCGCGGCCGTGGGGATTCGGAAAGCGACGCGCAACAAGTTCGGGGCGTGAAAGAGTTGATAGTGAGCAGTGGGCAGTGAGCAGAAAAGCCTCTGCTGTCTTCACTGCCTGCTGCTCACTGCACACTAACTACTGCGAAGCATGTTCACCCGCTTCTTCATCGACCGCCCGATCTTCGCCACGGTGATGTCCGTCATCGTCACCCTGGCGGGCCTCGTCGGACTGTACTCGCGGCCGGTGTCGCAGTACCCGGACATCACCCCGCCCACCATCGAGGTGTACGCGATCTACCCCGGCGCGAACGCCCGCACCGTCGCCGATACCGTCGCCGCGCCCATCGAACAGCAGGTCAACGGCGTCGAGGACATGATGTACATGTCCAGCACCTGCGGGAACGACGGGTCGTACACGCTCACCGTCACGTTCAAGCCCGGCGTCGATCTCAACATTGCTCAGGTACTCGTGCAGAACCGCGTCAACCTCGCCGAACCGGTGCTGCCCGACCTCGTCAAGCGCCGCGGGGTGACCGTCAAGAAGAAGTCGCCCAGCCAGTTGATGATTATCAATCTCCACAGCACCGCGCCGGAGCCGGAGACCGAGAAGGACCGCCAGAAGCTGCTGCTCGATCTCAGCAACTACGCGACCATTCAACTGCGCGACGAACTCGCGCGCCTCCAGGGCGTGGGCGACATCACGTACCTGGGCCAGCGCGACTACTCCATGCGGGTATGGCTCGACCCGGAAAAGATGGCGATCAAGAAGCTCGCCGCGGCCGACGTGCTGCGGGCGATCGAGCAGCAGAACGCGCAGGTCGCGGCCGGGCAGGTGGGGCAGCCCCCGGCCCCGCGCGGGCAGGCGTTCCAGTACACGATTAACACCACCGGCCGCCTCACCGACGAGAAGCAGTTCGGCGAGATCATCATCAAAACCGATTCCGAAAGCCGCCCGGTCCGGCTCCGCGACGTGTCCCGCAGCGAACTCGGCGCGCTGAGCTACGACCAGACGTGCACCCTCGACGGCAAGCCATCGGTGGCGCTGTCGGTGTACCAGTTGCCCGGTACGAACGCCATCGACACGGCGAAGCGGGTCCGTGCGAAAATGGCCGAACTCAAGGGTCGGTTCCCCGAAAACGTCACCTACAGCATCGCCTACGACACCACCCCGTTCATCGACGAGTCGATTCACGAGGTGTTCGTCACGCTCCGCGACGCGGTGATCCTGGTGGCGATCGTGATGCTCGGGTTCCTCCAGAGCTACCGGGCCGCCCTGATCCCGCTCGCGGCGGTGCCGGTGGCAATCGTCGGCACGTTCGCCGCGATGGCCCTCCTCGGCTACTCCGTGAACAACCTCACGTTGTTCGGCCTCGTCCTCGCGGTCGGGATCGTCGTGGACGACGCGATCGTCGTTGTCGAAGCGGTGCAACACCACATCGAGCAAGGGCTTTCGCCGCGCGACGCGACGATCAAGGCGATGGACCAGGTCGCAGGACCGATCATCGCGATCGGTCTCGTGCTGTCGGCGGTGTTCGTGCCGTGCGTGTTCATCTCTGGCATCGTCGGCGAGTTCTACCGGCAGTTCGCGGTGACGATCGCCGTGAGCACACTGATTTCCGCGTTCAACTCGCTCACCCTCAGCCCGGCGCTATGCGCGCTGCTCCTGAAAGAGAAATCGGTCACCGACTCGGCCGAGGCGCTGCCGCGGCTGGCGTTTCCGCTGTTGCTCGGGGCGGTCGCGTACTTCTTCCTCGCGGAACACATCCGGCCGTGGTTCGGCGCGCTACCGGATTGGACCGCCCCGGCCGCCGCGGCTGTCGCCGGCGGCCTCGTCGGCGCGCTTCTGGCGAAGCTCCTCAACCGCGTACTCGGCGCGCTGTTCGGCGCGTTCAACCGCGCCTTCGACGCCGCGACGACCGGCTACGTGAGAACGGTCGCGGTCACGCTCCGCGGCTCCTTGCTCGTCCTCGTTGCTTACGGCGCGCTACTTTACCTCACATATCACACGCTCACCACCACGCCGACCGGGTTCATCCCGCAGCAGGACAAGGGTTATCTGCTCGTGAACGTCGTACTTCCAGACGCCGCGTCGCTCGAACGCACTGAGACTGAGATGCGGAAGCTCGAAGCGGTCGCACTGAGAACGCCCGGCGTGAAGCACACCGTCAGCGTCTCCGGGCAGTCGGTGCTGATCGGCACCAACGCGCCGAACTTCGCCACGCTCTACGTCATGCTCGATGACTTTCCCAATCGTCGGAGCGCGGACCTCACCGGCGACGCGATCGCCGCCCGGCTCCAGCGCGAACTCGGCGACGAGGTGCCGGGCGCGAAGGTGACCGTGTTCGGCGCGCCGCCGGTAGACGGGTTGGGCACGACGGGCGGCTTCAAACTCGTGGTGGAGGACCGCGGCGACACCGGGCCGGCGGAACTGGAGAAGGTGACCCGCGGGGTGATCGATGCGGCCAACGAGGGCACCGGGCAGACCGCCGCCGACCCGGCCGCGGGCAAGGTGCGCGACGCCTTCACCGGCTACCGCGCCGATACCCCGTGGCTGCGGCTCCACATCGACCGCGAGGCGGCCCAACTGCGCGGCGTGGAGGTCGGTGACATCGTCAGCGAGCTTCAGGCGTATTACGGCTCGCTGTACGTGAACGACTTCAACCTGTTCGGGCGCACGTGGCAGGTGAACGTGCAGGCCGACGAGAAGTTCCGGCGCCGCCCGGTGGACCTGAAGACGCTCCGCGTGCGCAGCGCCCAGATCGAGGACGAGAACGCGATGGCCGCGCAGCAGGCGCGGGCGGCCGGCAAGCCGCCCCCGGTTCCGAAGGAAACGATGGTGCCGGTGGGCGGGTTCCTGGCGATCCGCGACGGCACCGGGCCGGTGATGATCCAGCGGTACAACCTCTACCCGGCCGCGGCGATCACCGCGACGCCAGCGGCGGGGGTCAGTTCCGGCCAGGCGCTCGCCGCGATGGAGCGCACCGCGACCGAGCAGCTCCCGCCCACGATGAAGGCCGAGTGGACCGAGCTCGCCCTTTTGCAACTCCAGACAAAAGACACCGCAGCCCGCGCGTTCATTCTGAGCGTGGTGCTGGTGTTCCTGGTGCTCGCGGCGCAGTACGAGAGCTGGGCGCTGCCGCTGGCGGTGATTCTCGTCGTCCCGATGTGCCTTCTCAGCGCCGCGGCCGGCGTGCTGTACGCGGGGCTGGACGTGAACATCTTCACTCAAGTGGGGTTCGTGGTGCTCGTGGGCCTGGCGTGCAAAAACGCCATCCTCATCGTCGAGTTTGCGAAACAGCGAGCCGACACCGGAGCGCCGCGGTGGGAGGCCGCGGTCGAGGCGTGCCGGTTGCGGTTGCGGCCGATCATCATGACCTCGGTCGCGTTCATCATCGGCGTCGTGCCGCTGGTGCTTTCCGAGGGCGCCGGAGCAGAGATGCGCCGCGCGCTGGGCACCGCGGTGTTCGCCGGGATGCTCGGGGTCACCGCGTTCGGGCTGTTCCTCACGCCGGTGTTCTTCGTGGTGATCCAGCGGATTACCGGCTGGTGGGCTCGGAGTCGTGAGCAGTGAGTAGTGGGCAGTGAGCAGTGAGGAAGGCGTCGGGATTCGGCTAGACATCGGGTTCAGCGCCTCCGACCTTGAGTAGGTGGTCACTGTCCACTGCACACTGCCCACTATCCACTACGAAGCATGGCTCACGCTCCCCGCAACCCGCACCTGCCGGTCGCGCCGATTCGGCGGCTCACGCGCCCGCTCGCCGAGTTCCTCCAGATCGAATCGGCCAGCGGCCTCGTGCTGCTCGGCTGCACCGCGCTCGCGCTCGTTCTGGCGAACTCGTCGGCCGCGGCCGACTACCACGCGTTCTGGCACGCCCCGGTGGTGCTTACCGTCGGCCCGCTCACGCTCGGCGGCGAGTTGGGGCACTTCGTCGTCAACGATGTGCTGATGACAGTCTTCTTCTTCGTCGTCGGGCTGGAAATCAAGCGCGAGCTGGTCGCCGGCGAACTCCGCGATGCCCGCAAAGCGGCGCTGCCGATCGCCGCGGCGCTCGGCGGGATGCTCGTCCCGGCCGCGATCTACGCGGCACTTCAGGTGAAGCAGTTCGGGCAGCCGGCGTTCCGCGGGTGGGGCGTGCCGATGGCCACCGACATCGCGTTCGTCGTCGGGGTCATGGCCCTGCTGGGCAAGCGGGTGCCGTTCGGGCTGAAGATCATGCTGCTGTCGCTGGCGATCGCCGACGACATCGGCGCGGTGGTCGTGATCGCCGCGTTCTACAGCACCGGGCTGGACTGGACCATGCTCGGTATCGCCGGGTGTGGCTTCGCGACAACGTACATGCTGAACCGCGCCGGGGTGCGAGCCGTTTCCGTCTACGTTCTGGTCGGCGTCGGAATCTGGCTCGCGGTGTACCGGTCCGGCGTACACCCGACGGTCGCGGGGGTGGCGCTCGGTCTCATGACGCCCGCCGGTGTGTGGGTCGGGCGCGAGGCGCTGCGGATGTCGCTCACGGACGTGGTCGCCCAGATCGAGGACACCGAAGCCGACCCCAGCGCCGGGGAATTGGAACTGCTAGCGTTCGCGGCCAAAGAAAGCGTTTCGCCGCTGGAGCGGCTCGAACACGCCCTGCACCCGTGGGTCGGGTTCCTCATCATGCCGCTCTTCGCACTGGCCAACGCCGGCGTTCCCATCGAGCCGAAAGCGATCGGCGAACCGGTCGCGGTGGCGGTCGCGGTGGCGCTATTCCTCGGAAAGCCGATAGGTGTTCTGATGTTTAGCTACGTTGCGGTGCGGCTGGGCATCGCGAAGTTGCCGGCGGGCGTGAACTGGCTGGCACTACTGGGTGGCGGGTTCCTCGCGGGCATCGGGTTCACGATGTCGCTGTTCGTCGCCGGGCTGGCCTTCGACGGCCACCCGCAGTTCCTCACCGACGCCAAAATCGGCGTCCTCCTCGGCTCGGTGTGCGCGGCCGTGGTTGGGGCCGGTCTGCTGGTGTTCACGTTGAAGGCGAACCCCGGCCGCAAGGCCGGGGGTGACGCGGACAATGGCTCTGCGTGAACCCCGGCCTCGCGGCCGGGGTGGCGACAACACCGCATGAACACCCCCGGCCTTGCGGCCGGGGTTCGCCGGGTCACTTCTTCAGGTACTTCTCGAACCACGCGAGATCCCATTCCATCTTCGCGGTGCGGAAGCTGAGCGTACCCAACCCGTGCGGCTGACCGGGATACTCGCACAGTTGCGTCGGCACGTTCAGATACTCCCGCAGCGCCCGGTACAGCATCCGGCTGTGCCCCGGCGGGCAGCGCTCGTCGTTCGCGCCGACGT
>CAZBXY010000336.1:0-8634 GCA_964495365.1 uncultured Frigoriglobus sp. | reverse complement strand
TCAAGGCCGGGCTGGAAGAAGATCTCCGCGGGCTGGGCATCAAGCGCGAGGACTTCGAGAAACACGTCCTGCCCCGATACAACAAGTCGCTCTACGAGTGGGTCGAGGACGTTATCAAGCCGAAGCTCTTGCTCACGAAGATGTGCAAGGACCGCGTGAAGGTCACCGACGAGGACATCAAGAAGGAGTTCGACAACCGGTTCGGCGAGCGTCGGCAGGCGAAGATCATCTGCTGGGCCGAGGCCGATCACCGGGCCGCCCAGGCACAGTGGGCCGAGGCCCGCAAGGGCGACGCAGAGTTCGACGCGATCGCCAAGCAGCAGGCCGATCAGAACCTCGCTGCGGCGTGCGGGCTGGTCAAGCCGGTCGGCCGGCACTCCGAGGCACAGGACGCGGTCGTCGTGGAGACGCTTTACCGCATGAAGGTGGGCGAGATCAGCGGGTTGCTCAAAGTGCCCGCCGGCCTGATGTGCGTGAAATGCACCGCGATCGTCCCGCCGGAAGCGGGCGTGACCCTCGACGAGAAGATGCAGTCGGCGCTGCGGACCGAACTGGCCCAGCGGCGACTGGATCAGGAAATCCCGAAGTGCTTCCACGAGCTGAAGAAGGCCGCGGCGCCGAACCTGCTGCTGAAGGGGCCGCCGAGCGCGGCCGAGTTCCGCGAGGGCGTGAACCAGATCATCAACAACTCCGGCGTCAGCCCCGCCGGCGGTGTCCCGCCGGGCGCTGCCCCGATGCCGAAGAAGCCGTGAGAACGGCCCGCCGGTTGCGTTCTGAACGAGCCGCGACCGCAAGGGAACGGGGCTACACAGTGAAGAACCGCGTTGCGAATCTTCGATGTGTCGCCCGCTCCCGGCCCAGTCGTTTCAACGGATGGCTGAGCGCATGGTTTTCAGCCCCGGAGGGGCGCTTGACGGTAGCCCGGGGTGGAGCGCAGCGCAACCCCGGGTACACGAGCAAAGAAACGTGAAGCCCCGGAGGGGCGACAGAACGAACCGCGAAGGTTTCTGTCGCCCCTCCGGGGCTTTGATTCCTTTTCCGTGCGGTTCCCGGGGTTGCGCTCGAAGACTCGCTTCACCCCGGGCTAACATCTCCCGCCCCTCCGGGGCTGAAAACCAAACCGCCTTGAAACGACTGGCCCAGAGCGAGCAATGCGAAAAACTCCCCGTCAGCCTGCCGGGGTGCGCGGGGGCGTCGGCGGCTGGCGGAGCCGGCGGTTCGGGTCCAGTTCGATCACCCCGAACATCTGCTCGTGCCGGGCGATCGCGGCCCGCAGCACCTCGGCCAGCCGCTTGGCGGTCACGAAGTTCATCACCGCCCGGTGCGAGATCACGATCGGCTCGGCGCCCGCCGGCGTGACCACCTGCGAGAACGTGCCCAGGTCCAGGTACACTTCGTCGGAGTTCATGTGCGCCTGAAAGAAGTTCAGGTACACGGTCTCGCGGTTGCTCACGTCCACCGGGATCTGCAACTGCTGCTGCTGCCCTTGTTGCCCCGGTTGCGCGGCGGCTCCGGCACCGGTGCCGGCCAGCGGGATCTTGTCATCGGCCATTGACGGCTCCTGTTGGGAGAAGAACGGATCGGGGCCGCCGCCAACGTTGGGCGAACGTCCCAGAGGTGACTGCGGATTCGCACAGTATATCGGCGCCCGGCCCCTCGCCCACACCCAAGCGAACGACCCGCACGAATTCGTGCGGGTCGTTCCGTCAGCGCCGGCCGTTTACTACCGAACCTGAGTCGCGGAAGGCTCACGGCACCGCCGGCCCGGCCCCAATTGGCCTTTGGGGTGAACCACGACCGGCGGGGTTGTTCCAGCCACTCCCCGCACCTGCGGGGTGCGCACCGATAGCGGTGCTGGAACAGCCTTCCCCGCGGCGCACGGAGGAGCAGAAGCTCGGACGACGCATCATCGTCCTGTGGCAAAGCCACGAGCTAAACCGCGGCGCTGATGGGTGAGTTGTACGCGACCGGCGCCCGCGCCGCAAGCATCAAGCGGTTCCGCTCACGCCCGTTGGGGTGGCGGGAACGGCCGCGCTCGCGGGCGCGGGGGTCGCCGGCGCGGTCGGCTCCGGCGCGGGGGACACGAACACCGCCTGCACGAGCAGCAGTCCGGCGCCGACCACCAGGCAGCAGTCGGCGACGTTGAACACCGGCCACTCGACGCGGTGGAAGTAGAGGAAGTCCCGCACGCCGCCGAACACGAGCCGGTCATAGAGATTCCCGATCGTGCCGCCGAGGATCAGCCCCAGCGCCGCCATCAGCCCCCGCTCGCGCGCAGTACTCTGCCGCATACCCCACACCAGGATCGCGATCGCCGCGGCCACGCTCACGGCCGCGAACAGGCCGTTGGCGGTGCCCCGCTGCGACCCGCCGATGCCGAACAGCGCGCCGTAGTTCACCCGCGGCATCACCGGCGCGCTCCACGTCTGAAGGCCGTTCACCCAGGTGTCCGACGGCGGTGTCTCGTGGTCGAACTGCGCGATCAACTTGAACCACCTCGGCACCACGACGTACTCGTTGCCGGTGCGGCTCTGGTCGGCGAACTGCCCCTCGTTGTACAGCCATTTGAACACGCCGTACTTGCTCGCCTGATCGGTCGAAAGCCCGATCACCGCGAGGGAAATGAGCAGCCAGCGGTACGTGCGATCGGCCATCGGTGCGCGTCCGTCCTGAGCCATGGGGGAATCGGCGGGCCATGGTTCACGATAGGCCCGCCGCTCGAACCAGTCAAGAAACTCGGGCTAACCGGAACAGTCGCTATACCCGCGCGAGCCGACCGACTCAACACGAGCCGGGGCCGGCCGAACCCGCGGGTGACCTTGACCGCCGCGCGGGGCGCGGGAATGATGCGCCTGGAGTGTAATTCTTACGCGCGACCGCGGTTCCGATTGTGCCGGTGGCGAGGGTGACCCATGAGGCGGGCGAGTGCCGGACTGATCGCCGCCGTGCTGGCACTGGCCGGGTGCAAGTCGGACCCCAAGGGCGACGACAAGGCGCCCGCGGGCATCGCCGGGCGCCTCAAGGGCAAGGACGCGAAGGACCGCGACAAGGACGGTACGCCGGCGAAGAACACGACGTGGCTCGACGACGTGGCGAAGCTGCCCGGCGCCGGCACCAGCGTGCCGAAGGCCACCGGCGGGTCCGACTCCAACCCCAAGACCGAAGCGCAAGACGCTCTCGGCGGGCGCGTCCTCGACCCGGCCGGGCGCCCGGCCCGCAACGTGTTCGTCCGCATCGATCAGGTCGGCGCGCCGGCCAACACCCCGGGCGCCGGCATCTACACGAATAACGAAGGGTACTTCTTCACCCGCGGGCTGAAGCCCGGTCAGGCCTACGACCTCACCGCCGAAGCCACCCAGGCGGACGGCAAACCGCTCACCGGCGTCGTTCAGACGAAGGTGCCGAACCCGGTTCTGCTCATCGTGCTGCGCGACGACCTGCCGCCCCCGGCCGGCGGATCGCCCGCGCCGAAGGGGCCGGACGGCGGTACGTTCCCGCCGACCCCGCGCCCGAGCGACAAGGTGGGCGACGGGGCGTGGGCACCCGGCGGCGCGATCACCGGCGTTCCCCCGGCGACGATCGGCGGAGGCTCCGGCGCGCCGAAGGCGCCCACACCGCCGGGCGGGGCGCTTCCGCCGCCGGACGATCTGAGCGCGCCTCCTCCTGGCGCGAAGCCGCTGAAGCCGGAGAACGTCGCCGACGGCCCGAAAGACCCGTTCAAGCCGCCGGCGGCGAACATTCCCGGGCCGGCCGGCCCACCGGTTCCGCCGCTGCCGACGCTCCCGCCGTCGTTCGGCCCGACGGGTGGCGGAAAGTCCTCGATGGGCGGAACCACCACGGGCGGTTCTGCGGGCAAGCTGGCGCTCGTGGACACGCTGGGCCGGTCCTGGGATCTGGATGCGGTGAAGCCCGGAACGCTCGTGCTGGTCGAGTTCATCACCTCGACGTGCGTGCCGTGCAAGCAGGCGATCCCGGTGTTGAAGGATTTGCAGTCGCGCTACGGCGCGAGCGGGTTGCAGGTGGCCGCGGTGCTGTGCGACGATCTGCCGCAACAGGAGCGGATCCAGGTCGCGTCGAAGTACGGCCGCGACCTGAACCTGAACTACGCACTGTACGTCGAGCCGGGCGCCGCGGGCAGCGTCCGCGACCGGTTCGGGGTGGAGAGTTACCCGCACGCGGTGCTGCTGAACTCCGCGGGCCGGGTGTTGTGGAAGGGCCACCCCGGCAAGAAGGACGAACTCGAATCGGCCGTCCGGCAGAACCTGGGGAAGTGAGAGGATTCCGTTCTTTGTTTTCTCTTGAGCCGCGGCTCAAAACCAAACGCATCTGCCCCTCAATCAATAATCTTCGTGAGTGGGTATTCGACGATCCCGCTGGCCCCGGCGGCCTTCAGTTGCGGGATGATGTGCCGCACCGTGTCCTCGTCGATGATCGTGTTCACCGCCACGAACTCCGGGTCCGCCAAAGGCGAGATCGTCGGGTTCTTCAGCGCGGGCAACTGGCCGATGACCCGCTCCAGGTCGGCCTTCCGCACATTCATCATCAATCCGACCTTCCCCTCCGCGGCCATCGCGCCCTTCAGCATCAGAATCAGGTCGTCCATCTTCTGCCGCTTCCACGGGTCCGCCGCCGCGACCGGGTTCGCCACGAACCGCGTCGTACTCGTCAGGATGTCGCACACGATCCGCAGGTTGTTCGCCTTCAGCGAACTGCCGGTCTCGGTGACTTCAACGATCGCGTCGGCCAGCCTGGGCGGCTTCACCTCGGTGGCCCCCCAACTGAACTCGACCTGCGCCGTCACTCCGTGCCCCGCCAGCCACTTGCGTGTGATGTTGACCACTTCCGTGGCGATCCGCTTGCCCTGAAGGTCTTTCGGCCCGCGAACCGGCGAGTCGTTGGGCACCGCGAGCACCCACCGCACCGGGCGCCGGCTCACCTTGCTGAAGACCAGCTCGGCCAGCTCGACCACGTGCGCGTCGCTCTCCACGATCCAGTCGTGGCCGGTCAGCCCGCAGTCGAGCGACCCGTCGGCGACGTAGCGGCCCATTTCCTGCGCGCGGATGAGGGTGCAGTGCAGTTCCGGGTCGTCGATCGCGGGGTAATAGCTGCGGGTCGGGAAGGTGATCTTGTACCCGGCCTTGCGGAACAGGTCGGCGGTCGCCTCTTGCAGTGACCCGGCCGGCAGCCCGAGCTTCAACACGTCGTTCATTTTCAGGAGTTCCACGTTCCAAGTTCCAGAGTTCCAAGTTGAAGACAGACACCAGCGCCCCGCGTTACCTCAACTTGGAACTTGGAACTCTGGAACTTGGAACTACCATCTGTTGAACGGTTCATCACCGTCTGCGGCCACTTCAAACGCCAAACGCGATCGGACGGCAGAGGCCATGCTCCTCTGCCGTCCGATCGCGTTTGGCGTTCCGCTCGTGTTAGTAGCGGAGCGAGAGGCCCATCGTCGCCCCGCCCACCCAGAGGTCTTCCTGCACGAACCGGAAGGCCGGGCTGCGCGGAGCCCCGGGGAACCCGAAGTTCGGGCTGAACGGGATCGAGGCGCTGCTGACGAACGGGTTCACCGCCGAACCCGGTCGGGCCATGTCCGGGAAGTAGATGAAGTTCACCCCGACGAACCCGGTCAGCCCGCGGGTCAGGGCGACGCCGAAGGTGGCACCGACCTGCGGGACGAAGGTGAACTTGTCACTGATGTAAGTTCCGATGTTGCCGGGGGTCGCGAGCACGCCGCCGACCGACCCGCCGCTCCCGCCGACGCCCGCCCCGAACCCGAAGGCCGTCGGGTTGCCGGAGTTGCTCGTCGGGTCCACGAACGTGCTGTTCCCGTTGATCTCCATCCGCTGGTGCATGTTGCCCACCGCGCACTTCGCGACCAGGCTGGAGGTAAACATCCCGTAGCGGCTGTCGGTCTTGAACCCGAGTACGAGCCCGTTGAACCGGTTCGTGGCCCGGAACTCGTCGCGGATCTGGGCCAC
The DNA here is from genome assembly GCA_964495365.1 of uncultured Frigoriglobus sp. GTDB lineage: Bacteria > Planctomycetota > Planctomycetia > Gemmatales > Gemmataceae > Gemmata. The sequence continues at coordinate 2,653 of CAZBXY010000336.1, read as the reverse complement.
CGCCGGCCCGCCCACCACCACGCCGCCGATCGTCGCCAGGGCCGGGCCGATGTTCACCGCCTGGCCGATGATCCCGAAGTTCCCGTTGTTGAACACGGGCGCGGCCGTCTGGAGGTCGAACTGCGTGGAACTGACGACCCGCAGCATCTCGCGCACCTGGAGGAACTCGTACCCGGCGATCAGGTCGAGGGACCACAGCCACCGCGACCCCGGCCCGGCCCGGTACAGGTTCCACACCCCGACCGGCGACACCCCGATCGTCTGGTGGTCGGCCCGGACCCGGACGGTCGCGGCCCCGAAGTTCGGCCCGGAGAGGATCGCGGCGCTGAACCCGGCCCCACTGATGTCGATGAACGGCCGGGCCAGAAGCGGAACGCCGGCGGTGTTGGCCAGCGAGCCATAGTCCTGGACGTTCGGCTTGTGTTCGGTGAAGAACCCGGTCAGCTCGAAGCCGATCCGGCGGTCGGCGTCGCCGAAGAACCCGGCCCCGAGCCGCATCCCGCTGATCGCCCCGTAGCCGAGCGCCCGGTTGCCGGAGAGGATCGCGGTGCTGGCCGCCCCGATCACGCCGCCGTCGAGCGGGGCGCTACTGGTCACCAGCGGGAACCGGACCTCCTGCCCGCGGGTGAACCACAGCAGGTACTCGCCGTTGACCCACCACCGCGGGGCGACCCAGGCGTCTTCACCGGGGCCGCCGGCGGGCGGTGGCGACTGCCACGACTGCTGGGCGTACGGGCCGGGCACCGGGTACATCGGGCCGGGCGGCGGGCCGAACCCGCCCACCGGGCCGAGGCCCAGCGGGTCGTAGCCCGGCCCGAAGTTGCCCGGCGGCATGATCGCCGGGGCCGGTGCGAACCCGGCGTTTCCGGGGACCGCGGGGCCCGGCAGCCCGCCGAACTTCGGCGCGCCGCTCGGCCCGGTCCCTTGGGCCTGAACGACCACGGGCACGCCCGCGGGCGCCTGTGGCTCGGCCGGGGGCTGAGCCCACGCCGTTGCGGCCCCGGCCGCCAGGGCCGCGATCGATCCCAGAAATCCCTTTCGCATGGCACGCTCCTGCTCTGCCAGCCGTGGCGACCCCGCCGGACTGTCGGCCTGCCGACAGGTCGGTAGGCCAACAGGCCGCCGCCGGCCGAGCACTCCCCCGAATTCGGGCGCCGGATCACTTGTAGGCGGGCATCCCCCGATACACCGCCCCCAACCCGGACAACGCATGTCGTCCTGCTAGACGGAACAATCGGCACGACCCGATGCGCACCTTGAGACCGATTGCGATTTGAAGCGGATGTGCCGGGCGAATTGAGAGTATCGAAAGGCGCAAAAGCGGAAGATGGGTAAGCCGCGCGAAAGGCAGAGGAGGAGCCGCACGATAAACGCAGATAAGCCATGATCCGAGAAGGAAGAGGAAGGATGTTTTGAACATTACCTTCTGCCTTTCATCGTGTCTTATCTGCGTTTATCGTGCGGCTCCTCTTCTGCCTTTCGCCTTCTGCACCGTCGCGTATACCGAACCGTATGGACTTCGCGACCGCACGCCGGGATTCCCTCGTCCGCTACCTCCGCCAGCACGTCGCCGGCGAGGTGCGGTTCGACGACACCGCGCGCCGGCTCTACTCCACCGACGCCAGCCACTACCAGATTCAGCCGCTCGGCGTGGTTCTGCCCAAAACGATCGACGACCTCACGGTTACGGTGCAAATCGCCGCAGACCTGAACGTGCCGATCACCGCCCGCGGCGGCGGGACGAGTCTTTCTGGTCAGAGCATCGGTCCGGGGATCGTGATCGACTGCTCGAAGTACCTCAACGCGATCGGCGAGGTCGATGTCACGAACCGCCGCGTCCGCGTGCAGCCGGGCGTCGTACTCGACCACCTGAACCGCGCGCTAGCCCCTCACGGACTCATGTTCGGCCCGGACGTGGCGACCGCCAGCCGCGCGACGCTCGGCGGGATGATCGGCAACAACTCCGCCGGCGCGCGGTCGGTGGTGTACAAGCAAACGGTCGATCACGTGACGTCGCTGACGGCGGTGCTGTCCGACGGCACCCGCACCGAGTTCGGTCCGCTTTCGGCGACCGAGTACGAGCGCAAGCTGGAGCTGCGCACCCGCGAGGGCGACGCCTATCGTTCGGCGGCCGGCGTGGTGCGCGACCACGCCGGCGAGATCCTCGCCCGCACGCCGCGGATCGTGCGGAAGGTGAGCGGGTACAACCTCGCGGCGCTGGCGAACGGCCGGTGTCAGCCGGCCGGTGAAACGAAAGCGCGCCATGCTGCGCGTCGGTCTCACCGGCCGGCTGACACCGGCCGTTCGCCCAACAACCTTGTTCCGCTGCTCGTCGGCTCCGAGGGCACGCTCGCGGTCGTCGCGGAGGCCGAACTCGCGCTGGTCCCGCGGCCGAAGCACCGCGGCCTTCTGGTTCCGCAGTTTGAATCGCTTGCCGCCGCCCTCGACGCCCTTCAGGCGTGCCTCGAACTCGGCCCGTCGGCGGTCGAACTGATGGACCGGATGCTGATCGACCTCGCCCGCAACCAGCGGTCGCTGAAGGACACAATGGCCGCGGTCCGCGGGCGCCCGGAAGCACTCTTGATGGTCGAGTTCAGTTCCGACGACGCGGCCGACGTGTCGTACCGGGTCCACGAACTCGAACGGCGCCTCG
>CAZBXY010000335.1:0-8664 GCA_964495365.1 uncultured Frigoriglobus sp. | reverse complement strand
ATGGCTGAAGGACAGCAAGCGCGGCGACGGGCAGCGGTTCGGCCCGGACGGCAAGCTCTACGCGAACGCCGCGGGCGAATCCAAAATCCTCGCGTGGGACGCGGACGGCAAGGCCACCGAGTTCGCCGGCGGCTTCAAAGGCAACGACCTCGTCGTGCTGAACAACGGGGCGATCTACGACACCGACCCGTTCGAGGTCGCGGGCAACAGCAAGGTCTACTACGTCTCGCCGAAGGGCGAAAAGAAAGTGGTGGATACGGGCCTGAAGTTTGCCAACGGGATCACCGTATCTCCTGACCAGACGTTGCTTTACGTCGCGGACAGCCGCACGCACTGGGTTTACAGTTACGTGATTCAACCCGATGGCTCGCTTCTGAACAAGCAGAAGTATTACCACCTCTACCAGCGTGACCCGGACGACGACACCGGCGCCGACGGCCTCCGCTGCGACCGCGACGGCCGCCTCTGGGTCGCGACCCGCGCGGGCCTGCAAGTCTGCGACCAAGCGGGTCGCGTGAACTGCATCATCCCAACGCCCAACGGCCGCGTCTCGAACCTGACCTTCGGCGGCGAGAACATGGACATCCTCTACGCAACCTGCGGCGACAAGGTCTATAGCCGCAAGGTGAAGGTAAAAGGCGCCAACGCCTTCGAGCCGCCGTTCAAACCGGCCGCGCCGCGGTTGTGAGGGTCGCCCGTGTAACGCGCGCCTGTACCGCCGTCGGGCACGGCGGTAAAATGGCCCTTTCGATCGGCCGTCCGCTCACCCCGCAGCGAGGAACACTCATGGCGGTTCGGCTCGCGTGCCCGGCCTGCGGGCGCGCGTTCACCCCTAACCCCGCCGACGCCGGGCGCGTCGTCCCCTGCGCGGGGTGCGGCAGCGACCTCGAAATGCCGGCCGCGGTCCCGCCGGCGAAGCGCCGCCGCGCCGAACCACCCGACGAGGACGAGCGCCCGGCCCGCGCCCGCGGAGCGTCGCTCCTGTGGCTGTGGGTACTGCTCGGCAGCGGCGCGGTGGGGCTGTTCGCCGGGGCGTCGGTGTTCTACTTCGTCGTGCGCGAGCAACCACCCGCCGCGCGCCCGGTCGCGGAGAAGCCGAAGACCGAACCGCCGGTCGAGAAAGAGCGCCCCAAGACCGACCCGCCGAAGGTCGAGCCGCCCAAAACTGATCCGCCAAAAGTTGATGCGCCGAAGGTCGATCCGCCGAAGATCGAAGCGCCGAAACTGCCGCCGGTCCCGCGCGTGCCGGGCGTGCCCGGGGTGCCGGGCGCGGTGGTCGCGGCGAACACGATCCCCGGGCTGAAGTTCTACCTCCCGTGCGACGCGGTGGTTGACGGCAAGGTGATCGAAGCGGTGTCCGGCAAGCCGGTCGGCACCGGGTTCGGGCTGGCCATCACCGACGGCCCGCGCGGCGACGCCCTGCGGCTCACGCACGACCGCAAGGACACCGACCGCAACCGCCACGCCCTCGACCTGACCGACGCCCGCGACCGGCTCACGATCCCCGCCAACCGCCCGTTCACGCTCGCCTTCTGGACGCGCCGCGTTCACACCGACACCAACAGCGGGTTCGGCGCGTACCTGTTCGACGCCCGCACCGACCACAACGCCCCGCACGCCCGCGCACTCTACCTCCAACTGCTCCCCGCGGTGCCGGCGCTCGCGGCGGCCTCGCTCCTCGACATGCCCAACCGCGCCGATCAGGCCAGCGCGCGGTCCGCGGCGCCCTCGTTCCGGGTTGCCGACCCGGCCGCGTGGACCCACATCGCCCTCGTGCGCGGCGCCGACGGCACGGTGCAGTTGCTCGTGAACGGGGCCGCGGAACCCGGCGCGCGCCGGTTCCCGTTCCCCGGCGAACTGCGGTACGACACGATCGGTCTGTTGTTCAGCGCCGAGGGGAAGACCGTCATCGATCTGGACGAACTGTGCCTGTTCGACCGCGCGCTCACGGGGGCCGAACTCGGTGCGCTGTCAGGGACGAAGGTCGAAGCGCCGAAGCCGCCGCCGGTCGTTGAGGTGAAGGTTCCGAAGCCCGGCGAGGTGCCGGCGGCCACCGAGTTTAGGGGGCTGAAGTTCTATCTGCCGTGCGAGGCAATCGACGGCGAGACGCTCGCGGAGGCCGTGAGCGGGAAGAACGTCGGCAAGGGGCGCAAGTTCGTTTCGATCGACGGCCCGCGGGGCAAAGCGGTGCGGGCGACCGCGGCCGGCCCGGGCCAGCCGCGCGAGGGGTTCGACCTGTCCGCACACGCCGAGGCGCTGGCGATCGACGAGGGCAAGCCGTTCACGCTGGCGCTGTGGGTGCGCACCGACGACTGGGAGAGCGTCGGCGGGCGGTTCGTGGACGGGCGGTTCAGCGCCAACGACAAGTTCCTCACCTTCTCGCTTTACCGCTACCAGCGCGGCTTCGGGTTCTTGCTACAGCAAGGCAAACCCGGCGGCGGGGCGGACGCGGGCAACCAACTCGCCCGCGCCACGCGCGAGACCCCGCCGACCAAGCAGTGGGTGCATCTGGCACTCACCCGCGACGAAAAGGGCACCGTGCGCCTGGCGATCGACGGCGCGGGCGCGGTCACCGCGCCCGGCCCGTACACCGCGCCCCTGCGGTTCACGAATTTCTCTCTCGTGTGGCAGCAGGGCAACACCTTCACCGCCGATTTCGACGAGTTCTGCCTGTTCGACCGCGTACTGACCGACGACGAACTGGCCCGGCTCGGGGGGAAGAAGGGGAAGGGCGCGGTCGCGGGCGGGCCGAAGGAGAAGCCGCCCGCGGTCGAGCGCAAAGACCCGCCGGTTGTGCCGAAGGAACCACTCGCGCTCGCGCCGCCGCCGCGAGTTGTGGGGGTAGAGCCGCCGGTCGCGCCAAAGGAGCCAGTTGTGCCGCCGGCGGTCGCGGTCTCCGCTCCGGTGGGTGTCGATCCGAAGGGACTGCTGCTGTATTTGCCGTTCGAGGAGGAGAAGAACGGGCAGGTCCGCGAGGGAGTGAGCGGGAAGTTCGCGGGCAAGTGCGACGGCGCGGAGTTGGTGAAAGGGCCGCGCGGGACCGCCGTGCGGCTCTCGGCCGAGCGCCCGGACGGCGCCGCGGGGACGTGCAAACTCGATTTCAGCGACCTCGCCGATCGGACGGCCGTTGCCGAGGGCAAGCCGTTCACGTTCGCGCTGTGGTTGCGCGTCGAGGCGCGCGAGCCGGGAACGAAGACGAGCGGCACCGCGGTGCAGTTCGGCGCGCGGCCGGACCGCGATTATGACCGGGCGCTACAAATCGGGTTCGGCGCCGCGGGCACGCTCCACTGCACCGCCCGTGCGTCCCCGGACCGGCTCGACGCCAAGCGCGAGACCGCGGCGCGCTGGACCGGTGTGGGTAACCCGGCGAAGTGGCAGCACCTCGCGATGGCGCGCGACGAGAAGAACGCGGTGCGGTGGTACCTGAACGGGAAGGTCGTGCCGCTCCCGGGCAAGCCCGACCCGGTGTGGGCCGGCCCGCTCGGCTTCGACCGCCTCCTCGTCGGCGACCCGGAGCAGACGAAACTCGTTCTCGAAGTGGACGAACTGTGCCTGTTCGACCGCGCGCTGACCGCCGACGAGTTGAAGAAGCTTGCCGAACCGATCAAATAAGGTCTGGCGCCAAATGAGCCGGGCGCGTAGTCCGGTCGTTTCAAGACGGCCTCGTTCTTCGGCCTGAAGGGCCGGGATAACTTAGCCCGGGGCAACGCCCCGGGTTGGTGGGATATTGGTTTAGCAGCCTGAAGGGCTGCGATACACCGAGCGCAGATGTCTCGGCCCTTCAGGCCTCAAAACCTAATATGCTCGATTCCCGGTGCGTTGCCCCGGGCTATGTTGTCCCGGCCCTTCGGGCCGAAAACCAGAGACCAAATCAACCGCGACCTCTTGAAACTTCCTTGGCTCAGTTGGTCCGTTGTCTTCTGTAGCCGGGGTCATTGACCCCGGAGCGACAGGGCTAGTCAAGCTCCGGCCTCACTGAGGCCGGCTACAGAAAGAGGGATTTTCCCATGTCCGTGTCTGTGCGGTGTCCGGGGTGTCAGGTCGCCAGCGCGGTTGCGCCGGAGTTGCTCGGCCGGACCGGGCGCTGCAACCAGTGCGGGCTGCGCATCCGGCTCGCCACTCCGACCGCCGAACTCCTTGGCGCGGAACCCGCGGCGCAACTTGCGCCGCTCGATGACCTGGGCGAACTGGAACCGATCGGCGACCTGACAGCGCCCGAACCGCGGAGGCCGCGCGCAAAGCCGGTCGCCCGGCCCGCGCGCCCGACCCGCGCGGCGGCGGCATCGCCCCCGTCGAACGTGTTGCTCACGGTACTGGCGATAGTGGGGCTGGTGTGCGGCGCCGCGTGCGGCGCGCTGCTGGTCAAGTATCTGGTTCCGCGCCCTCAGCCCGAACCCGAGAGCGCCGCGATCGACCCGCCCGCGCCGGCACCGGTTCCCGCGCCCGAACCCAAACCCGAACTGCCAACTCCGGCGCCGAAACCCGAACCCAAACCCAAGCCCCCTGAGCCGAAGCCCGAACTCAAGCCGGAACCCAAGCCGCCGGAGCCGAAGCCGCCCGCGGTGATCGTGGGGCCGAAGAGCGAGTTGAAGCTGCCCGGCGCGGTGGTGAACGTTCACGCCGGCGGGGGCGGGCGGTTCGTCGCGTTCCAGATCGTCACCGGCGAAATCGCCGTTTACGACGCCCAGCTCGGCCGCCTCTTCTTCACCATCAACGGCACGAAGCCGGACGACCTCGTCGCGGTCGGGCGGACCAAGCTGTATGTCGGCCGGCATAAGGACGCGAGCATCGGTCGGTTCGATCTGGCGACCGGGGCCGCGGAGGGCGTGGCGAACTATAAGGGCGGCGCCTCGGTCACGCTCAAGCACCTCGCCATCGGCAGCGCGTCCGACGGCCCGATGCTCGTCGTCCTGCGCACCGACTCGGACGAGTACCTCTTGCGCCTCAACGACCCGGACACGTTCGCCCAGTACGCCTACCCGTTCGACGACCCGGCGATCCCGAACCTCCCGGGGTTCCCGTTCACCACGACCCGGCCCCCGCAGTGGATGTCGGTGAGTGCCGACGGCCGCGCGATCATGCTCGGCAACCGCTACCACGTGCGGGCCGAGGACCGCTACCGGGCCGGGCTGCTGCCGAACCACGGCGACACCCCGCACTTCGCGACGGCCGACGGGCAGGCGTTCGTCGGGCTGAACCTGTACGGGGCCGACGCGACCCTGCGCCCGGTGCCCGGGTGGGAGCGCGGGGTCGCGCGCCGCTACATCCCGGCGACGAGCGGCCCATTCGTCGTGTCGGCCGAGTTCGCGGTGAAGGCCCCGGAGGTGATGAAGCTGGCCCTGCACCTCGGCCCCGACCCGAAGCCACTCGGCGCGCTGCCGGGCGCTGGGGAGGTCGGCGAGTGGGCGCGGGGCGACGACAAGTGGGCGACGAAGCTCCACCAGCGGCTGGTCTTCGTGCCCGACCCGGGTCTCTTGATCTTCTGCGCCCCGGACACCGACACGGCCCACGTCTGGCCCATCAACCTCCCCGCGCTGCTCGCCGCGGCCGGGCACGACCTCGCGTTCACCTCCACACCGCCCGCCGAAGCGAAACCGGGTGCGGCTTACAGTTACCGCGCGACCGCGGCGGCCGTTCACGCTCCGGTGTCGTTCACGCTGGAAACCGCCCCGCCGGGAATGACGATCACCGCCGCCGGACTGCTGAGCTGGCCGAAACCCGACGACAACCGGAACTCGCACGAGGTCGTGATCGCGGCGACCGACGCCCGCGGGAACCGGTCGGCGCAATCGTTCCGGCTACTGCTGCCGCGCCGCGGCGCGATCGTAGAACCGAAGAAGAAGTAGGTTTGGCTCGGCGGGTGCGGTGCGGTCGTGCTGGGAGAGAAGGGGCGAGCGATGACTGAAGCGGAGTGGCTGGCGTGCGATGCGCCTTTCCCGATGATCGAGTTTCTGGGTCAGCAAGCAAACGAGCGGAAGCGTCGGCTTTTTGGCTGCGCTTGTTGTCGGTGCCTCTGGCCGCGCGAGTTGTCCGTAGGTGGCATGCCCGATCTAATCACACGCAACGAGGCACGCGCCGATGGGCTACTCGACCACTACGAGGTAGCCGAGGCTTGGGATGTCAAAGGCACAGACTTGGAAGCGTGGACTGCGCGACTGGATTCCGCCAACCAAGTCCTCTCACATGAGCCTCGTCCGTATCGGGCTGTCTTTGCTGCCGCGTGGGCAATAGCGGAGGATGTGGAGACTGCGGTAAACGGTCTTATCGGTGTGGCAAACAGCGAGGAGGAAGTCATTCAAGCTCACATTGTTCGGGACATCTTCGGCAACCCCTTCCGCCCCGTCACCTTCGTCCCGGAGTGGCGCACCGATACCGCGGTGTCACTCGCTCGCCAGATGTACGATTCACGCGAGTTCGGCGTGATGCCCATTCTGGCCGACGCCCTTCAAGATGCCGGGTGCGACAACGACGACATCCTCGACCACTGCCGCGAACCCGGACCGCACGTTCGCGGGTGCTGGGTGGTCGATCTGGTGTTGGGGAAGGAGTGACGGGACACCACCGGCGAACGTATTACTCTCTCTAGTGGTGGAAGAGCCTACCCACACGAGTACCCAAATCCCATGAAGGTCGAGATCATCTCCATCGGCACCGAACTCACCAGCGGCCAGAACCTCGACACGAACTGCCAGTGGCTCAGCCGCCGGCTCGCGGAGATCGGTGTCCCGGTCGCGTTTCATACGACGGTCGCCGACGACATGGCCGACAACGTCGCGGTGTTCGCGCTCGCGGCCCAGCGGGCGGACCTCGTTATCTGCACCGGGGGATTGGGACCGACGCAGGACGACCTCACGCGCGAGGTGATCGCGGCCGTCGGCGGGGTGAAGCTCGCCGAACATGCCGAGTCGCTCGCTCACATCAAAGAGATGTTCGCGCGCCGCGGGCGCACGATGCCCGACCGAAACCACGTGCAGGCGCTGTTGCCGGCGAACGCGGAGGCGATCTTCAACGTGTGCGGCACCGCCCCGGGCATCTGGGCGAAAGTGGGCCGCGCGACGGTGATCGCGATGCCCGGCGTGCCGAGCGAAATGTACCGGATGTTCACCGAACAGGTGCAACCGCGGCTGCTCAAGATGGGCGTCGGCGGCGGGGTGTTCATTCAACGGAAGATCAACACGTTCGGGACCGGCGAATCGGCGATCGAGGACAAACTGCTCGACCTGACGCGCCGCGGGCACGTGCCGGAGGTGGGCATCACGGTCAGCGACGCGGTGGTCTCGCTCCGCATCCTGGCCCACGCGGCCTCGCTGGCGGATGCACAAGCCCAAATCGCACCCGTCGAAGCGACAATTCGCGCGAGGCTCGGCGATCTGGTCTTCGGCGCGGAGGAAGAGGAGCTTCAGGATGTCGTCGTTCGACTGATGCACGAGAAGCAGAAAACACTGGCGACCGCGGAGAGTCTGACGGGCGGACTGGTGGCGCACCGCGTCTGCCTGGTGCCGGGCGCGAGCGACTTCTTCCGCGGCGGCGTGGTGACGTACACCGACGAGGTGAAGGCGCGCGAAGTGGGCGTCCCTCCCGAAATGCTCAAGCAACACGGCGCGGTGAGCGAACCGGTGGCCCGCGCGATGGCCGAGGGCGTGCGGGCCAAGTTCGGCACCGATCTGGGCGTCTCCACGACCGGCTTCGCCGGCCCGGGCGGCGGCACCGACGCGAACCCGGTGGGCACAGCGTATGTGGGTCTCGCACACGCCGGCGGGTGCGAGGTCGTGCGCTGGGGCTGGATCGGCACGCGGTACGAGATCATGTCCCGCACCGCGAAGCTGGCCCTCAACGCCGTGCGGCTGAAGCTGGGCGAACGGCCGGTGTAAGCCGGCCGGTGAACGCAACGCCATCCATATCGAGTTCGACGACGAAGGAACACGAAATGCTCGACCTCAACCACCCCCAAACGCCATCCGTGTTCGCCGCGTCCACGCAACTCGACTTCATCCTTGAGGATTGCAAGAGGATGACGCTGATCGACTCGCGGGGGCGACAGTTCCGGTTGGAGAACATTCGCCCGGCATTCGCGGCGTTGCGGTGGCTCGCCCACGAGCGGTTCGCCGACGTGCCGCAGCTGCCCGCCGCGATTGATGAATTGGAGCGTCAAGCGGCGAGACTCGCTGAGTTACCGCTCCGCCGCGCGGAACCGTGGGTGGGCCAGGCGTTACCGTGCCCGGCGTGCGAGGCCGTGCCCATCGAACCCAACGAGTACGACTCAATTCGTTACTGCTCGCAGTGTTTGGACACCATCATGCCGGGGCTGATGCGCGTTCGGTCGTTGGAAGAAGGTTTCAGGACTGAAGCCATCTAACCCCTAATAAGCTCCGCGACCGCTCACTTCTGATCGTGCGCGGCGCCGATCACCTGGGCCTGGGCCGGGTTCGGTGCTTCGCCGCCGGTATCCTTCGGGCTGTCGCCGCGGACCAGGGCTACGGCCGCGATCACCAACAGAAACGCCGCGGCACTGCGCCACGTCGGCGTTTCCTTCAGGTAAAAGAACGCGAACACTGCGAACACCGACAGCGACACTACCTCCTGAATCACCTTCAGTTGGGTCGCGGTGAGGTGGAATTCCCCACGGAAAGTGGACAGCGTTTAGCGGTGGTTTTGGTTGTGCGT
>CAZBXY010000334.1:0-8672 GCA_964495365.1 uncultured Frigoriglobus sp. | reverse complement strand
CAGTACGGGGCACTCGTCGGGCGGGTGGAGCAGCCTGTGGCTTCAGGTCGCCTATCCAGACACGTTCGCGGGGTGCTGGTCCACCGCGCCGGACCCGGTCGATTTCCGCGACTTCCAGATGGTGGACATTTACGCGAAGGGCGTGAACATTTTCACCGACCCCGAGGGTAAGCGGCGCCCGCTCTCGCGGCCCGGCGCCCGCGGGCAGCAGATCTTCTACCAGCCGTTCTCGGACATGGAGGAGTACATGGGCCGCGGCGGGCAGCTTGGCTCGTTCGAGGCGGTGTTCAGCCCGCGCGGCCCCGACGGCAAGCCGATGAAGCTCTGGGACCGCAAGACCGGGGCCGTTGATCCGAAGGTGGCGCAGGAGTGGGAGAAGTACGACATCCGGCTCGTCCTGGAGCGGAACTGGAAGACGCTCGGGCCGAAGCTCGCGGGCAAGGTTCACATCTATATGGGCGACGAGGATACCTTTTATCTCGACGGGGCGACGAGGCTCCTGAAGACGGCGCTGGCGGACCTCAAGAGCGACGCGGTGGTGGAGATGTTCCCGAAGCGGAACCACGGCACCCTGGTGGACGCCGCGCTACGGAAGCGGATGAACGAGGAGATGGCCGAAACGGCGAAGAAGGCGGAGAAGAGCGCGGGGCGGTGAGTCGGTGAGTAGCCCGACTCTCCGAGTCGGGTTCTCTTTGAAAGGCGGAGCAGAACCCGACTCGGAGAGTCGGGCTACTTGAGGTTTATTTCGCCTTCTTCGCGGCGGCGACCAGTTCCTCGCAGTGCCCCTCCAGGTCGCGGTTGTTCGTCCGCCGGGCCGCCTCCAGACCCCCCTCGGCGAACTTCAGCGCCTGCGCGCCAGCCCGCAGGCGCAACATCTCCTCGGCCGCGGTCGTGTAGAACTTCCCCTCGTCGGGGTGCAGCGCCACCAGCGCCTCGAACTCGGCCGCCGCCCGCTCCGCGTCACGCGCCTTCACGTACAACTGGGCCTTTCGCAGCTTGTACTCGGTCTCGCGCTGCCCGCCATTATGCGAAGCGTCGTACGACAGCCCCGCGTCGATCAGCTCGCCGGCCCGGGCCGTGTCGCCGCCGGCGGCGGCCCCGGTGATTGCGGTCGCGTACAGCCGGTAGCGGTCGGGCGTCGCCGCGTCGAACGGCTTCGAGAGGCCGGCCTGCGCGAACGCGACCGCCAGGTCGTGGGCCTTCAGCCCGACCGCCGCGAGCATCGCGCGTTCCAGGTCGCCCACCGACATCGCGCCGAGGTCGAGCGCCGCGAGTTCGGCCGCGTTCATCGCGCTAATGTCACGCTGTTTCGGGACCGGAGCGGGTGCGGTCGGAGCGGAAGCGACGGGCTTCGCCACTTCGACCGGCACGTTCACCTTCGGCGGGTCGGCGGTGACGTATTCCATGCCCAGCTTGTGCCGCAGCCCGGTGAAGTCGCAGATGTTCAGCGGGACCAGTTCCTCGCCGACCCGCTTGTGCGGCAGCGCGGCCTTGAAGCAGTCCTCGTGGAACTTCACCACGCCGAATACGTGCTTCCGGAGCAGCTTGCTGCCCATCGCGTCGATCGGGCTGTTCCCGGAGAGCGCCTTGCGCGGGCGGTGGATCCAGGTGTTCTCGAAGTAGTGGGTCGCGTAGTCGCGGAGCTTCGCCTCCAGCGCGGCCTCGTCGCGGGCCCCCGACGGCTGCGCCATCGCCTCCGTCACCACGTCGCGGAAGTTCAGCGGGGTCGTGGTCTCCGACGGCTGCTCGACCGCCAACTGCACCCCGGTGCGGATCTCGTCGGCCACCTTCGCCACCGACTCGCGGTTCGGGTGGCTCAAGCGGATCACGCCCTGGCCGATCATCACCCGCGCCGCGACCCGGGCGAGGTTCACCGTGCCCACCGAGAGCAAGGACGGCAGCTCCTCCACGATCATCCCGAACATCATCCCGCGCTCGCGATCGACCTGCACCCCGCGGAGCTTGCCGGCCTGCTCGAAGGCGCCCAGGAGCCGCATCACCGCGTTCGGCTCGCGGATCGGCATCACGATCACGTGGCCCAGGTAGTCGGAGTCGTTCTCCATGCCGAACCCGCAGCGGAGCACCTCCGCCAGCGCCCCGGCCTCTTCGGCGCGGTAGTCGTCGGTTTCGAGTTCGATCGATTTGACCAGTGCCGCGACCGCTTTGGGCTGCTCGCCGATCCACGCGAGAACGAGGCCAAGGTCGAACCACGCGGCCGGGTCGTCGGGGGTGACCTGCGTGAGGTTCTCGAACGCCTTGCGGGCGTCGGAGAGCTTGCCGGTCGCGGCGGACTCCGGCACCGGCTTGGCGGTGGGGCGGAACGAATACTTCTTGTACGCGGCGGCCGGGTACGGGCCGTCGGGGCCGAATTCGCTTTCAAACTGGGCGCGCAGTTCCGGGTCGGTCGGGGCGAAGTGGGCCGCCCGCTCCAGCGCGGCCCGCGCCGCGACCGGGCGGTTCAGCATCGACTCGCCCTGGTAAATCTTGATGTAAACGGCGGCGAGCTGGTCGTGCGCTTCGGGGTCGTACGCTTCGGCGGCCTTGCGGTAGAGCAAGAGCGCGCCGATCAACTCACCCTCGTTCTCGCGGAACTGCCCGCGGAGGAAGTACGCCATCCCGAACTGCGGGTTCAGTTCCAGCGCCTTGGAAAGCGCCTCCTCGGCTTCCTCGAACTTCTTCGTGTACGACGCCGGCGGGTCGTTCGGGCGCGGGGCCGTGGTCTGGCTGCGGGCCGCCAGTTCGAGTTCCGCCGCCGCGGCCTTGTAGAGGAACTGCGCGTAGTAGAGCCAGACGGAGGGGTTGGCCGCGTGCGCCGTCAGCAGCCCCTTGATGGTCTGCAGCGCGGTCTCGTGCTGCCCCTGGTCCTCCTGATCGAACGCCTTCTCGACGGTCGAAAAGTACGGAGCGCAGCACCACTTGAACTTCTTGCCGCTACCGCACGGGCACGACGAATACGGGTCGAGGGCCATCGGAGAGCCTTTGCTGTTGAAAGTTCAGGTCCGGGCAGAACGGTTACCGGGCCTGTAGCGGATGTGCAAATTTCACTGTGGTCCACAAGTAAGACTGCGCCGCAGGCGCAGCGGACCAACAGCCCGCCCCGCTCCATATTCCGGTTGTGCCGTTCATTCTGCTCAGGATAGCGGGTCGGGTTACGCCTGAAAACGGGGCGGGGCGAGTTTGACACCCCCGAAAGGCGTCCTAATTTTGGGTGACTCGCGAACCGCCGCGCCCGGACCTCAACACGTCCCGGCGCGCGCGGCGCGGCCCGAACATCCCCCCGGACCCGCCGGGTTTCTGTTCCGTAAGGACGATCCAATGGTGACGAGCGACCTCGGCGCGTGCGAATGGTTCGTGTGGGACCTGCGGCGGAGCGGTCTGATCGACCGCGGCCCGCTCGACCAGATCGTCGGGGAGTTCCTCCGCAAGAACCCCCGCGCCGAAGCCCCGGTGCTGGCCGAATATCTCGTCGATCAGGGCACGATCACCGCGTTCCAGGCCGAGCGGATCCTCAACGGCAAGAGCCAGGGGCTTGTCCTCGGGCCGTACGTGCTGCTCGACGCGATCGGGCAGGGCAGCATGGGCCAGGTGTACAAGGCCACCTCGAAGAACGACAACAACCTGTACGCGGTGAAGGTGCTCCCGCGGCGCAGCATGTGGAACGTGCGCCTCGCGCGCCGGCAGGTGCGGTCGTTCGGCAACTTCACCCACCCGGCCGTGGTCCCGTTCGTGGACGTGGGCACCGCTGGCGGGCTGCACTACCTGTCGTGGCCGCTGGCCGAAGGGGTCACGCTCGAAGCGATCGTCCAGCAGCAGGGCAAACTGCCCCCGGCGCAGGCCGCGCTGTACGCGGTGCATATCGCCCAGGGGCTGACGATCGCGCACCAGAACAACCTGTTTCACGGCCTGTTGAAGCCGTCGAACATCATGATCGGGGCCGACAACCAGGCCCGCATCCTCGACTTCGGCATCGGCTCGCTCCTGGTCGAGAACGACGGCGAGAGCCTCGTGGACACCATGTCCACCGCGAACACGCTGACCAGCGGGCTGGACTGCTCCAGCCCCGAGAGCATCATGGAGCCGACCAACCGGACGCCGGCGGGCGACCAGTACAGCCTCGGGTGCGTGCTCTACTACGCGCTCACCGGGCGGGTGCCGTTCCCGGAGGGGTCGGCGGTCGAGAAGATGATGAGCCACCAGACGAAGGAACCGGTGCCGGTGACCGAACTGGCTCCCGGCGTGCCGGCCGGGCTGGGCGAGGTGGTGAAGCGGCTGATGGCCAAGACGCCCGAAGGGCGGTACAGCGGGTGCGATGAACTGGTCGAGGAACTGGAGCCGTTCCTGGGCGACCTGACCAAGATCCCCGGCGGGGTGCCGGGCGCGTCGTCCGGCGGCCGTCCGGGTCTGTCGAGCGGCGGGCGCCCCGGCCTCGGGTCGCGGTCGAACCCCGGTCAAAAGGTGACACTGCCGAGCCGGTCGAATCCCGCCGGCTCGGGTGAGCGCGGGCGAACCAACCCCGCGCCAACCGGTGCCCCGGTGGCCCCGAACGTCCGCACCCCGAACCCGCAACTGGGCCGCGGGGCCCCGCCGGTGCCCGGTCGGGGCGCGTTCCCGAAGCCGCCGAGCGGTGACGAGAGCAACGAGACCGGGGCCGAAGTGAAGGCTCACACGCCCGTTGAACTCGCCCGGCCCGCGATGCCGAAACTGCCGACCCGCGGTGCGACCACCGGCAAGCCCGCGAAGGGCGCGCCGAAGGCCGCCCCGGCCCCGCAGTTGGAACCGGTCGAGGAGGAAGCGACCGCGTGGGCCGAGGAGGTTGGCCCCGAGCGCAAGGCGGGCGTCGGCCCGCTCGGGCTGGTCGCCGCCGCGGTCCTCATCATGGTCGTCGTCTACCTCGGCGCCACCATGCTGATGAAGTAACTCATAATCTGTACAGTATTTTTGCGAGGCGGGCCGCGGGCCCGCCTCGGTCGTTTTGGTGGGTCCAGCCGAAATGCGGCCGGCCCCTTGAAATCTCGTCACCTGGGGAGCGAACAATAGGGTGAACGCGGGTGTCATTCAGGACAGAAGTCCGGTCCTTAACCGGGAGGCACCCATGACCACGTACTTCACAGCCCCCGTTCGCATCTGGCTCCTCGCAATCGTTCTGGCGCTCGCCGCGCAAACCGCCGTGGCCGGCCCCGCGACCGAACCGCGCTCCGCTTCCAGCTCCGCGGCACCGGCCCCCGATGGAACTTCGATCGACGGAATGCTCATCGTCATCGGGATCGTCGGTGTGGTGATCTTCCTGGCGTGGGTGTGCAGCCGCTTCGGCGATTCGCGGTAGACCGTTGACACTTCACCTCACAACCCGACACTGACGGCACCCCTTCGGAGGTGCCGTCATGGTGACCCGTCTCGTCGCAACTCTCGTCGCACTGGCCGCGCTCGCACCCGGCGCGCGGGCCGACGAGAAGAAGCCCAACATCGTCCTCATCATCGCCGACGACCTCGGCTGTTTCGAACTCGGCTGCTACGGCCAAACGAAGATCAAGACGCCAGCGATCGACAAGCTGGCCGAAGGCGGGATGAAGTTCACGCGCTTCTACGCTGGCAACGCGGTGTGCGCGCCGTCGCGGTGCGCGCTGATGACCGGAAAGCACATGGGCCACGCCCGGGTCCGCGACAACCGGCAGTACAAGAAGGGCGAGGAGGGGCAGTTCCCGATCCGCGCCGAGGACGTGACCATCACGGAGTTGCTCAAGGCGCTCGGTTACGCGACCGGGGCGATGGGCAAGTGGGGGCTGGGCAACTGGGACACCGCCGGCAGCCCGATGAAGCACGGGTTCGACCTGTTCTTCGGCTACAACTGCCAGGCCCACGCGCACAGTCATTACCCCAAACACATCTACCGAAACGGCGAGCGCATCGAACTGAAGGACAACGACGGCGCGACCGGCAAGCAGTACACGCAGGACATGTTCGCGGCCGAGGCGCTCGACTTCATCGAGAAGAACAAGGCCAAGCCGTTCTTCCTGTACCTGCCGTTCATCGTGCCGCACGTCGCGGTGCAGGTGCCGGAGGACTCGCTCGCCGAGTACAAGGACAAACTGGGCGACGACCCGGCTTACGACGGCAAAAAGGGCTACCGGCCTCACCCGGCGCCGCACGCAGGCTACGCGGCGATGGTCACCCGCATGGACCGCTCGGTCGGGCGCATCGTCGAGAAGCTCAAGGCGCTCGGCCTCGAAAAGGACACGCTCGTCATCTTCACGAGCGACAACGGCCCGACGCATAACGTCGGCGGCGCGGATTCGACCTTCTTCAACTCCGCGGGGAAGCTCCGCGGGTTGAAGGGCAGCCTCTACGAGGGCGGCATCCGCGTGCCGTTCATCGCGTACTGGCCGGGGAAGATCCGCGCCGGCACCACGTGCGAGACACGGCTCTACTTCCCGGACGTGCTGCCGACGCTCCACGCGATCGCCAGCCCCGCCCCGCTAGGCACCGATAAGACCATCGACGGAATCAGTTTCACCAGCGACCTGTTCGGCGGGTTGCAACCGCGGCGCGAGTGCCTGTACTGGGAGTTCCCCAGTTACGGTGGCCAGCAAGCGGTGATCGCCGGCGACTGGAAGGCGGTGCGCCAGGGGCTGAACAAGGGCGTGGTGAAGACGGAACTGTACAACCTCGCGACGGACGAGTCCGAGAAGGACGACGTGTCTGCGAAGCATCCGGACGTACTGGCACGCTTGGAGAAACTGCTGAAGGACCAGCACACCCCCAGCGCGGACTTCCCCTTGCCGGCCATCGACCCGAAGAAGTAGGTTCTTGGTTCGTAGTGACCGGCTTCAGCCGATCGGGAGGCGCGGTCTCCCGGGCTTCGCGTCAGAAGGGCGCCGCTGCGCAGCGAGACCGGCTGGAGCCGGTCACTACGAACATCAGGCGGGAGCTCCCATGCGATCGTTCCTCGACGAGTTCAAGAAGTTCATCCTGCGCGGCAACGTGGTGGACCTCGCAGTGGGCATCGTGATCGGCACCGCGTTCGGCGCCATCGTCGCGTCCATGGTCAAGGACATCTTCATGCCGGTCGTGGGGCTGGCGACCGGCGGGTTCGACGTGTCGAGTCAGGCATTCGTGTACAAGGACGCCCGCGTCGGCTGGGGGAACTTCGTTCAAACGCTCATTACCTTTCTCATCGTCGGGTTCTGCATGTTTCTGGTGGTGAAGGGCATGAACGCCCTGCACAAGTACGTATTGAAGACCGAAGAGGCGAAACCGGCGGAACCGACACCGACGGAAAAGTTGCTCACCGAGATCCGCGACCTCTTGAAGCAAAATACCGGTGCGCCCGCGGCCCCGGCATCGAACTCGCAACCATCTGCGTGAACGGACACGACAACGGTCCGGCGGGCGTGTTACACTGGGTGTACCGTCCGAGCACACTACCCGTGGCCGCCCGATGGAACAGAGTCACCTCGCGTTCAACATTCAGGCGCTGTCGATCCCGCCGGTCGCGCTGCTGCTGTGGCAGTTGGCGCGGGCCGTGGCCGGGCGGTTCCTGGTATTCTGGACCGCCGGCTGGGTCGTCCTGGCCGCGGCGCTCATGTCGCTCCGCGTCGCCATTTCCACCGACATTGAAACGTACCCCACCGCGGTCCGGCTCGCGTTCTCCGTATACTGTTGCCTCGAATACCTGTTCGGCTTTCTGCTCTGGGCCGGGTGCCGGAACCTGACGACCGGCTCGGCCCTGTCGCGCGACGCGTGGGTGCTGGCTCCGCCGCTGGCGTTCGGCCTCGTCGCGCCGTGGATGCTCGCGACCACCGATCAGGTTTACATCTTCCACGCCCCGATCTTCGGCATGTTCGTGCTGCTGGCGCTGTCGGCCACCCGCGGCTACCGGACCGACTCGACGCACCCGGCGCTGGGGATCCACGTCGTCCGCGGGTGCCTGCTCGTTCTGGGACTGCTGTTCGTCCACTACGGCCCAGTGACGTACTGGGCGGTGTGGTTCAACGGCGGACACCCGCTCGAGTACATGCGGTTCAGCCCGATGTACGACGCGCTCGCGGAAGTCGGGCTGGCGTTCGGGATGGCGATGCTGGCCGTCGAGCGGGTCCGGGACTCGCTGGAGGCGAAGAACCGCGAGCTGGCCGCGGCGTCGGAGCAGTTGGCGATCGCGGCCCGCACCGACCCGCTCACCGGGCTGCTCAACCGCCGGGCCTTCGACGCGCTGTTGAAGGAGTGGGCCGGGACCGCGTTTGCCGGGACGGTCGCGGTGATCGACCTGAACGGGCTGAAGACGATCAACGACCGGTACGGACACGCCGCCGGCGACGCGGCGATCCAGCTCGTGGCCCGCGCGCTGAAGGTGCTGTTCCGCATCACCGACCCGGTGTTCCGCACCGGCGGCGACGAGTTCCTGGTGGTCCTCGAGGGCGGCCGGGCGGCCGAAATGACCGGGCGCATGGAGGCGCTGGACACGGCCCTCAAGGGGCAGCGGCTGCCGGACGGCCCGGGGGCGCTGGACCTCGTCGTGGCGTGGGGGCTGGCCGACTTCGCCGCGCCGGCGGACATCCCCGGCGCGATCGAGCAGGCCGACAAGGCGATGTACGCCTGCAAGAGCGACCGCAAGTTCGTGGGGTGATACCAAATCTGGTTGATTCATAACCGTCAGGCGGCAACAGCCCAGTAGAACC
>CAZBXY010000333.1:4667-8716 GCA_964495365.1 uncultured Frigoriglobus sp. | reverse complement strand
CGGAGGGGCGACAGAAACCTTCTCTCATGGGGAAACTGCCGCCCCTAACGGGGCTTCGTTGTATTTGCGGTCGCTTACCCAGGATTGCGCCGCTGCGCGGCTCCACCCTGGGCTAACATCGGTCGCCGCTCCGCGGCTGAAAACAACGACCGACGGCTCACGGATTGCTGCTCACTGCCTTTCACTCTTCACTGTTTTTTGTCTTCTGCATTCTGCCTCACACTCACACTCGCACTCACACTATTCCTCCACCCGCACTTCCACATCCGGTGCGTAAACGACGTGCGTGGCGGAGCTGTCGGTCGGGAGGCCGTAGCTCACGCGCACGCGGACCGTGCCGGCCTTCAGCCCCTTCCACGGGCCGTCGGCCTGGCTGGCGAAATCGCCCCCGCCGAACACCGTCACCGTTTCGCCCGGCTCCAGAACCTTGAGCGAACTGTACACCGGCACGTTCGCGAACGCGATCGTCGTCACGTGTTCCGAATACGGGGTGATGCCGACGCCGTAGCCGTTCACGCTGACGTTCCCGACCGCCTGCCGCTTGTTCGAGGAGTTCGTGACCGTGATCTCGATGACCTCGCTCGCCTTCGACTCGACCCCGACCTTGAGCGCTTTTTTGACCTTCGCGCGCACGTCGAGCGGGCGGATCACCTCGAACTCGACCGGTTCGCTCGCCAGCGCGAACAGCGGCACGCCGGCCATCGCGCCGCGCTCCGCGTCCGGCAGTTGCTTGAGCCCCCGAAGGGCGGCGGCGCGGTACTCGTAGTGCCCGATCAGCCGGACTTTGCCGGGGAACTGGAACTCGTAGCTGTCCGGGCGGTACCAGTTGGTGAGTGCCAGTTCCTCGCCCGGCTTCAGGTCGATCACGTCTTTCGGCCAGTCGGAATCGAAAAACGCACACCGGCCGTTGGGGAGCGGCTCCATCGCAGCCCATTTGCCCTCGACCGTGCGCTGCTCGGCGGTCACATGCACCCACGGATCGCGCCAGCCGCACCCGGACCCGTCACCGGGCTTCACGACCTTGTGCGTTCGCGTCTTCGAGGTGTTCACCAGTTTCAGTTCGACATACGGCTGCGTCCCGGCCTCGATCACGCGCTCCTTCGGCGGGACCGCGACGAGCTTCAGGTCGGTCTCGATCTGCGCTTTGGTGGGCACTTCGGCCTTCGGCTGCGCCGGGGCCAACAGTGCGAGACACGCGACAAGCGCGGCGGGAAGGGCGGTACGCATGGACCGGCTCCGCGGGCGACGGCTGATACGCCGATCATACGCGCTCGCGGGGCCGACCGCACGGGGACGTTACAATCACTCCGTCGCCCGGTCGGTCAGGCCCTTCGCCTTGCGGGCCAGCTCCACGAACTCCTTGCGGTGGCCGTTGGGGTCGGACCCGAGCGCCCCGGCGGCTCGCTCGATCACCGCGTCGAAGCTCGCGGTGCCCTTGTAGGGCGAATCCCGCAGGAGCAGCCCGAACTCCGCGACCGCCGAGGCGAACCGGACGTCTTCGCTCGCGCGCCCGGAACCGTCGCCCTTTAGCGGGGCCGACAGTTCGCGGCTCTTGTCGCTGTCGGGGTGCTTGTACCGCATCTTCACGGTGAGCCATTCGTCGGCGTTTCCGGCCGCCCCCGCGGGCTTCTGATACCGGTTCGGGTCCACGTCCGGCAGGTCGATCTTCACCCCGACCGGGACGATCTCGTAGAGCGCGGTGACCGTGTGCCCACTGCCGATGTCGCCGGCGTCCTTTGCGTCGTTCTTGAAGTCTTCGGCCTTCATGATGCGGTTCTCGTACCCGATCAGGCGGTACGCAGTCACCTTCGCCGGGTTGAACTCGACCTGGAACTTCACGTCCTTCGCCACGCACACGAGCGCCGCGCCCTGCTCCACGAACACCTTGCGGGCCTCGTCCAGCGTGTCGATGTAGCCGTGGACCCCGTTACCGTAATTGGCGAGTTCCTTCAGGCGGTCGTCCTTGTAGTTGCCCATCCCGAACCCGAGGACCGACAGGAACACGTTGCTGGCTCGCTCTTTCTCGATCAGTTGCCGCAGATCGCTTTGGTTCGATACGCCGATGTTGAAATCGCCGTCGGTGCAGAGGATGACGCGGTTCGCTCCGCCGTCGATGAACGACCGCCGAGCCATTTCGTAGGCGAGCCGGATTCCACCCTCGCCGTTGGTTCCGCCGCCGGAACCCAGGCTGTTCACGACATCGCGGATCGTCTGCTTGCGGTCGCCGGACGTGGGCGTGAGCTTCAACCCCGCGTCGCCCGCGTAGGTCACGATGGTGACGCGATCCTTCTCGGTGAGCGTGTTGACGAGCAGATTGAGCGCCTGTTTCACGAGCGGGAGCCGGTTCGACTCGGCCATCGACCCTGACGTGTCGATCAGGAACACGAGGTTGCGGGCGGGCATGTCGGCCGGGGCGATGTCCTTCGCCTTCACCCCGATCCGCACGAGTTTGTGATCCGGTTTCCACGGGCAGGGGTGAATATCGAGCGTCAGCGACACCGGGTTGTCGCCGGTCGGTTGCGGGTACGTGTACGGGAAGTAGTTGACCAGCTCCGCGAGCAGCACCGCGTCCCTCGGCGGTAACTTGTTCTGCTGATTGATGAAGCGGCGGACGTTCGCGTATGACGCAGTGTTGACTTCGGCCGAGAAGGTGGACAGCGGCGCCACAAGCGGCGAGCGGAACTCGTTCTCGACGATCGCTCCATAAGTCTCGGCGTTCTGCTTGTTGAACTCGCCGGGCGCGGCCAGTGCGTTCTCCGCGCTCCCACCGCGTTTTGCGCCGGTCGTGGCGCCTCCACCGCAGCCGGTGAAACCGAGGCTCATCGCGCCGCCGAGTAACACCAGTGCGAATGCCGGCGCGTACCGCTTCCGCGACCCGTTCGGGCTGTTCGTGGACATGACGTACTCCGTACCCGGTGATTGGGAAAAACCCGCCAACGACTTGCTGGCAGAAATGATCCCGCTGGCGGTAGGTTATTCCCAACTTCTTGGCGAACCGCGCCCGCAAGGGCGGGCGTCAGTGGAAGTGTGCGCCACCCCCGGCCTTGCGGGCGCGGTTCACCAAGCGGTTCACGCCATCACGCCCTTGTCGGCCTCGAACAACTTGATCGCGGCCGTGGCCTTCTCCACGTCCTCGCTCTTGACCCACAGTTCGACCGAATCGGGGATCGCACTGCCGAAACTGGCCGCGAGGGACAGCCCGACCACCTGACTCTCGACGCCCGCCTCCTTGAGCGCCTGCTGGTACAGTTCCGCCGACACCATCGTGCCGGAATACACCTTCACCACGTCGTGTTCGTCGTGCGTGTTCATCGCCAAGTCTCCGAAAAGGAGTTGTCAGCCATTTTACCCCGTTGACGCGCCCACCGGAACCAGCACAATCGGTGCCGCGGTTCACCCCTCCTCACTCCCGGAGCCTCCCATGCGATTCCTTTCCGCACCCCTGCTGCTCGGTGTCGCCGCGATTTCGGTGAGTGCCGCGGATGAGAAGATCAAGGTGCTCATCATCGACGGGCAGAACAACCACCAGTGGCAGCAGACCACGCCCGTACTCAAGAAACTGCTCGAAGGCACGGACAAGTTTGCGGTCGAGGTCGCGACCAGTCCGGCGGCGCTCAAGCTGCCGGCGCTGCCCAAAGACGCGACGCCCGAACAGAAGAAGGCCCACGAGGCGAAAGTGGCCGAACTGCGCAAGCCGCACCGGGAAGCGTTTGAAAAGTTCCGCCCGGATCTGACGAAGTACCAGGTGGTGGTGAGCAACTACAACGGCGAGCCGTGGGGCACCGGGCTGAACGCCGACTTCGAGAAATTGCTCAAGGACGGGAAGATCGGGTACGTGGTGGTTCACGCGGCGAACAACGCGTTCGAGGGGTGGAAGCAGTACAACCAGATGATCGGGATGGGCTGGCGCGGCAACGCTGGCGGCAAGCGGCTGTCGCTCGACGACGAGGGTAAGGAGGTGCTTGTGGAGTCCGGCAAGGGCGACGGCTCCGGACACCGGTACACCGGCCCGTTCACCGTGAAGGTGCGGGACAGCGAACACCCGATCA
>CAZBXY010000333.1:0-4657 GCA_964495365.1 uncultured Frigoriglobus sp. | reverse complement strand
TGGGCGCACGTGAGCGACGAACTGTACGACAACATGCGCGGCCCGATCGAGAACGTGCGGGTGCTGGCGACCGCGTATTCCAGCGGCACGAAGGCTCACGAGCCGATGATCTGGACCGTGAGCTACGGCCAGGGCCGGGTGTTCCACACCCCGATGGGCCACGACGCCAACGCGATGCGGTGCTGGGGCTTCGCGGGCACGCTCACCCGCGGCACCGAGTGGGCCGCGACCGGCAAGGTCACGATCCCGCTGCCGAAGGAGTTCCCCACCGCGGAGAAGGCCAGCCCGATCGCCGACAAGTAGGCGAACGGCTTTGTATGGCGAACGGCGCGGCGTCAGCCCGCCGAGAAACGCATTGGTGAAACTCGGCGGGCTGACGCCGCGCCGTTCGCCTTGCTCTTCCCAATCTGTCGCCCCCGCATTACCCTGACAGCGCCGACCGAGCCTGAGGATAGGGCATGACCGAACCGCTCCCCGAACAGTCGCCCGCGACCGCGCCCGAAGCGCCCGAAGCGGCGCCGCGCGGGGCCATTCTGCCCCTCGTGCGGTTGCTCCCGCCCCCGCCGGAGGGCGCGATCCTCGCGCCCCCGGAACCGCACGAACCGGTGCGCCGCGGGTGGTTCTTCGGCCAACTGTGGGCCGACATGCGGCTCGCGGCGCAGATGTACTTCGACCCGCGGTACCGTGTCAGCCGCACGGCACAGGTCGCGTTCCCGCTGTTCGCGGCGCTGTTGGTGCTGAACTACTTCCTCTTCTCGGTGTGGTTCTCGATTGCGGTCGTCAGCCCGGTGGCCGAGCGACTCCTCGACGTGGTACTCGTCGTGCTCGCGTACCGTGTCCTTGTGCGCGAACTCGACCGCTACCGCGCCGTCCTCGACTACCTGGCCAAGTACACCACCCCGCGCTGACGCGCCCCACATCAAGGCAAGCCATGATTCGCCTCGGCGTGAACATCGACCACATCGCGACCGTGCGGCAGGCCCGGCGGGCGAAGGAACCTGACCCGGTCGCCGCCGCGGTACTCGCCACCCTCGGCGGCGCCGACGGGATCACCGTTCACCTGCGCGAGGACCGGCGCCACATCCAGGACCGCGACGTGTTCCTCCTGCGCGACACCGTGACCACGCGGTTGAACCTGGAACTGGCCGCCTACGAAGAAATCCTCGCGATCGCACTGAAGGTGAAGCCCGACGAGGCGACGCTCGTCCCCGAGAAGCGCCAGGAACTGACCACCGAGGGCGGCCTGGATGTGGTCGGAAACGTGGCCAGCGTCGGCGACGCGGTCGAGCAACTGAAGGGGGCGGGCATTCACGTCTCGCTGTTCATCGACCCGGACCCGTTCCAGATCGAGGCCAGCCGCAAACTGAAGGCCGACGCGATCGAGTTCCAGACCGCGAGCTATTCCGAAGCGAAGACCGCGGCGGACGTGGCCCGCGAGCTGGAGAAGCTCCGCAGCGCCGCGGCGCAGGCGACCGCGCTGGGGCTACACGTCCACATGGGCCACGGGCTGAACTACTGGAACGTCCAGCCGATCGTGCGGATCCCAGGCGTTGAGGAACTGAACATCGGACACAGCATCGTCTCACGCGCGGTGTTCGTCGGCCTGGAGCGGGCGGTTCGCGAGATGAAGCAGGTGATGCAGGAACATTACCCGAACCCGCGGCGTTCTTGACCTCTTGGAGAGAAGTCGGCGAAGATGAGCGGGTCTTATCGTAGCCCGACTCTCCGAGTCGGGTCCAACCCGCCTCCCGATAGAGAAGAACCCGACTCGGAGAGTCAGGCTACGGCGGAGAGGTAAAACAGAGTATTTCTCGGCAGTTCCTCTTGCTTCCGCGCCCTTCGGGCGCAACAATAACACTGACAACCACACCAACGATGCACCGGCATTGGGCCGCACGCGTCGGGGTGTCGGGTGCCGGTCCCTTTGGCCGCAAGGCTATCCGGATCGCTCCCGGCAACCGCGGCGTGGGCGATTCCCGAGCCGGTGTCGGCGTTTGTGCCGCCGACCGACCGGACCGAACAGCCGAGGGCTGCGATCATGGCGATCAAGAAGACGGTCGAGAAGCAGAATGACCCGGGCGAGGCCATCCTCAAACTCGTGGACACGCTCCACGACGAACGCAAAATCTCCAAGGAAACCATCTTCAAGGGGATCGCTTCGGCCATTCAGGTCGCCGCCGAGCGCCACTTCCAGGTGGAAGAAGGCGTTCACGTCAGCATCGATGAGGCGACCGGCCACATCGTCGCCAAGTACGGCGAGATGGAACTCGACCCGATCACGCTCGGGCGCATCGCGGCGCAGTCAGCCAAGCAGATGATTATCCAGAAGATCCGCGAGGCCGAATCGGACACCGTGTTCAACGAGTTCGCCGGCAAGCGGTACGAGTTGGTCGTCGGCACCGTCACCCGCGTGGACGCCGGCACCGCGATCGTTTCGCTCGGCAAAACGGAAGCCTTGCTGCCGCGCAGCGAGCAAATCCCCGGGGAAACGCACCACGTCAACGAGCGCGTGAAGGCCATCATCCTCGAAGTCCGCAAGCAGGGCCACCGCGTGAAGGTCGTGCTGTCGCGGGCGCACCCGGAGTTCGTCAAGGCGCTGTTTGAAGAAGAAATCCCCGAAATCGACGAGCGCATCATCGACATCCGCGCCGTGGCCCGCGAGGCCGGCTACCGGTCGAAGGTCGCGGTCACGAGCATCGATACAAAGGTAGACGCGGTCGGGGCGTGCGTCGGCGTTCGTGGCAGTCGGATCAAGAACGTGATCGAGGAACTCAACGGCGAGCGGATCGACATCGTTCGGTGGAACGACGCGCTGCAAGTCCTCATTCCGAACGCGCTTCAGCCGGCGCAAATCTCCGACGTGTTCACCTACCCCAGGCTCGGTCGGGCGATCGTCCTTGTGACCGACGATCAACTGTCGCTCGCCATCGGCCGCCGCGGGCAAAACGTCCGACTCGCGTCCAAGCTCGTGGGCTGGGACATCGAGATCATGACGCACGACGAACTGGCCGAAGCGCTCGAACGGGCGGAACGCTGGTTCGGGCAGCTCCCGCACGCCTCCGGGGAGCTGACCAACGCCCTCATTGAAGAAGGGTTCCTCTCGTACAACGACATCACGATGACCGACGCGGCCGGGCTGGCTGAATTCACCGCGCTGCCCGAACCGGAAGCGGACGAAGTGGTGATGTACGCGGAAGAGTACGCAGACGTGATGGAGCAGAGCGTCGAGGAGGAACGGCGCCAGGCGGAGGAAGCCGCGGCCGAGCAGGCCCGGGTCGATGCCGAGGCCCAGGCCGTGGCCGACGCCGAAACCCAGGCCCTGGCCGACGCGCAGGCGGCCGAGGCCGGAGCCGCGACCGAAAGCGCAGAATCCGCCGGCGGGGGCGAACCCGCGGCCGAGGGCGCTGTGTCTAACCCAGACGAGACGACCGAGACCCCGGCCGACGCGCCTACCGACGCGGACGGCGAGAAGTGAGGAGTTCCAAGTTCCGAGTTTCAAGTTGAAGACGACCGATCGGATCGCTCGTTTTCAACTTGAAACTCGGAACTTGGGGCGTGGAACTTGCGATCGCCCTTTTCAGCAGGGGCCGCGTGATTAGAATAGAACTCATTCGGGGCGCGATCGGTCGATCCGGGATGCCCGCGGCGCGGGCCGGTTCGGGGGTTGTTCGGAGCACCCCCAAGAGGAGTTCCGCTTGTCGAATCCGCAGACGAAAGACGCGAAAGAGAAGAAGGTCCGGGTATTTAACCTGGCAAAAGAACTCAATGTCGAGAGCAAGCTCCTGCTCGATTACTGCAAGGAGCTGGGGTTCGCCGGAATCACGAACCAGCTCAACGGCCTGGAACCGGACCAGGCCGAGGCGCTGAAAGCGCGCGCCAAGCGCGGCCCGAAACCCGGCGCGGCGCCGCTCTCGGTGCCGGGCGTTCCCCCGAAATCGATCATTCCCCCCGCCGCTAACCTCGCCAAGAACATTCAAACGCTCCCCAAAGCCCCGCCCAAACCCCCCGTGAAGCCGGTCGAACCGGCCCCCACTGTGCCCGCCGCGCCGCAGGTGGTCTCCGACCCGACCGCGCCGGCCCCGGTCGGCTCCGAACCCGCTCCCGTGGCCGCCGTGGCTCCGACCCCGGCGCCCGAACCGGTCCGTCCGGTGGCGGCCGCTGCGCCGCCCGCGGCAGTGTCGCCACCCGGCCCGCCGCGCAACGTCATCCCGGCGCTCGGCGGCAGCGGGATGCGCAACCTGAACATGGGCCGCCCGACCGCGCCCCCGGCGCGTGCCAGCGTGCCAGCGGCGCCGAGCGCGCCGGCCGCTCCGCAAGAACCGGCCGCGACCGCGCCCCCGGCGACGGTGGCTTCGGCACCGGCGGCCGAACCGGCCCCTGTTGTCACACCCGCGCAGCCCCCCACACCGGTTCGCGCGCCGGCCGCACCGCAAGCGGCCGCACCGACCCCACCCGCCGCGCCGCCGAAGAACATCATTCCGCCCAATGCGGGCCAGCCGACCCGACCGGACATCCTCAAGCGCCCGCCGCAGGTCGCCCCGCCGAAGTTCATCGCCGACCGCCGGACCTCGGCCGGTCAGGCGGCGCCGCCGAGCAGCCAGCGCCCGCCGTCGGGCGGTTCGTCCGCGCCGCCCGGCCCGCAGCGCCCGTCCGGTCC
>CAZBXY010000332.1:0-8724 GCA_964495365.1 uncultured Frigoriglobus sp. | reverse complement strand
CGCGACGGGCGCCGGGCCGCGGAGCAATCCGCGGCCCGGTTTCGTGTGGTCCGGTCACGGAGTGACCGGTCTTCTCGGGTGGCCCGCTCTCTCCGAGAGCGGAGTGGCGAACGAAGTGAGCGACAAGGCGAACGCGCGACCCGCACGCACCGGCAAAGAACTATCGCCGCTGCGCGGCGATCCGCTCACGGAGTGAGCGGACCACCCGAAAGACCGCGCTTGACCACCCCTCCCGCGCCGGCGAAACTGGATCGTGCGCCAAGCGTCATGTCACGGGATCGCTGCCGGCCACCTCTGGAGACGCCATGAAGTACGCCCGTTCCGTCGCGGTGATGGTCGCTCTCGCGCTCGCTTCACACCTGCGCGCCGATGTCGTCATCAACGAGATCATGTACCACGCACCCAACGACCTCGACGACCTCCAGTACATCGAACTTCACAACACCGGTGACAAGGCGGTCGATCTGTCCGGGTGGAAGATCAAGGGCGCGAAGCACGAGTTCCCGGCCGGGTCGAAGATCGACGCCGGCGGTTACCTGGTCGTTTGCAAGAGCGTGAAGGAATTCAAGAAGGCTTACGGGTTCGACGCCGCCGGCGAGTTTAAAGGGACGCTCAGCCACGGCGGCGAGGCGGTCGAACTGAGCGATGCGGCCGGCAAGCTGATCGACGGCGTGACGTACAAGACCCGCGCGCCGTGGCCGGTCGCGCCAGACGGCGAGTCGTCGTCGCTCGAACGCATCTGCCCGAACTCGCCCGGCAACGCGCCGGAGAACTGGGCCGCGTCCCCGCTCGCGCCCGGCACGCCCCGGCCGATGGGCACGCCCGGCAAGCCGAACTCCGTTTTCAGCGCGACACTGCCGGCGGCCGTCTCGAACGTCACGTTCACGCCGGCGCACGCCACCCCGGCGCAGGAGATCAAAGTGAGCGCGGAGGTGAAGTCCGCGGCGGGGCTGAAGGCGGTCGAACTGCGCTACCGAGTCGTTGGCTCCAACTCCGAAAAGGAGGAAGTAACACTCGCGATGGCGAAGGGCGCCGGCAACAGTTACTCGGCGACGATCCCGACACAGAAGGCCGGTCAAATCGTCCGGTTCCGCGTTCGAGCGGTCGATGCGAAGGACGCCGAGCGTTATTTCCCGCACCAGAACGAACTGCGCCCGGCGCTGTCGGTGTACGTTCACAACAAGTTCGAGCCGGGCAAGCTCCCGCTCGGGTTCGTCATCAGCGTCGGGCAACGGGAGTTCCGCGAAGCCCAGCTCGAGATCGGCCCGGCGTTCGGCCGCCCGCCCTTCCCCGACCCGCCGGCCCGCGGCAACTCTGCGTTCGTGTTCGTCGATCCGAAAACGCTCGAACCGAAGCTGTTCGACTTCGTGGGCATGACCCCGCGGGCCGGCGGCCGCAAGATCCGGTTCCACAAGGACCACGCGCTCGACGGCATGACCACGATCGCCCTCATGTACGAGTACCACGACCGGTTCCCGCTCGCCGAGCACATGGCCTACGAGGTGTACCGCAAGGCCGGCGTCCCGTGCCCGCGATCGGACTTCGTGCGCACCTGGATCGACGGGCGCCCGGTCGGGTTCCAACTGCTCCTCGAACAGCCGAACAAGGCGTTCCTGCGGCGCAACGGCTACGACACGTCCGGCAACCTGTACAAGGCGATGTGGTTCGGCAACACGCTCGTCCAGCGCCACGAAAAGAAGACCCACTCGCAGACCGGGCACGGCGACCTCACCGAGATGATGGACGGGTTGCTCAAGGCGCGGGGCGCGGAACAGTGGGCGTTCATCAAGAAGACGTTCGACGCCGAGGAGATGGTCAACCTGTACGCGGTGCGCACGGTCCTTTCGGACTGGGACGGGTTCTTCAACAACTACTACCTGTACCACGACACCGGCAAAACCGGGAAGTGGGTGATGTTCCCGTGGGACCAGGACAAGACCTGGGGCTATCACGACGGGATCCGCGGGTACGAGACGTTCACCGACATGCCGATCACCTTCGGCATGGAGGGCGACCGGCCGCCGGGCGGCGGGTACCCGATCTGGTGGCGCCCCGGCGGCGACGTGTCGCGCCCGCTACTGGCGAACGAGCAGTTCCGCAAACACTTCCTCGCCCGCACGAAGGAGCTGCTGGAGAAGGTGTACACCGCGGATGCGATGGAGCCGCTCATCAAGGCGCTGGGCGAGCGGCTCGAAGGCGAGGTGATTTACCGGGCCGAAGTGCGCCGGCAAGACCCAAAGCAGGCGGTCGAACACTTCAAGAAGAACCTCGACTCGCTCCGCGACCACCTCACCAAGCGCCGCGAGTTCCTGCTGAAGCAGGACGAGATCAAGAAGGCCGGGAAGTACGACCCGAAGGAACTGAAGTAGGCGCCTCGACCGGGTGCAAGAACCGGATGAACGCCTCCGCCGCCGGCGGGGGCGTTTCGCCGCTCCTCACCAGGATGCCGGAATGGATCGGCCGGATCTGCCCCGGCAGCTTCCGCACGCCGACCTTCACCCCGCGCGTCACCGCGCCGTTGGGCATCAGCGGGACGAGCGACACGCCCAAGCCCGCCTCGACCATCTTCACGACGATCCCGGTCGTCGTGGCCTCCATATCGACGCGCGGGCTGAGGCCGAGGCCGTGGAACGCGTCCAGAACGTGCTGGCGGCCGGTCGAACCGCGCTCAAAGACGATCAGCGGCACGCCGACCAGATCGGCCAGCGCCAGCCCGCGCTTCCGCAACAGCGCGTGCCCCGGCGGGGCGATCAGCCCCCAGTCGAGCGAGAACAGGTGCCGGTACTCCAGCCCGCTGCCCCCCTCGTAAGGCGCGGCGACGCCGAACGCGAGGTCCGGGTCGCGAAGTAGCGCGTCCTCGATGTCGCGCTCGGTCCGGGTGCTGAGCCGGACGCGGATCGCGGGAAACGCGCGGTGGAACCGGCTGATCGCGTCGAGCATCGCATAAAGCGTGAGGTACTGCGTCGCGGCGACGTGAACCTCTTGCGGCCCGCCCGCGGACGCGGACGCGCCGAGCCGGCGGGCCGTTTCGAGGAACGCCCGCGCCTGCGGGAGGAACAGTTCGCCCTGCGGGGTGAGCGGCGACCGGCGCCGCGGCCCGCGCTGCTTGTGATACAGCGGCACCTTCAGTTGCGCTTCCAGCGCGATGAGCCGGTTCCGCAGCCCCTGTTCGGTGATGTGCAGCCCGGCCGCCGCGGCGCGCAGGCTCTTGTGGTCGGCCAGTTCGACGAAGGCCGCGACCTGATCGGTCGAGACGGACGGCAGCGTGTCGGCCATTTTGAACCTCCCGCGATCTTCTGTAGCCGGGGTCACAGACCCCGGGCCGGTCTCACAGAGGCTGGCTACAGAAAAACAATGATCGCGTGTTTAGCACATCATTGAACCACATTCTGTTGTGCCCGCAATCGGATTATCGAATCCGCCCGCGGCGCAGGTTCGGGTTCAGCCCGCGGCGTTCCGGTGCTAGGATCAACAGTGTCCGATCCGCCGCACCGGAGCCGATATGCGCACTTGGCCGCTCGCCCTGCTCGTATTGCTCGCCGCACCGTTGCCGGTTCAGAGCGCAGTCGTTGTGATCGCCAATTACACCGCGGGACCGGTCACGTTCACGATCGCGGAGCCTGGCGCGAAGGCGCGCGACCACAAAATACTCTCCAACCACGTCGTACCGGTGTACGTGACCGGGCCGGCCGACATCACGTTTCCCGTCAAGGGCAAACCGCTCGCGCTCCGGCTCGACCCCTACACCGGGTACGTATTCCTCCCGGACGAGGTCGCGGGCGTCCGGCTCGAAGGCATCGAGATGCCCGGCGAGCCGCTCGAACGCGACCTGCGGCCCGAACTCAACCCGATCCCGCGCGACCCACCGGTCAAGGTGCCGGTCACGCTTCTGGTAGACGAGTGCGACCCCCGCGCCGAGAAGTTGTGGCAGAAGCAACTCCGCGAGCGGTTCACCGAAGCCGCGGAGGCGATCGAGAAGGCAACGAGCATCCGGCTGGAACTGGCCGGGTTCGACACGTGGAAGTCCGACCCCGGCGCGAAAACTGTCGCCGAATTGCTCACCGGGTTCGAGAACGCGGTGAAGGTAAAGCCCGGGGCGCTCGCGGTCGGGTATTCGAGCCGCCCGATCGACGAGAAGACCGACCCGGCGTTCGGCGCGAACCGCGGTCTCGGGTCGCGCCGCATTCTGCTGCGTGAGGGCCGGCCGCGGGGGGAACCGCGGCAGGTCGAGGCGCTAACGCAGCTTCTCGCGCGGGCGCTTGGCGCGGTCGGCACGCCCGACCCCGGGTCGGCGATGCGGGCGAAGCTCGACGACGATTACATCATTCACGCCGACGCGGTACTCCGGCTCGACCCGCTCAACGCGCTGGCGCTCAACATCTGGGCCGACGAACGGCGCCGCGACCCGACGGTTGAAATTGCCACACTTTCTCCCGTCAACCGCGAGCGACTCAGGCGCATCTACAAGGCCCTTCTGAAGGCCGCGCCGGGCGACGCGCTCGCGCTCGCGTATCTCGGCGAATTCGATCGCGACGTTGCCAAGCTGCCCGACCCGGGGCCGAAGATCCCGGAGCGCCCGCCGCTGAAGCTCGACGCGCGCGACGAACACGCGCGGACGATCGTGAAGGCGGTCAGCCTGCACGCGCGGAACAACGCCGACCTCGGGTCGGCCGCGCTCGCCGGCGACGCGCTTACGGCGGCCTACGTGCGCGCCGCCGCCGAAGCGGCGCTGACAAAAGAAGGCCCGGAGATGGTGTCGGCGTTCCTGATCGGGCTAGGTATCGCGCTCGATGACACAAACGCGCTGGCCGACGACGCGACCACGTCTGCCGCGGTGCGGGCGATCGAGACACCGGAAGAACGCAAGGTGCGGGTCGCGGCGCTGGGCAACCCGACGCTCGCGGGCCGGCGCGACCTGTGCCGCCGGTTCTTCCTCGGCTGCGCGACGGGCGAGTTGCTCCCGCCCGTGACCGCGGAGAACGTCGCGATCGGCCGTTCCCTGTTCGATCTCCACAAGCCGGTGGGGCTGTGCGTCCCGGCGCTGGCGGCAGAGTTCACCGGGATCGCGTTCGCCCGCACCGCGCAGAACGACGCCGACACGCTCCGCGACGTGGCCCGCAAGTTCACCGCCGCCGACTACCTCCCGCCTCTGACCGGGCTGCGAAACGGACTGTCGGCGGAGAAGTTCGAGGAACTCTACGGCGACTCGACCGACGAGCGGTTCGCCGCGGTGCTGGCCGACATCCGCACTCGCCTGAAGGCGATGAAGGTGTATCGGTAAATTGCAGAGTATAGTAGGCCGAAAGGCCGGCGCCGTGTGCCGTTGCTATTCGACGATGTGAGGCGACGGCACACGGCGCCGGCCTTTCGGCCTACTACTACTCTGCCCGTTGACCCGCGGCGCCCGTCTTGCGAAACTACCTCCTGCCCGCCGCCGGGACTTTCTCTCTCGGCATCTCCGCACCGGAGTCTCCCCATGCCCGCCTCGCGTCACGTCGCGCTCGTTGCGCTCGGTTTCGCAATCCTCGCCGCTTCGGGTGCCCTTCGCGCGCAACCCCAACCGCCGGACGCGGTCGCGGTGCTCAAGGCGCACACCGAAACCGTCGAGGCGGTCGCGATCAGCCCGGACGGGAAGTTCCTCGCCACCGGCAGTTTCGACAAGACGGTGAAGCTCTGGGACGCGGCCACCGGCAAGGAACTGCGTACCTACAGCGGGCCGCAGGGCCACACGAATCAGGTGCTGTGCGTCGCGTTCAGTGCGAAGGGCGATCAACTCGCGAGCGGCGGCGCGGACAACAAAGTGCTCATCTGGGACGTACCGGTCAACACGCCAGCGAAAACCTTCGCCACCGCAGGCGCGGGAACGGGCGTCGTGGTTGCCCCTGACGGCAAGACGTTCGCCGTCGCGGGCGCGGACGGCACCGTGAAGGTGTTCCCGCAGGGCGAGGAGAAGGGCGCGATCGACCTGAAGGGCCACACCGGCGCGGTGGTCGGCCTCGGGTACATCGCGAACGGGAACATCTGGGTGACCGCGGGCGCAGATAAGACCATCCGGTTCTTCAACGGCGCCGACGGCAAGCAAACCGCGAGCTATACGAACCCCGCGGACATTACCGGCCTCGCGGTGCGCCCGGACGGCGGGGGTGTCGCCACGACGGGCGCCGACGGCGTGATGCGGGTCTGGCAGATGCCGCCGCAGCTCACGCGGTCGTTCCCGGCGCTGAAAGACGCGGTCACCGCGTTCTATTCCACCGCCGACGGCAACACGCTGCTCACCGCGACCGCCGACAAGCTCGTCACGATGGGAACGACGGCCAACAACGCCGCGGCCGGGACGTTCGCCGGCGCGAAGGCGAACGTCGAAGCGGTCACGTTGTCGCCGGACGGCGCGACCATCGCCGCGGGCTGTGCCGACGGCAACCTGATCCTCTGGGACCGGCAGGGGAAGGTGAAAGCGGAAGTTCCGGGGCACGCGGGCGGCGTGAGCGCGGTGAGCTTCCACCCGTCGCAACCGACATTGTTTACGGCCGGCGCCGATGGCATCGTGAAGGGCTGGATTCTGCCCATCGACCTGAAAAAGAAGGAGAAGGAGAAGGAGAAGGAGAAGGAGAACAAGGAGAAGGACAAAGACGGTAAAGCGAAAGGCAAGGACGACAAGGAGAAAGAGGCGAAGCTGACGAAGGTCGAGTTCAAGGCGCACACGGGCAAGGTGACCGCGGCGCTGTTAAACCCGGCGACGGGTCAGTTCGTCACCGCGGGCACGGACAAGTTGGTGCGCGTGTGGGACGTGTCGAAGCCGGACAAACCCGTGCGCGAAATCGGCCCGCTCGCCGCGCCCGCGGGGGCGCTCGCACTTTCGCGCGACAACCTCACGCTCGCCGCCGGCGTCGGGAAAGACGTTTTGCTGTGGACCCTCGCCGACGGCAAAGAGGCGGGCAAGTTCGCGCAACCGGCGGACGTGCTGAGTCTCAGCTTCAACGCGGACAAGACGCGATTGCTCGTCGGGCGTGCGGACAATATCGCGGTGCTGGTGGAGGTCGCAACGGGCATCCCGTTCCAGGCGTTCCCGCACGCGGGCGCGGTACGCGGCGTGGTCTCGCACCCGAGTACGCCCACGGTCATCACCGCGAGCGCGGACAAGACTGTCATCATTTCGCCGGTCACGAGCCTGCGAATCACCGCGCTGGGCGCGGGCAAACCGGGCGTGATCGTGTCGCCCGCGAGCGAACGGTTCGTCACGACTGGCCCCGGCAAGGACGCAACGAGTTGGAACAGCAACAACAGCCAGAAGGAGCGTGCGTTCGAGGCCGGCGGGGTCGCGACCGCGGCGGCCATCTCGAAGGACGGACAGCGGATCGCGGTCGGCGGGTCCGACGGCAGCGTGAAGGTGTATACGGTCAACGACGCGAAGCTCGTGGGCGCCATCGCCGCGGGCGCGCCGGTCGCGGAGCTCGCGTTTCAACCGACCGGCACCGTTCTCGTGGGCTTGCTGAAGAACAAGGAGAACACCGCGGTCGCGTGGAACGTTACGTTCACGCCGGGGCAGCCGGTCCCGCCGGAGTTCGGCAAGCAAATGCAGTCGTTCCCGCATCCGGCCGCGGTTGCGGGGCTGGCGTTCAACACCGAGGGGCAGTTCTTCACCGCCGGTGCGGACAAACAGGCGCGCCGGTTCCGCATCGCATCGGACAACCCGGTGAAGACGTTCCCGCACCCGAACTTGGTGGACTGCGTCGCGTTCGACGACACGGGCAACGTCCTCGCCACCGGCGGGCACGACGGCAACTTGCGCACCTTCGACGTGACCAAAGGTGCACAACTGAAGCAGATCGAGGCGCACGTTCAGAAGATGCCGCAGCAGGTGCAGAACCCAATTTACGCGGTGCAGTGGTCGAACGACTACAAGCAGATTTTCACCGCGAGCTACGACAAGAGTATCAAACTCTGGGACGCAACCGCCGGAACGCTGGTGCGCGAGTTCAAGGCCGCTCCTGATCCGATGCCGATCGTCCCGCCGAAGAAGGAGGAGCCGAAGAAGGACGACGCCAAGAAAGATGACAAGAAGAAAGACGACAAAAAGGAGGAACCGAAGAAGGATGAACCCAAGAAGGACGAGCCGAAGAAAGATACCGGCCCGCCCGGGCACCGCGACCAGGTGTTCTCGATCGCGCTCTCGAAGGACGGGAAGTACCTCGCGTCCGCGTCGAGCGACAAGTCGGTGAAACTGTGGGAGGTGGCGAGCGGGAAGGTCGTTCGCGATTTCCAGAACCCGGACCTCAAGCCGGTGTTCCCCGGCGAGCCGGCGCCGTCGCACCCGGGGTGGGTCCACGCGGTGCGGTTCACGCCCGACGGCAACCAGCTCGTCACAGTGGGCGCGGCCCCGCGTGGGAAGTCGTACGTCGCGGTGTGGAACGTGACCGACGGGAAGCGCCTGTTCGGCGCGGAACGCGACCTGGGGCCGATTCACGCGATGTCGCTATACCCGGACGGCACGCGGATGCTGATCGGCTTCGCCGGCGTCCCGCGAAACAAGACCGACCCCGGCGCGCTGGTGCTGAAGGTGCCGGGGAAGTAGGAGTCAAAAACAGGAGACAAATGACAGAGCAGAGCAGATTCCTTTGGTATTAGCCCCAATACCGTTCAATCGGGGTTTACGAAAGCGGGGCTTCCAACTGTACTTTCCGCGAAGTTCTCAGTTGAAGCGGTTCGGGGATAGGAGGTAGACGA
>CAZBXY010000331.1:0-8759 GCA_964495365.1 uncultured Frigoriglobus sp. | reverse complement strand
CCTTGCCGTTGTGGGAGTGCCCGCACGACCCGACGACGCCCGGCAACTTCTGGCCCTTCGCGGCCTTCGGGACGTACAGGTTCGCGGTGACGAAGAACCGCGGGCGGCTCTCGAAGACGACCTTCTCGACGGTGTACGTGTCGCGTTCGAGCGTGCCCGTTGTCTTCGCGTTGAGCGGAGTCTTTTCGGGGAATGGCCCGAAGCACTTCGCCACCTTCTCGCGCATGTCGCGGATGTACGCTTCGGCGTCGGCTCTTGCTTTGAGCTTCGCGCGGGCCCCCTCACCGATCTTCTCCGCCGTACGCACGTGCTCGACGTACCACTCCTGCACCGTTCGCGGGAACCGGTTCAGCGGGGCGAGCGCCGCGGGCGGCTTCTCCTGCGCGACCGCTCGGAAGTCGCTCGCGAGCGCGAGGGCGGAAAGCCCCGTGGACTGGAAGAAGTGGCGGCGGGAAAGGGGATGCATGGCAGAGCCTCGTGAGGGTGCCGACGAACCTACCCGACGGCCGCCGGCGCCGCAACGGCCCGCTTGCCCTTGACCCGCGCGGCGGATTCGGCGCAAAGTACCGCCAGTTGTCACAAGCAAGACTGCGAAGCAGGCGCAGCGGATCCGAGGGCCGCAATGCACGACGCGACCGAGACCGACCGGGTCGTTTTCTGGCTGATGGTGTACGCGGCACTGGCGATCAGCCTTCTGGTGTTTGCAGTCGCCGGGCGCTATGTGGCGTAGCCGGATCGCGGTATCTTGTAGGACACGCGGCTCGCGTGTCTCATAGCTTTGACAGGCCAGCGGCCTGTCCTACAAGGAAATCGCGTGCGATACGCACTTCTCATCGCCGTTGCGTGCGCGTTGGTCGCGTGCCGGCGCGCGCCGATCGAATCGCAGCAACCGGATGCGAAACCGCCGGCGGCGGGGACGCTGAAGACCCGTGTCGTATCGTGGGACATCGGGTTCCGCCCGGCGACCGAGGCCGAATGGGTCGAACGGGTCGTCGCGGAGGCGCGCGACGCGAACACCGCCGGCGTCGATGTGCTCGTGTTCCCCGAACTGTTCGCCGCGGGGCTGGGACCGTATGCGCCGGGCGGCCGGCCCTGCGAGTTTATCACACAGCGGATGCGTGCCGCGGTGCTGCCCGCGGTGAGGGCCGCGGCCGGGCCGAAAATGCTCGTCTGCCTCGGCAGTTACGCGCATCAGGAAGCGGGTTGGCCGCACGCGTTCAACCGCGCGCCGGTGCTGATCGACGGCGCTTGGCACTTCGCGGACAAGATTCACCCCACGCAGGGCGAGTTGGTCGAAGACCCGCCGATCAAGGCCGGCGAGGTGCTGCCGGTGTTCCGGTTCCGCGGCGGAACGGTCGCGGTCGCGGTGTGTTTCACCCTGGAAATGCCGGACGTGTCCACAGCGCTCAAGAAAGAGGGCGTGCAGCTCCTCCTCGGCCCCACCGCGACCGACGACGAGGACGGCGTTGCCCGCATCTTGCGCACGGCATCGGCCCGGGCGGTCGAACTCGGCTGCGCGGTGCTGGTATCACCGCTGGTGGGCCAACAAGAGAACTGGAAGACCACCGGTTCCGCGGCGCTGTACCTGCCGGCGCAGAAGGGGATCGACCACCGCCCGCGGGAGTCGCCGCGCCGTACAAGTGGCATCAGCCGCGACGATTTCGTGATCCCGTGGCAGGCGCTCCTCGACCTGCGGAAACAACCGACGGGCAAGCCCGAAACGCGCCCGTTCCTGGCGGAGCACCCGTTTCGGATCGAGCGGAAGTGACCGTTATGCGGGCGAAATTCCCGCGAGAACCGAGAACTCGCGGCCCGAAATGAGCGTCAAACGAGCAGGGTGGCACCGTAGCGGTTAGACTATCTCTAACCCACCGCTCCCGCCGAGAACCCGCCATGAACCGGACCCTTTCGGGCCTCGCTCTGCTCGCCGGGCTGTTCGCGACTGCCGCCCCGGCCCAGCCGAAGAAAGACGCCGACCTCGAACAGACCACCGCGGCGCTCAAGCGGCTCGGCGGAGTCGTTCACACGTTCGAGGTGGCGCCCACCGGCGAGATCCTGGTGAAGCTCGAAAAAACCGCGCCCGCGGGCAAAACGCTCGTGTTCCGGTTCCAGGGGATCGACGACAGCGTTCTGGCGAAGCTGCCGAAGTCGGAGGCCGTCGTCGGGCTGGACCTGCACGGCAACAGGGTCGGCGACGCGGGGATGAAGCACGTCGCGAACCTGAAGAATCTGCACATGCTCAGCGTCGGCAAGACGAAGATCGGCGACGAGGGGTTGAAGGAACTGGTGGCGTGCAAGGAACTCGTGCTGCTCGACCTGTCGGGCACGAAGATCAGTTCGGACGCGCTGCGGCAGCTCGACCAGTTCAAGGAGCTGCGAGCGCTGGACCTCAGCCGGTGCAGCGGGGCCGGCGACAAGGGCGTGCGCGACCTCGGGCTGTTGAAGGAACTCCGGTCGGTGAACCTCGAGGGCACGAAGGTCACCGACATCGGGGTGAAGGACATCGCCGCGCTGAAGAAGCTGTTCACCTTGAACCTGAACTCGACCAAGACCGGCGACGCGGCGGCCTACACCCTGAGCGCGCACCCGGAACTGGTGAACCTGCACCTGGCGCTCACCGACGTGAGCGACGACGGGGCCAAGCAACTGGTGAACCTGCGGAGGCTCGCCCGGCTCGACCTCCGCGGAACGCGGGTCGGCAACGAGGGGGTGAAGGAACTGGCGGCGCTGAACCTGCTGCGGCACCTGACCCTCGCCGACACGCGCGTGGACGACGAGGGCATCAGGCACCTGTCCGGCAATCAACTCACGCACCTGAACCTGACGAAAGTGCGCCTGACCGACGACGGCCTGAAGACGGTCGGCAAGATCACCTCGCTGAAGGTGCTCCACCTGGAGAAAACGCGCATCACCGACGCCGGACTGAAGGAACTCGCGGGGCTGACCGAACTGGAGGAACTCAACCTCGACGGCACCGACATTTCCGACGCCGGGCTGAAGGAACTGAAGCTGAAGACGCTGACAACGGTCTCCGTCCGCGGGTGCAAGAAGGTGACGAAGGCCGGCATCGCCGCGCTCAAGATGCTCAACCCCAAGATGGTCGTCGAGGGGCCGTGATTTTCACAGTAGTAGGCACACTCCGTGTGCCGTTCTTCAAGCGACGGCACACGGCGAAATTCACTACTACTCTGCTCACACCTGCGGCGGCTTGAAGCACAACCGGACCAACCCGTCGCGCGCGAGCGGGCGCAGCACTTCGGGCACTTCGCCGGCGGGCCGGAACGCCTTCACGTAATAGCTCCCGGTCTCCACCGCGGGCAAGCCCTTCGACGTCAGCCAGTCGCGAACCCACTCCCGGCGCGCCGCATCGACGCGCGCTACGCGCTCCAGATCGAGAGCCAGGAACGCCCGCGCCGCGAGGCCGTTGAAGAAGTACGTGAACCACTCCCACTGCTGCGCGTACTTCGCCCGGTACGGGTGACCGCGCGGGACGAGCGCCACACCGAGCTGCGACGCGGTGAGACCGAACCCGCGGCTGAAGCTGATCGACAGCACCGATTTCCCGAGCGCCGGCGCAAGCGCAGTAGCCACCGCCTTGCGCTCGGTCGCTTCGAGCGTCGGGAAGAGGTTGAGGTTCAAGAGACACGCGCTCGCGTCTTCGAGGAACGAGAGCATTTCGCTCGTGACGTGCCCGTTCCGCACCGAGGGCACACACAGGCACGCGAGCTTGCCGCGACTCTCCGCGGACCAGCGGATGCGCTCCTGGTGCGTGCTGCCGACGAAGAACCCGAACCAGTCGCCCGGATACAGACATACCTCCTCGCGCGCCGCAACCGCTTCGACCAGGTGCGACATGAAGTCCACGTCGCTGCCCGCGGCGAACGCATCGAAGTCGGCGAGATCCCACGCTCCTCCGGTGAGGTCGCGGAGCGTGAGCTTCAACTGTGGGACGAACTCGCCGCGGAACCACTCCAGGCCCGCGGTGTAGTGCGTGGTCAGATCGCGCGCAGAAAGCGATGCAACGGCCTCGCGGTACGCATCCGCGCCGGCCGCGTAGCCCACCGGCAACAGCGGGCGGAACGGTTCCACGTCGGTTCCAACAGCCGCTATAAGCGCGGCAGCCGGAACAACAGGCTCGACGTGTCCTCCAGTGAGGCGAACACCGAGCCGTCCGAGAGCAGGTTGCTCGACCGGCACGTCCGGTGTTCGCGTTCCCACTGCGGCGTCGGTTCGTGGTAGTAACATGCCTGAATTCCCCGAATGCGGCGGATGCGCGGCCCCCACGGGAGTTCCGCGACCACCTCACCTTCATCTCCGAACGGATCGAACTCGACCTTGTGCCCGCGTGCCCACTCGTTCTGTTCCGAGTTCTGGAACAGCGAGTCCTCGTAGGCCACATAGGTGTGTTTGAACGTGAACTCGTTCACGCGGAACGGCCGCAGCGCGTCGATGTACGCCCACACGCCGGCGGCATCCTCAACCGACCCGCGAGCCATGACGCACGTCGCCCGCACCTTCAACGCCCCGGCCGCGTCGAAGAACTCCGCGAGCCGCGGCGCGCCTTCGCCCATCAACTCGCGGTTCGCGTCATCATCGGCCGCGTGGCGCGAGTAGCAGAGGTACGACAGCCCGGCGCCGCGCAGGCGGTTGGCGAGTGCGCGCGTGAGGAACGTGCCGTTGGTGAAGCACGCGATCTCGTCGAAGTACCGCTTGCCGAGTTCGATGAGGTAAACGACATCGTCGGGCCGCAGCAGCGGTTCGCCCCCGCCGGTAACCACGAGCCGCGTCGCCCCGCGCGCTTTCGCGAACTCGTAGTACCGCGCCACGTCGAGCGATTTCCAGTCGGTTCGTTCGTGCTTGAGCGCGCTGACGGACGACTTCGAGAAGCAGAACGGGCACCGCAGATTGCACGCGACGCGCACCGGCAGCACACTGCACGTGAGGAAGCGGCACGCTTCCCACGCGGCGAGCGACGGCGGTTCGAGCTGGAGCAGTGCCATCTGTCTTCTCGTGGGACACGCGGGCCGCGTGTCATTGCTGTAACACGCGGGCCAAGCCCCGCAGCGCCTCCTCGATTCCCGCGCGGCGCTCGCGCGGGAGGTGGTGCCACGCGGTACACACGTCGGATTCCGTCAGCCCGACGCGGGCCATTGCTTCGCGTGTCCGCTCGCGGGTGTCGGGGTTCGCGGAGTGCAACCGCTTCCGCAAGGGGTCGGCGAGCGCCTCGGTTCGCCCCAGCTCGACCGCGAGGCGGTCGAGCTGGTGGAGCGATTCCGTCACCGCGTCGTCATGAACACGACCGCCGAAAACCTCGCGAAGTTCGCGCGTGCTCGTCGCATCACTCACCAACAGTGCGGCTTCGCTCAGGGAAACGTCGCCCGGCACGAAGCCGACGGTGTCGCAATCCACGCCGAGGCGCGCCCGCGAAACGTAGATGTGTGGAACGCCCGAGTGCCACGGGCCGAGCGTCAGCGGGCGCAGAAAGACGAGCCGTCCCGTGCGATCGAAGTCGGTGTACGGTTCGGCGTACTCCGCGGTGCGCATGTAGACGATCGGTGACAACGGGCCGGCCAGGCGCGGGAGTTGGCCGCGCAAAAACAGCGCGAGCGCTGCCGGGCCGATGTCGCGAAACAGCACCGGGCACGCCTCACCGGGCGCGAGCGGGCGGAGCGTCGCGCCGGTGTTCCAGCGGAACCCGGACAGGTCGTCCGCGGGGTAGCGCGCGCCGGTCGCGCGGAACTCGGCGGGTGTTTCGCGCATGGGTCACCACTTCCCGCGCCGCCCGCGGCGCTGTTCCTGTTGCTCCTGAAGTTGCCGCAGGCGCTCGGCCCGCTCGGTGGCGGCAGCCTTCGCCTTCTCGGCTTCTTCCAGCAATCGACCGTAGTCGAGTTTGTGTAATCGCTTCTTCGATTCCTCCGCGGTTTCGCCGGCGATGCTCGCACGGAGCGCGGCGGCGAACCGCCGGGCCAGCTCCTCGACCCGCTGCCCGCTCTGGCTCAGCACGTCGAGCGTGAGCAGGTTCGTGCCCTGCGCCAGTCCGACGAACGCGGTGGTGGCGATCAGCTCGACCGACGACCCGGCCGCCGCGTGCGCGACCGCCGCGCGCACCGGTTCGAGTTCGAGCAGCGCCACGAGCAGCCCGAGGCGCCGTTGCCCCTCGGCGTCCAGCGCGCGGGCGTCGGAATCGAACTCCTCGGGCAGCACCGGCACGAGGCCGGCGTCGCGGCAGTGGTCGGCGAGCCGGGCGCGGGTGAGCGCGAGGTCCGGCTCGGCGGACGCGCGCACGGCCTCTGCGAGCTTCGTTTGCACCGCGGCGAGGTCGAGTTTGGTGCCGGTCGAGCGGCCGAACAGACGGTCAGTGAGCGACACGGTCTTCCCTCGTGAACAGCGCGTTCGACAGCGCGGCGGCCATCGCCGGGTAGTCGGTCAGTTCCTTCACCGCGATCACCCGCGCGCCGGTCGTCTCGTACGGCTTCGTCCACGCCGGGTCGGCGGCGTGCAGCATCAGCACGAAGTGCGGCGAGCGGGCGACCGCCTCGGCGACAAGACTCACGTTCTCCTTCCGAGACTTGTAATTCATGTCGAAGTCGTGGTCCGTGATGACGACGCGGATCGGCTGATCGTGGGCACACTCGGCGACGCTTTCGCGCAGCAGGTGGAACGGGAACTCGGTCCCGCCGCCGATGTAGTGCATCAGGAACTTCGACAGTTCGGCCTCCGATCGGCACCACTCGCGGTACTGCACCGGGGCGCTGGAGTAGAGCGTCGCTCGCGCCCACCCGCCGGCCCGGATCGCGCCGGTCACCAGAACTTGCGCCGCGAGCGTCATCGCGTTGC
Source organism: uncultured Frigoriglobus sp. (assembly GCA_964495365.1). Classification (GTDB taxonomy): domain Bacteria; phylum Planctomycetota; class Planctomycetia; order Gemmatales; family Gemmataceae; genus Gemmata. The sequence goes on along the minus strand of CAZBXY010000331.1, from coordinate 1,922 downwards.
GCGTCACGCGCGGGTCTGGCATCGACCCGCTCACGTCGAGGTAAATCTCCACGCGCGGCTGCCACAGCGGGACTTCCCAGCCTTCCGCCTCCGCGACCTTCTGGCGCTTGAGCGGCAGCGCGGCGCCGAGCAGCTCGCCGCGCTGAAGCAGCGTCGCGCCCCAGTCGATGTCGCGCGGCGCGTCGCCGGGTTCCCAATCCTCGATGGTACTCGGCGTGGTCGCCTCGCCGACGCGCAGTTGCGGCGGCGGGCGCAGAAAATACCGCTCCGCCTGCTGCCGGTAGTACGCCGCCATCACCTCGGGCACGCGGGTGGCGTCCAGTTCGTCGCCGAACCCCGGGAGCGTGGCCACGCGCCGGTCGCACGCCTCGGCGTCGGTCATCCGCTCGGCGTTCTCCGGCGAGATCCACCCTTCCGACTTCGCGCGGCGGATGGCTTCCAGTTCGCGGGCGTCGGGCGTGATCGCGTCGGCCCAGTCGTCCGGCGTTGGTTCGCCGCACCCGCACGAGTACGGGTCGGCCGCGGTCGGCTCGCGCTCCTCGTCGAGCATCGCGTACTTCGCAACGATCGACACGAAGTAGAGGAACTGCGTGTAGACGTTCGGGCCGAGCGCGAAGAGGTTCTGCCCCAGCACCTGCGCCTCCGCGCGGTAACCGGGATACTCCGCGGCGAACTCGCCCTCGCACTTCGCGCTCATCAGCGAGCCGGGTTCGAGACCCCACCGCTCCTCGTACACGGCGAGGTAGAAGACGAACGCCGGGTCGTTCCGCCAGACCGATTCGCCGGCGAACGCCTGGTACACGCGGCAGATCTGCTCCTGGAACTGCGGCCGCAGCGCGTCGTTAATCATCAAATCGGTGAACAGGTTCGTGAGCGTGTACTCTTTGAGCGGGAGCAGGGTGCGTTCGAGCATCCGCATCCGCGCGTGGACCGCGAGCGTGCCGGGATAGCGAACGTGGTGCCCGACCTCGTGCGCGAGGATCCCTTCGAGGCAGTCGCACAGGTTGTGTTTGCGGATGAGATTCAGGTCGAGCGACACCTGCCGCGAGGCGAGGTCGATCTGCGCGACGCTGCCGCTCGCGGTGCCATCGACCGGCTCGCCGAGCAGCAGAAAGCGTGACCAGAACGCCTGCGCCTTGGCCCACGCCTCCGCGACGGCCGGCGCCAGTTCGTCCGACCCGCCGATGATCGGCACCGGGCGCGCGCACTTCATCCGCTCGCCCTCGCGGAGCGCTCGCAGGGCGCGGTCTTCGACATCTTCGGGCGTGTCGGCGTTCATGGGGTTCCTCGCGGCCTTCATAGTAGTAGGCACACTCCGTGTGCCGTTGCTTTGCTGCGCAGTGGTCGTAGGCGATCTGCGCTCGGTCGCGACGGCACACGGAGTGTGCCTACTACTTTGGAGTCACTCGCTCTCGATCACCCACAGCCGCTGGCTGTCCGCGGCGCAGGCGACCACGAACCCGGCCCGGGCCACCGCGTGGGCGTGACACCGGCGCAGGGTCGGCACCTCCGCCACGCGCGAGCCGATCTTGGCTTTTCCGTCGGTGAATGTCACGAACGGCAGCGTGTCGGTCTCCTCGTACTCGCCCAGCCCGCTGACCACGCCGAGCGCCTCGCTCTTCTGCTTGTGGCGCAGGAACACGCCCACCTGAAGCCCGGGGCGCCGGCGGTCCTCGACGCACAGCACCGTCGGGGCCGCGAGGTGGAGCTTGCCCGGCAGGAACTCGTCGTGCGCGGCGCGCAGGTCGATCGTCGTGATCTTCATGAGGCCGCTCCATGTCGCCGGCGGCGCGGGCGTCAGCACCGGGCCGAGCGTCCGCACCAGAAAATCTTCGAGAGCGTCGAGCCGGGGCAATCCGCCCGCGCACGCATTGACGTACCGATCGACCCACGCCGGCTCGCGGAGCAGCCCCTCGCCGAGG
>CAZBXY010000330.1:0-8765 GCA_964495365.1 uncultured Frigoriglobus sp. | reverse complement strand
CGGCGCACCCGTTCGCAACCAGTTCGGGGCGCTGCTGAAGGGACTGATCCGCTGCACCGCCTGCTCTTGCGCGATGACCCCGACCCACACGAATCGCAAGGGCCGGCGATATCGGTACTACCTGTGTTCCGGCGCCCAGAAGAAGGGCTGGGCCACGTGTCCCTCCAAGTCCATCCCCGCTCAACAGATCGAGCAGTTCGTCGTCGAGCGCATCCGGTGCGTCGGCCGTGACCCCCAACTACTCCGCGACGTTCTGACCCAGGCGCGGGAGAAGGACGCGGCACGGACCGCCGAACTCGAAACCGAACAGAAGGGTCTGGAACGCGACCTGACCCGCTGGCACGGGGAGGTCCGCAAACTCTCCATCCAACTGAAGCCCGGCGAGGACAACGGCGAGTTGGTCGGGCGCCTCGCGGACCTGCACGAGCGGATCGGAACGGTCGAACAGCGGGTGACGAAGGTCCGCAACCACATCAAGGAAATCGCCGACCAACTGATCCCCGCGGACGAAGCGACCCGCGCACTGTCCGCGTTCGACCCGGTGTGGGAAACGCTGACGCCCAACGAGCAGGGCAGGGTGATCGAGCTGTTAGTCGAGCGGGTCGAGTACGACGGGCGGGACGGGAAAGTCACGGTGACCTTCCACCCCACCGGGATCAAGGCCCTGGCCGACGAGTTGGCCGAACGGGCCGAACAACGGGAGATCGCATGAACACGCAACCAAACGCAACCAGTGCCCCACTGACGGTGGCGGGAACCATCCACTTCGCCCGTCGTGGCAAGAGCAAGGAACTGGGCCACGGGCCGGCGCCGGTCCCAACGGCGCCCGGCCGCATGCCTCGGGTCGCCCGGCTGATGGCCCTGGCGCTGAAGTTCGACCGGTTGATCCGCGAAGGTGCGGTGGCCGATCAGGCGGAGCTGGCGCGGCTGGGCCACGTCACCCGGGCGCGGGTGTCCCAGATCATGAACCTGCTCCACCTGGCCCCCGACATCCAGGAACAACTGTTGTTCCTGCCGCCGGTCACGCAGGGCCGTGACCCGATGATCCTCCGCGACCTCCAGCCGATCGCGGCCACGCCCGACTGGCGCAAACAGCGGAAGTTGTGGACGGCACTGGTCCCGACCGCCCGGCCCGACAAAGCGAAATAATCCGCCCGAACCGCACTACCGACATTGACAGCCGCGGAGGCGCTATCGTTATATACGGAAGTCCATAATTGACTTGTTTACACCCAGGAGCCACAGGCGATGGGACACATCAAGTACGGACCCCTGCCCGCCACCCGCGCGTGGAACGAGGTGGTCGAGTTGATCGCCGGGGGTGCGTCCGTCCGGCAGATCGCCACCGCCACCGTCCGGGCCGCCGAGCGCGGGTTCCGTGAAGCCGCCAACAACCAAGCCGTCATCGAGGCGTACTGGCTGCTCATTCGTCTGCCGCTCGCCGCCCGCTCACCCGCCTTCGCCATCGCCCTGCGCGACTGCGGGGTCGGCGTCCCCGACGAACCCGACCTGCTCGCGTTGGCGGTCGCCTTCAGCGAGGCGATCGACGCCCGGATGCCCAACGGCCGGGGCCGCACCGACGTGGCCGAGATGGCCCAGACCGCGAGCGTCGAGACCATCCACGGGACGATCGGACCCCGCACCACCAGCCTGTTCGGGGCCGGCCCGCCCGAGGTCCAGCGGGCCTTCGCCGCGCTCGGCACGGCCAAGCAGTTCGGCTCGTTCGCCCGCCCGTTCTTCGCCCGGTTCGCCTTCAAGATCCTGGCCTACCTGTTGAGCAAGACCCTGCCCCTGCACGTCGGGGAGGGGCGCCGGTTCCGCACCCTGGCCGAGCACGAGCGGTTCATGGACGCGCTCCGCGCCCACTGCCACGAGGCCACCGGGCACCACGACAAGTTCGCCGGCGACTGGTTCTCGCGCCACCGGCGATTGACGGTGAGCGACATCGAGCGCGACGAAACCCAATTGTTCTTCGGCCACGCCATGACCAAGCTGATCGACGAGTTCCGTCAGCGGGAGGCCACACATGGCGACTGAGCGCCTGGTCCTCTGCGGAGGCGCCGACGCGGCCGGGAACCGGGCGGCGAACTCCCTGCGGTTGGACCTCTACGGCCCGTCGCGGAACGTTCGGCTCCACTTGTGGGAGGTGCGGCGGACCCTGTGGAGGGACATCCCCAAGGTGCTGCGCGACCTGCTCGATTTGGCCGCCTACGTGGCCGCCGCCGACCAGGCCATCGACCGGGCCGACGGCGGCAGGGTGGACGGCCCCGGACTCGGGGGCGGGTGGCGCCGGGCGTACCGGTTCCGCGTTCCGGTCCGGGAACCCGACCTGTGGAACTCCGATCCGGTCCTCGACGCACTGGTCCCGACGCTCAGCTTCCTGTCCGACGACCAGTACGCCTTCGAGTTCTGTCCCCTCCAGAAGGACACGGCGCTGGACGGGTTCATCGACTTCGACGAGACCCCGTTCGACGGCGCGGTCGAGGAGGTGGTATCGTTCTCCGGCGGCCTCGACTCGCTGGCCGGGGCGGTGATCGAGGCCGTCGTCCAGAAGCGCCAGATCCTGCTGGTCAACCACCGCTCGACGAGCAAGTTGGTGCCCCACCACGAGCGCCTGGTGCGGGCGCTGGAGGCCCGGGCCGGGGACCGGGCGCCGGTCCACGTTCCGGTACGGGCCAACCGAGCCGAGTCGGTGGGCGGGGAGTACACGCAGCGGACCCGCTCGTTTCTGTTCGCGGCGCTGGGGGTGATGTTCGCCCGGATGATCGGGCTGGACCGGTTCCGGTTCTACGAGAACGGGGTCGTGAGCCTGAACCTGCCCCCGTCCCCTCAAGTGGTCGGTGCCCGGGCCTCGCGGACCACCCATCCGCGGGTGCTGGCCGGGTTCGGGCGCCTGTTCACCGCGCTGTTGGACCGGCCGTTCGCGGTCGAGAACCCGTTCCTGTGGGACACCAAGACCGACGTGGTGAAGCGGATCGCCGACGCCAAGTGCGCCGAACTGATCGGGCTGTCGCGCAGTTGCGCCCAGACCATCGGGATCGCCTCGCGGACCCGCACGCACTGCGGGGTGTGCAGTCAGTGCCTGGACCGGCGGTTCGCGGTGCTGGCGGCCGGGCAGGAGGCCCACGACCCGACCTCGAATTACGCCGTCGATCTGTTGATCGGGGACCGGAGCGAATGCGACTCCCGGATGATGCTGGCCGGGTATCTGGAACTGGTCGATCGGGTGAACGAGATGGGCGAGTCCGAGTTCCTCACCCAGTTCGGGGAACTGGCCCGGGTGCTGCCCCACCTGGACCCGCCGCTGGGGGTGGCCTCGGCCCGGGTGTTCGACCTGTACCGGCGGCACGCCCAACAGGTCGCCGGGGTGGTGGACCGGGCGACGGCGGCCCACATCCGGGCGCTGCGGCGCCGGCGGCTGCCCTCGAGTTGCCTGTTGCGGATCGCCTACGACGACGGGGCCGCGCCGCCCGCGCCGGAGCCCGTTCTCGCGGCCGCGAATTACTTCGTGCAGCGGGGCCGGTGCTGGGCGGTTCGGTTCGACGGGGGCGAGCCGATCACGCTGCTGTCGGGCAAGGGTGTTGCGTACCTGCGACTGCTCCTGTCCCAACCGCACACGCCGGTGTCGGCCGCCCGGCTGGCCAGTCACGTGGCCAGGCGCGCGGAGGAGTACGCGCTGGGGACCGCGGGCGAGGCCCTCGACCCGGAGGCGCTGTCCGCGTACCGGGTGCGGTGTACCGAACTGGCCGCGGACATCGCGCAAGCACGCAAGGACCACGACGAGGCGGCTCAGGACCGGGCCGAAGCCGAACTCGCGGCCCTGACCGAAGAGATCCGGCGGGCGACGGGCCTGGGCGGCAAAGTTCGGGCCGAAGCCGACGAGGCGGACCGGGTTCGTAAGGCGGTCGGGGCCGCGATCCGGCGGGCGGTGGACGACATCCGCGACTACGACCGGGCGCTGGCCGATCACCTCCAGCGACCCCGACTGAGCTGCGGGCGGTCCCCGTGCTACCGCCCCGACGACAATCGGACCTGGGAGGTGTGACCGCCCGCCCCGAGAAAAAATGTGGACGCTACACGAAATGTAGCGGCCGCTACACGAGATGTAGCGCCTTCTCCTGCGAAGGCCCGGCGAGCCAACAGCCTGCTGCCAGTAAGGGCAGCCGAAGCAGACCACCCCGTGAAGGCACCTCGCCGGGCCGCCTTCGCGGGGTGTTTTTTTGTTGCGCCTGTGGCGCACAGGAGAAGGCGATGACCCCGGTCCCCACCAAGTCCGCACTGACCCCGGCCCGGCGCCGGCTGGTCGAGCTCTGCCAAGAACTCAACTTCGGGCGGATCGAACACCTCCGAGTCCTGAGCGGTGAACCCGTCCTCGACCCGCCCCCGGTCACGGTCCGGGAACACAAGTTCTGCTCGGAGAACGGCCCGCGCCCGGAGGCCGCCCGGCCGGACTGCGTGCTCAAGAGCCAGGTCCGCGACCTGATGGCTCTCCTCGACCAGATCGGCAACGGCACCATCGCCGTGCTGTCCATCAAACACGGATTGCCGTTCCACGCCGAGTTGCCCGGCTGACCGGGCGCACCCGTCCTATTCGGTCCAACCTATTCGACCCGACCATCAGCCGGCCGCCGTGCGGAGGCGATCGTGGGCACCGACCCCGGTGTTCGCTCGCCTCCGCCCGCGTGCCGCCCCGTCGTGCCCACGCCCTCCGCTCCTCGGCCCGAGGAGCTTGTCTTGTCCGATACACCCGATCGTCCCGAACCCGCCAGTGCCATTGATCCGACCGTTGCCGCCATCGTCCGCCGCAAGGCCCGCCGCCTGGTCGGCCGCGCCGGGCTGCGCCCCCAGGACCGCGCGGACCTCGAGCAGCAACTGGTGCTCCACATCCTCGAACAGTTCCAGCAGTTCGACCCGGCCCGCGGAACCTGGCCGGCGTTCGTCCAGCACCTGGTCCAGCGGTTCGGCCAGAACCTCCTGCGGTCCCTCTGGGCCCACAAGCGGGCCAGCGGGCCGCTCGCCCCCCTGCCCGAGGACGGCCCACCTGATGCCGAGGAACCGGCCCCGCCCGAGGCGCTCGACCTGACCGAGGCGCTGGCCCGGTTGCCGGAGGATCTGCGCGCAGTGGCCGAGTTGCTCACGACACGCACCATCGCGGATACGGCGCGGGAACTCGGGGCGTCGCGGGCCACGATCCACGCCCGCGTTCGGGAACTCCGCAGCCGCCGGGAGCTGAAAAAACTTTTGCCCGACCCGTGAACTTGTTCCGACACTTTCCGTGCCGTCGGTGTAGTAGTCGGGTAGAGCTTCGCCCGCGCCGCTGGAGGATCCGATGCCGCCGCTGATCTACCGCTACAAGCTCGATCCGTCCGTGCCGGCCGAGGAGCTCGAGGTGACGATCCTGTTGGCGCTGATCGCCACCGAGGCCCTGCATGGGGCGGTGGGGGCGCGGCTCGACGTGACCCACACCTACGACCCGGACCGGCGAGTGGTGATGATCGACGCCGCCACCCTGGCCGGCCGCGACATGTGCAAGTTGCTCGCCGGGTTCCTCGACACGGAATTCGGCGCCAACAGCTTCACGGTCGAGCGGGTCGCACAACCCGAACTCCAGCCCGTGACCACCTGACAGCCCGATAACCCCGGCGCACCGAAACCGACCTGCCCAAAGGCGGGGCCGTCCCCGGTGCGCGCCGAGAAGGAGACTTGCCGTGCCCGCTGTTCTCACCCCACCCGCGGAGCCCGATCCCGACGATCGCGATTCCGCCACCGAGTACGTCCCCGAACACGAACTGCGCGAGCGGGGCATCGATCCGGCGCTCGTGCGGGTTCTGTGCCCGTGGGCCACCGAATTGCGGACCCTCGACGGCGCCCGGTGCTGGGCCCTCACCGATCTCGCATCACTGTTGGAGGGCAACTGATGGCCGGCCCCAACGGGTATTTAGCGCGCTACCTGGCGCGTCGGTGGTGTACGGTCCCGGTCCACCAACCGGACCCGAACACCGCGACCTGCTCGTGTGGCAAGGCGGGTTGCGCCAAACCGGGCAAGCACCCGGACGGACGGTTCTGGCCGGGCGGGTCGTCGGACCCGGCGCACTTTATCGACCGCAACGTCGGGATCAAACTCGGTCCCGACTCGCAGAACTTGGCCGACGTGGATCTGGATTGCGGCGAGGCCGTGGCCGTCGGCCCGGCGCTCCTGCCGGCGACCAACAGCGCGTTCGGGCGCGCCGGGCGGGTGACGCACACGCTGTACACCGTACCGGCCCGCGACGCGGCGTACCTGAGGTTGCAAGACCCGATGCTGGAGGGCGACCGGGCCACCATCGTCGAGTTGCGGTGGCCCGAGTGGGACCAAGACGATCAACGCTACATGGCGCTCCAGACCGTGTTCCCGCCCTCGCTGCATCACACCGGCGGCACGGTCGAGTGGCTCCGCGACGGCACGCCCGCGGAAATCGCCGGGGCCGATCTCGTCGCCGCGGTCCGGTACGTCGGGGCGGCGGTGCTTCTGGCCCGGTACGCCAAACCCAAAGAACGCCACGCGCTGGTGCTGCTGTTGGCGAACCTCTTGGTCCGCGCCGGGTGGGCTGACGACACAAACGTCGTGCGATTCATCGCCGCCGTGTTTACTGCCAAGAACGACCACGATAAGGCGAAGACTGTCACCGACGGTGAGGGTCTCGGCGCGGTCAAGGACGCCCGCAAGCGACTCCCGAGTGGCAAGCCGATGAAGGGGTTGCCGGCTCTCAAGGAGATGCTCGACCCCGCACTCGACAACCCCGCCGCCGACAAGGTCGTCGCCCACATCAAGGACTGGCTCGGGCTTCCCGATGCGCCCGGCCCGAAGGTTACCGTCGGAACAACGCCCACCGGTGGAGCGCCGGGCGCGGCGGCCCGGCCACCGGCCCCGCCGATCCCGCCCTATACCCCGTTCCCCGTTCACCTCCTGCCGCCGGTCGTGCGGGCCTACGTCGGGGCCACCGCCACCGCCATGAACTGTGACCCGTCCTACAGCGCCCTGCCGGCGCTCGCGGCCCTGGGCGCGGCCATCGGCGGCTCCCACGCCGCCGCGCCCAAGGCCCGGTGGAAGGAGCCGCCCTACATCTGGGCCCTGCCCATCGGCAAGTCCGGCGCCATCAAGAGCCCGCCCTACCGCGACGTCGAGGACATGGCCGAGGACATCAACGACCGCCTCGAGGTCGAGTACCAGAAGGCGCTGGCCCTCTACGAGATCGAACTCGAGCAGTGGGTGGAGGCCCGCGGCGACGGGGGTGACGCCGGCCCAAGGCCCAAGAAACCGGTCCAGCGGGCGTTCATCAAGGGCGACGTGACCATCGAGGCCCTGGTCGGCAAGCTCCAGGACAACCCGCGGGGACTCTTGATCGGCCAGGACGAGCTGAGCGCCTGGATCGGCAGCTTCGTCAAGTACGCGGGCAAGACCGGAACCACCGACCTGCCCCGGTGGTTGCAACTGCACCACGCCGGGACGATCAACTACACCCGCAAGACCGGCGACCCGGACCGGCGCGAGGTCCGGGTCCGCGGGGTGGGGGTGTCGGTCACCGGCACGATCCAGCCCAAGGTGCTCACCCGAGTACTCACCGAGGAGTTCCGAGCTTCGGGCTTTTTGGCCCGGCTGCTGTTGGCGCTACCCCCGTGGCGCAAACGCCAGTGGACCGAGGCGGAGGTCGATGAACCGATCCGCACGGCATTCGCGGGGCTACTCGAGGAACTGTACCGGCTGCCGACCGGAACGTGGCCCAGCGGCAAGCCGGCCCCGCACCTGGTGAAGCTCTCGCCCGAGGCCAAGGCCCTGTTCGTGGCGTTCTACAACGCCAACGGGGCGGCCCTGGAGACCGCCGATGAGGACATGAGCGCGGTCATGAGCAAACTGGAGGGCTACGCACTGCGGTTCGCGCTCGTCTTCCACTGCTGCCGGCTCAAGGACGGTGCCAAGGACGCGCCGATCGGCGCCGAGGACATGGCCGCGGCGATCGAGTTGACCGCGTGGTTCCGGGACGAGGCGGAGCGGGTGTACTTGGCGCTGGGCGAGCCGCCCGAGGTCCAGGGCGCCCGGCACCTGGCCGAGGTCGTGCGTAAGCTCGCGGAAAAGCACGGCGGACGGATCACGGTCCGGCAGTTCCAGCGATCCAACCAGAAGAAGTACGCCTCCGCCGGGGCCGCGGAGGCGGTTCTGGACCGGCTCGTGCAGTTCGGGTTCGGGCGCTGGGAGGAGGTCGGCGGCGGGGCCAAGGGCGGAACCCCGACCCGCGCCTTCGTGCCCGGTGTGACAGGTGACACAACCTCCGCTGACAATGAGGCCGAGGACCAAGACGGAGACGAAGATGACGGACCGTGGTGTGACACAACCTCCGGGTGTGACACCCGACCGCCGGGCGGCGGTGCCGCGGGCGGCGACGTAAACCCAGAAGACGTAAGTGATTCTGCCGAGGCGTCGGAGGAGCGGCCCGCGGCCGGGGAGGTTGTGTCACCTGTCACACCCGACCGCGAGCGGCCGGAAGACGGGTGCGGAGCGGGGACGGTCGAAGGGGTGGGGTTGTGTCACACCCAGGGGGTTGTGTCACACCGGGGGTACGAACTGATCGGTGAGCCGAACCGACTCGAGGAGGTCATTCGGGCGATCCGAAGTGCCGCAACTCCGATCGGGCTGGACCTGGAAACGACGGGTCTCAATCACGCCCGCGACCGGGTCCGGCTGATGTCGCTGGCGACCCCTTCGGGAACGTTCCTGGTGGACGTGTTCC
>CAZBXY010000329.1:0-8798 GCA_964495365.1 uncultured Frigoriglobus sp. | reverse complement strand
AACCTTCGCGGTCGGTTCCGGCGCCCCTCCGGGGCTTGAGGTTTTTTAACTCGCCTTCCCGGGGTTGCGCTCACTTCGTTCGCTTCACCCCGGGCTACCATCGGTCGCCCCTCCGGGGCTGATAATCATGCACTAAGCCACCCGTTGAAACGACTGTTGCGGTCGCGGCTCGCCTAAGAAACTTACAAACAACTCCAGCCGCGTTAACTCACCAGCGTGAAGAACAGCTCCTCCGTGTCGTTCTGGTTGTACATCGTGCGCAGCTCGTCGAGCGTCCCGCACACCACCACTTTCCCCTTCGCCATCACCGCGACGCGGTCGCACAGCTTCTCCACCTCGCGCATGATGTGCGTGGAGAAGAGGATCGTCTTGCCCAGCCCGCGGAGCCGCTTGATGTTCTCCAGCACCGCCCGCTGAACCAGCACGTCCAGGCCTGCGGTCGGCTCGTCGAAGATCAGCACCGGCGGGTCGTTCACCAGCGCCCGGGCGATCGACACCTTCTGCTTCATGCCCGTACTCAACTGCCCGCCGCGCACGTCGCGGAACGCGGTCATCTGGAGCGTCTCGAACAGTTCTTCCATGCGCGGATACAACACGTCCGGGTGGATCTGATTCAACCGGCCGTAGTATTCGACCATCTCCCACGCGGTCATGCGCTCGTACACACCCGTATTGGCGGAGAGGAACCCGACGTGTCGGCGGACCTCGCCCGGCTGGGTCACCACGTCGAAGTCCGCGACGGTCGCGGTGCCAGCCGACGGCGTCAGTACGGTGCAGAGCATCCGCAGCGTGGTCGTTTTGCCGGCGCCGTTGGGACCGAGCAGCCCGAACACCTCGCCGGGCCGCACGGTGAACCGCACCGCGTCCACCGCGGTGACGCGCTCGCCGCCCGCGCCGCGGAACCACTTCGACAGGTTGCGCACTTCGATCATGGGTATCCTCAGAGTAGTAGGCACACGCCGTGTGCCGTTGCTATTCCTCTGGTTGAGCAACAGCACATCTCACTTCGCGGTTGCGACACCGCCCGCACAGCAACGGCACACGGCGTGTGCCTACTACTCTCAATCCTCGTAATCGACGCGGCCCTCGCGCCGGCGCCCGAGCGCGTCCACCTGCCAGTAGCGACCGGAGATCGCGTCGAGGCACGTGAGCCACCCGCCGCCGTGGGCGTAGGTGTCGATGCACACCGCGCCCGGCACCACCTTCGGTACGCCGGACTTCTGCGACGAGTGCCCGCAGATCACCGTTTTCTTCGACCGGTGCCGCATCGCGTCGGGCAAAAAGTCCCAGAAGAGAGCGTAGTCCGGCTGGTCGTCCATGTCGAACCCGCACAACACGCCGGCGTGAACGAAGATGAACAGCTCGCTCTCGTGGTAATCGACCAGTTCGTTCTCGATGAAGTTCCAGTGTTCTTCGGGTACATCGTCGAACGTGCCCGATTTGCCCGGCGCGGGGCCGTAAGAGCCGAGGCACTCCACGCCGCCGACCGACAGCCACGACTTGCGCTCGGAGCGCCCGCCGCGGTAGGCGTCGAGCATCATGATCTCGTGGTTCCCGCGCAAACAGATCACCGGGCGCTGCTTCCTCAGCTCGATCAGCTGCTGAATGACCCCGCGCGAGTCCGGGCCGCGATCGACGTAATCGCCCAGCGTGATGAGCACATCATCGGGCGCCGGTTGCACCCACGCGAGCAGGTCGTCGAGCGGGCCGAGACACCCGTGGATGTCGCCGATGGCAAGCACGCGCATGGAAGTCTCCGCCGAATACCGTCAGTATAACACCGAGATGCCAATCATTCTCTTCGACATCGACGGCACGCTCGTGCGCACGGGCGGGGCCGGCAAGGCCGCGATGGAATCGGCCCTCCGGGCCGCGTTCGGCGTGAGTGAATTACGCGACGAGGTTCCCTACAGCGGGCGCACGGACGTTGCCATCGGGCGCGACCTGCTCCGCGTTCACGGCCTCGACCCTTCGCCGGCGAACCAGCAGAAACTCCGCGAAACGTACCTCACGCACCTGCCGAACAGCCTGAAAGCAAAGGGCGGCGAGGTGTGCCCCGGTGTGCCGGAGCTGCTCACAGCGCTCGCGGGGCGGCCCGGGGTGGTGCTGGGGCTGCTTACCGGGAACGTTCGGGCCGGCGCGCGAACGAAACTCTCATATTTCGGTTTGTGGGACTACTTCACCTGCGGCGGGTTCGGCGATGAATACTCCGACCGCGACGACGTGGCCCGCTCCGCGCTGGTCTCGGTGCGGGAACACCTGGGCGGTGAGGTGAACCCGGCGGACGTGTGGGTGATCGGCGACACCCCGCTTGATGTGAGCTGCGCGCGGGCGATCGGCGCGAACGCGGTGGCCGTCGCGACCGGCTGGCACCCCGCGGACGAACTGGCGTTGTGCGAACCGGACCTGTTCTTCGACGACCTCTCCGACCACTCGCGGCTCTTGGCCGTGTGGGAGTGAACCGTGTGTGGTCGCGTGTCAAAGTAGTAGGCACACTCCGTGTGCCGTTGATATCCTGCGCCGAACGGCAACGGCACACGGAGTGTGCCTACTACTTTGAGGCGAATCCATGTTCGTGTGGAACGCTCACGAAGGCGCGGTCACGTCGCTGGCCTTCGGCCCGGACGGGCGGTTCCTCGTGTCCGGCAGCAGCGACGAGCAGGTGAAGGTGTGGGAGCCGTTCACTGGGGCCGAGCAGTCGCGCATCTCGCTCACGCCCCCGGACGGCGCGCTTTTCTCACCGATTCCGCTGCGGTGGCTCGCACTGTCAGGTGATGGGAATTGGGCCGTTGTCCACCAGCACAGCCGCCGGCTGGTGTTCCTCGATTTGGAGTACGAGAGAATCAAGGCCGAACTCAACATTCCGCACATTCACGCCCTCAAGCGCACACCCGACGGGGAGACCATTGCATTGCTGCTACCAGCTACCAGCGCTATACCACCGGAGTTTCGCCGCTACTACTTCGATTCGCAGTTCGACCCGTACACGGGCGTAACGGGTTATTCGCCGCTTTCACAGGCGCTGGCGTTCTCGCCGGACGGCCGGCGGCTGGCGATCGGGGCGAGCCTGCACCCGTGGCCGCCGGCGGCGAACGGGCGCGTCGGTCACATCGACATGAAGAAATACGAACCGGAAGACCTCGCGTTCTCGGCCGACAACGAGCACCTGTTCGCGCTCGTCGGCGGGAAGGTCGTCGTGTACTCGCTCACGACTTGCCTGTTCAAAACAAAACTGAAGGGGCACTGCGGGCAAATCACCGCGATGCAACTCGCGCCCGACGGCCGGCGCTTGTGGACCGCGAGCCGCGACGCCACCGTGAAGTGCTGGGACACGCACGCGCTGACGCTCGACCGTACCTTTCGCTTTGACACCGGCGGGCTGGACTGCCTGGCGATTTCACCGGACGGCAACGTCGCGGCCGTCGGCAGCGCGCAGAAGGGCACGATCACCGTTTGGGACCTGGGGTGACGGACAATACGAACATTGAGAATTCGAGATATTAAGTATAGTATTTGTATCGACCGGGGTGACACGTGGCCGAGTTGGCCGCCTTGGCCGCCTTGAGCAAAAAGGCCTAGAAAATGGCACTTTTCTCAAGGCGGCCACTTGGCCGCCTTGAACCCAAGATGGCCAACTCACCCGGTACGTACAATTCTGCTATCCCGTACCTCTCCCACTTCCGCACCGGAGCCGGTCATGCCGTTCGACGCCGCGAAGCTCGCCGCCGATACCGAAGCGTACTGCCAGGAACTGCGCCCGATCGAGGAGATCTGTTACGCGGAGCGCCGGGCCAACGAGGAGGTGATCCCGCTCGCCAAGAAGTACAACCTGCTCGGCATGAACATCGCCACCGAGTACGGCGGGCGCGGGGCCGATAACGTCAGCTACTTCCAGGCGCTCACACGCATCGGCCGCGAGGGCACGCCGGTCCGCACCTTCTACTCCGGGCACCTCAGCATCGGCGCGTACCCGATCCAGACGTGGGGCAGCGAGCAACTCAAACGCAAGTACCTGCCGCTCGCGGCACGCGGCGAAAAGATTCTGGCGTTCGGCCTCACCGAACCCGAAGCCGGCAGCAACCCGCGCGAGATGCAGTCCACCTACGAGAAGAAGGGCAACAACTACGTCCTCAACGGCGAGAAGTACCTCATCTCCAACGGCGGCATCGCGGACGCGATCATCGTGTTCGCCTACCCCGCCGGCGCGGTCGGCACAGGCCGCATCTCGGCGTTCGTCCTCGACACCAAGCAGGACGGGTTCGAGGTCGAGTCGTTCGCCCCGATGGCAAAAATGGGGATGCCGACCTCCAACACCGCGATGTTCGGGATGAGGAACTGCGTCGTCCCGACCGAAAACCTGATCGGGGCCGAGGGCGACGGGTTCCGCGTCGCGATGGGGACGCTGGTGAGCGGGCGGTTGAGTGTCGCCGCCGGGTGTCTCGGCGTGATCGAGGACTGCCTCGCAGAAGCGACGCGGTACGCGAAGGAGCGGAAGCAGCACGGGAAGGAGATCGCGCGGCACCAGCTCGTTCAGGAACACATCGCGCAGATCGAAATGGCCCGCGTGGCGAGCGAATCGCTGGTTCTGCGCGCCGCGGAGATGAAGGACCGCGCCGCGGCGGCCCCCGGTGACAAGGAACTGGCCCGGCAGGCGGATTTGCTCGCCGCGCAGGCGAAGTTCTTCGCGACGAACGCGGCGTGGGACGCGGCCGACCGGGCGGTTCAGGTGTGGGGCGGCAAGGGGTGGAGCCCGATCTACCGCCCGGCCCGGCACCTGATGGACGTGCGCGTGTGTCGCATCTACGAGGGCACCGACGAGATCCTGAAACTGAAGATCGCCTCCGCGGTCCTGGGCAAGGAGTGGGAGGCGTTCAAGTAGGCGAAGACAGCAGAAAAGATGAGCCGCACGATAAACGCAGGAGGATACGATCAGAACAGAGGAAGAGAGAGTCGGTTCGCTACACTCTGTTCTCTATCTTGGTTTTCTTTGTGTGACCGTCCGCTGCGCGGCGGGAACCTCTTTGTGGTGAAACGCCTTCTTGGGTCACGCAAAGCGGAGCAGGTTGGCGAGATCGGCATCGGCCAGCGGGTTCGCGAATGCGCACCCGTGGACCCAGTGCCCGGCGTTCTCCGGTTCGACGCGCACGACGCGGGCCACGATCCGGTGGACCGTGGCCGACGACGACCCGGCGCACTCGATCGTCAGCTCGGTGCCCGGCTCGAACCGGCGGGCCAGCAGAACGCCGATCCCGCCGGCCGACACGTCGCGGATCACCAGCGGCCACATCTCCTCGCTCTCCGGCCCGCCCTCGCCGGTCGCCGACGTATCGACCACGCCGCACGTCCCCAGGCCGATCATGTGCCGCACGTACCCGCGGCGGTCGTCGCCGTTGGTTTTCGCCTGGGCGATGCGGTCCGGGGACAGTGCGCCATCGAACCGCGGCCGGGAGGTCAAGAGTTTGAAGAACTCCAGGCACGTCGGGGGCCGCAGTTCTGGGTTGCAGTGCAGCGCCGACCGGACCGCCGCGTCGAGCCGCGGGCTCAGCTCGCGCACCACCGACCGCGGGGAGAGCGCCTCTTTTTCCTTGCGGGTTAGGATCGCCATCGGGGTCTTCGCGTGGTACGGCAGCTCGCCGGTGACCGCGGTGTAGAGGGTCGCTCCCAACCCGTACACGTCGCACCGGGCGTCGGCGGTCTTCGCCCCGCCGAACTGTTCCGGGGCCATGAAGTTCGGCGTTCCCAGCACGCCGAGGTGCTTCGTCAGGTCCATGTCGTTGTTGAAATCTTTCGCCAGCCCGAAATCGGTCAACTTGGCCCGCCCGTCCGGCAGCACCAGGATGTTGTCCGGCTTCACGTCGCGGTGGATCACGTTCCGCTGGTGGGCGTAGTGGAGCGCCTGGGCAATCTGGGTGATGATCTTGACCGCTTCCTCTTCGGGCAACCGGCCGCGGGCCCGAACCTGTTCGCCCAGGTCGGTTCCCTCGACCAGTTCGTAAACGAGGTAGCTGATGTTGCCGTCGAGGCCGATTTCCAGTGCCCGGACGATGTTCGGGTGTTCGAGCTGGGTCGCGGCGCGGAACTCCTGCACGAACCGCTGGTGAACGACGGGGTTATCCGACAGGCGCGTCCGCAGCACCTTGATCGCGACGGGCTGACCGGTGGTCCGGTCCAGGGCGCGGTACACCGTACCGACGCCGCCGGAACCGATCGGCGCGCCGAACTCGTACCGGGCGACGGACGGCAACCGGGCCGCTTTGACCGCGACGGGAACCATGGGGCGACCTCCGGGGCGTGACGGTTCAAGCGGCCCGGCGAGAATAGGCACGCGAGTAGTGGTGAGAGACAACTCCACCGTAACTATTGAACGCCGGGACCGGATGTCAAATATTTGTCATGGGACGATTACCGCCGGACATAGACGCCCAGCAGGTTGCACTCGGGGTACCGCAGGGCCAGTTTCCGCAGGGCCGTGCGGGCGAGCAGTTCCAGGGTGTTGAGCCGAGGGAACCGCGACAGCGCGGCGCAGTCGTCCACCCAGGCGAACTCGGCCTCGCGGAACCCGCCGCGGGCGAACAACTTCTTCAGTTCGCTGCGGGTGTTCATGAGGTATGCGGTCGGGAACGTGTCTTTCTCCTCGCCGCCCCAGAGGAACTTTTTCACCGGGTGGTGCAAATCGAACGGCACGAACCGCGACACGAGTGTGATCGGCGACCACAGATCGACGGTGAACACGATCACGCGCCCGCCGGGTTTGACGAGTCGGGCGAGCGCCCCGATCACGGCCGCGGGGTCGGTGACGTGCTCCGCGACCATGCGGAGCGTCGCGAGGTCGAACGGCCGGTCCGTGTGGTAGTTCTCGATGAACGCCTGGTGTTTTTCGCGCGTGTACGGGTTGTCGAAGACGTTGGCGCTGGGATCGACGCCGGCGAACCGCCCGGCGCGGGCCGCGAGTTCGGCCGCGAGCTTCGGGTTGTCCGGGAACGGGCTGCTCCCGCCGCCGACATCGAGCCAGTCGCACCCCGGAACCACCGCGTTGGCGACGGTCGCCTCGTACACGTCGGCGGGGAGGAAGTAGCCGTGCGCGTGCCGGCGCCGGGGGTTGGGGCCGGTGTTGGCCGGGTCGCCGTACTTGAGCGCGAACAGCCGCGCCAGGTCCGCGGCGGTGGGGAGGATGGTCATGCGGGAAGAGTAGGACACGCGGGTGCCGAGACGAACCCCGTCCGCAAGGGCGGTGGGTGGCGCTGACTTCGGGCCGCACCCACCGCCCTTGCGGGCGGGGTTCGCTCGATCAGCGTCCCACCAGAGCGGTGTTCGGCCCGGCGCCGAGGTCCAGCGGCGCGGGGGCCGCGCCCAGGCGGTCGTGGTCGATCTTGCCCATCAGTTCGTCGTAGACGTGTTTGACGTTGTCCTTGTTCATCTGCGGCCCGGCCACGTCCACCCCGGTCCACTCCTTGTACCACGGGAAGTCCAGCCCCTTCACGATGTCGTCCAGCGACTTCTTGTCGTCGATCCCCTTCTTCACCGCGGCTCGCAGCTCGGTGAAGTACCGCTTCTCCAGCGCGAACAGATCCTTGCGCGAGAGCTTGCCGTGTCCGGGGCAAACGATGTCGATGTCCAGCTTGTTCATCTCGTCCAGGCATTTGATCCAACTCGCGGAGTTCGAGTGGCCCATGTAGTTGAACGCCCCGTTCACACAGGCGTCGCCGGTGCAGAGGATCTTGTGCTTCGGCAGGTACGCGCTGGCGCACCCCGGCGTGTGCATGTGACCGAAGTGCATGAACACGACGTGCTGCGTCTCGTCCTTCAACTCGTACTTGTCGTCGAAGGCGATATCCACCTGCTTGAGTTCGCTCTCCTTGATGTCCTTGCGGCCCTTCGCCGCGTCCTCCCACTGCTTCGGGCCGTTCACTTTCAGGAGCCGCGCGGTGTTCTTGCTGGCGATGATCTGCGCGCCCTCCTTCGCCCACACGGCGTTGCCGTAGGCGTGGTCGCCGTGGTGGTGCGTGTCCAGCACGTACTTGATCGGCTTCTTGGTGGTCTTCTTGATGTCGGCGATCACGTCCGCGGCTTCTTTGGGGAAGTTCGCGTCGATGACGACGACGTAATCCTTGAAGACGATCCACGTGTGGTTGCTGCCACCGAAGGGGATCTTCGGGTCGCTGGCGGAAATGGAGGAATAGCGGAAGTAGACGCCCGGGGCGATCTCCTTCACGTCGTTGAACTTCATCTCCGGGATCGGCAGCTGCTTCGCGTCCTCGGCGGGCTTCTCCGCGGAGGCGAACACAACCAGCACGAAGGCCACCGCGACCGCGGCGAACAGCGAGAGGCGCTTGAGCATTGGCGAGGTTCCCAACGGGCGAGCGAGTTGGAAACAGAGTAAACGAGGCGACCCTCGCCCGCAAGGGTGGGGGTGGTCAAACACCCAACAAAGCACCGGGGGCCGGCGCTCGCCGACTACCGACTTCCTCCGCAGTGCCGGCATCATTCCGTCGGGCGGAGGAGAATCGCTCTCCGCGGTCCCGGCGGCGACGACCGACCCGCCGAACGTGTCCCTGCACGGTTCGCGCGGCGCGGTTGGTAGAAAGTCAGTAGCCAGTGAGCGACGGCCCCCGGCCATGTCTTTGAAGCATAGAACACGGAAATCCGAAACGCGAATCGGGGTCAAGAGGGCCGCGTCTTCTGCTCGGATTTCAGCTCCGTGTCGTTTACTGCTTAGTAGCGGCGCCCGCCGCCACCGCCGTAGCCACCGCCGCTCCCGCTGCGGCTGCTCCCGCCACCGCCGTAGCCACCGCCGCCAC
>CAZBXY010000328.1:0-8813 GCA_964495365.1 uncultured Frigoriglobus sp. | reverse complement strand
GGTGGGCGAGATCATCGGCGGCAGCCAGCGCGAGGAGCGGCTCGACGTGCTCGAATCGCGGATGCGCGAGCAAGGACTGCACCCCGAAGGGTACGCATGGTATTGCGACCTGCGCCGCTACGGCACGGTCCCGCACGCCGGGTTCGGATTGGGCCTGGAGCGCACGATCCTGTTCCTCAGCGGGATGGCGAACATCCGCGACGTGATCCCGTTCCCGCGCACGCCGGGCAACGCCGAATTCTAGCCCTAATACTGTATATGCGTGAATAATGAACTTGTGTCAAGTAACTTTCTGAGAATTTCCCGAATTCGTTGTGAATGTGACGGCGGGCGATTATCTTCTGTGCGTTCTCGGAGTTCGCGTTTAGCTCGTCGCTCTGCGACAGGACGATGATGCGTCGTCCGAGCTTCTGCCTTCACACTCGTCTCGGGGAAGGCTGTTCCAGCACCACTTTCGGGAAACCCGCGATTGTCAAACGGGCTCCTGGAACAACCTTCGCCGACCGCGGTCCCGCCCGTCTGACAATCGCGGGTTTCCCGGCGGCGCCGTGAGCCTTCCGCGCCCACAGGTCGAGAAGTAAACGAACTCCGAGAACACGCCGGGCCGCGGGAGTCACTTCCCGCGGCCCGGTCGCGTTTCCGTATCTGCTCCTCGATCTGACTTGTGGAGGGCACACGGCCCGTGCTCAGAAGCGCCCCCGGCCGACCTTCGCGTCGAGTCCGATACTCGCGTGCCGCAAGAAAAGGGCGAACACCCAGGTGGCGCAGATGGTGGCGACCAGCGAACCGCCCATCCACACCCAGCGCTGATCGCCCTCATGCACCATCGGGGCGAGCAGTGTCGACATGGCGAACGTGAAACAGACGGCGGCCAACAAACCAATGAACAGAACCTTCCAGGTCGGCATGATTGCATCCTGACGGGGGAGTCGAGCGGGAAGGCGAAAGCCCGCCCACACAGACATTCTAAAATTTTCAAAAATTTTAATCCAATCAATTATTGCTCACCTTTCCGAAATGACCCCGATGTCGGCCGGCGCGCCGGTTGGAGTGACGCAGTTCACGCAACGACCCTTTCCCCGTCGCGAAGGCGGCTCGCCCTCGACTCATTGAAGCGCGTAAAATACCTTCATGCAGAAGAACCCGACGCGCGACGAGTTGCTTCAGCTCATTACAGGCACCGTGGCCGACGCCGCGTTCCGGCGGGCGACGTTCGCCGGCGCCACTCGCGGCGCCGCGTGCGAGTGGGTGCGCGTCGTCGTGCGACCGGTCGATCTGCGCGGCGAGCGGCACTTTCAGTTCGCCTATCAAGGCGCGAAGAAGGCCGTCACAAAGAATTTCCTCGCCGACGAACTCGAACAACCGCTCGATGAACTCGTCGGGTACGGGTTCGCCGGCGTCCACATCACCACAAGCGCCGAAGAAATCGACATCCGCACGAGCCGCAAGGGCCGCGTTCACATCGGGCGGCACAAACTGAAGGCCCCCGCGCCCGCGGCGGAGTCTGAACCCCACAACCGCACGAAAGATGTCCCACTCCCCGAGGGCAAACCGGACCGGCTCCTGGAGGTGATGGGCATCGCGACCCCGGACGGGCGCGTTCGCCCGACGATGCGCGCGAAATTCACGCAGATCAACGAATTCCTCAAGCAGTTCCGCCACGCGCTCGATGACACCGACCTCGCAAAGCTGGGCCGCGAAGTGTCGATCCTCGATTGCGGCTGCGGGTCGAGTTACCTCACGCTCGCGGCGCACCACTACCTCAACGACGTGCTTCACGTCCCGGCAAGAGTCGTGGGCGTCGATGTGAACGAAGAGGTGATCCGCAAGAGCGCCGACCGCGCCGAAGAGTTGGGCGCGAACGGGCTTGCGTTCGAGTGCCGCAAGATCGGCACGGTCGATGTCGCGGCGGATGTGGTATTCGCGCTACACGCCTGCGACACCGCCACCGACGACGCCATCGCCCAGGCCGTCCGCAGCGAGGCGAAACTACTGCTGAGCGTTCCGTGCTGTCACCACGACCTGAACAAGGTGATTAGCGCCGACGGGCCGGCCGAAGTGCTGCGGCCCGTGCTGCGTCACGGGATCATGCTCCAGCGCGCCGCCGATCTCGTCACGGATGCGTTCCGCGCGCTCGCCCTGCGCATCATGGGCTACCGAACGGACGTGGTGGAGTTCGTCGCGACCGAACACACCCCGCGAAATCTGATGATCCGCGCCGTTCGTTCGACCGCGAATCCTTCGGATTACATAGCGGAATATCAAGAGATGAAACGCTTCTGGCGGGTCACTCCGTACATCGAAAAGGTACTCGGCGAACCGTTCCAACAACTGGTGAAGGCATGAGCGCCGACCACAATTACGTTCTGGGGCAGTCCGAGCGAGCCGCGCGCCGGCTAGAGTTACAGGACCGGCACTTCGCGGTGCCGTCGGAGGCGATTCTCGACGCGCTCCGGCTTCAGGCGAATGACCGCGTGGTCGAACTGGGCTGCGGGCCGGGCGGGTTCACGAAGCGCCTCGTGCGAAGGCTCGGCCCCGGTGGCGTGGTGGTCGCGGTGGACGCCTCCGCGGAACTGCTCGACCAGGCGAAGGCCGCGGTCGCCGGGATCGGCCACGCGCGGGTGGAGTTCGTGCAAGCGGACGTGTCGAAGCCCGGCGCGTGGCTCGACGGCGCAACGGTCGTCACCGGGCGCGCGGTGTTGCACCACGTCCCGATGGCCGAGTACCTGATCGGCTGGCTCGGCGCGAACCTGCGCCCGCGCACGCGGATCGGGTTCCTTGAGCCGGACTTTCGGCGCCCGCTCGTTCGGCTTGCGCTGGCCGAAGCGACCGGGTGCCACGAACTCGCGCCGCTGAAGGTGTTCGCAAAGGTCATCAACGACCTGTACGCCGCGTGGCGCATCTCGCCGGCGGCGGGCGCGTCGCTGGCGCAGGCGATGCAGGACGCGAACTTCGGCGACGTGCGCCACGTCTGGCACCCGTTTGCCACCGATTGGAGCGTGCTGGAGAACATGCAGATGATCTACGACGAGGTGCGCGACACGCTCGTCTCGCTGAACATCCTCACCGCGGCCGAGATCGACGAGCAGAAGAAGCTGCTCGCCAAACTGGGCTGGGGCCGCCCACCGGTGTGGGGGCTGCATCAGGTGACGGCACTGGTGTGAGAATACAGAAGGCGGAACGGCCACAAAAAAGCACAAAA
Source organism: uncultured Frigoriglobus sp. (assembly GCA_964495365.1). GTDB lineage: Bacteria > Planctomycetota > Planctomycetia > Gemmatales > Gemmataceae > Gemmata. The sequence goes on along the minus strand of CAZBXY010000328.1, from coordinate 5,611 downwards.
GACACAAAAGAAAACAGAAAACCAAGACAACAGAATTGTGTTGAACTCACTTTCCTAATTATGTTTTCTGCTTCTTTTTTGTGCTCTTTGTGCCTTTTTGTGGCCATTCCGCCTTCGGTTTCATTCGTCGTTAACCGGGCCGGACATCAGGAGCCACATCCGCAGGAACATGTGGACCTGGCGCGGGGTCAGCCGGTTCGCGTTCAGCCTGAACGTCAGCTTCGACCGGTAAGGTAACACCGACGGCTCCAGGTCGGTGACTTCCTTCCGTACCGGACCGTCGTCCGAGTAATCGATGCTACCGGTGAGTGTGGAGAGCGATTTGTCTGTTACCGCCAGACGCTTCTCGTCGTCCTTACTCACCCGCCCGCCGCCGGACCCGGGCGCGGTCGCCGCGGGCACGAACACCAGGTTGAACCGGTACTGACTGCGGGCGTTTGTCGCCAACTCGCCGACCGGGACGTTCCTGACGTACTCGGCCGGATTCTTGTCCCAGTTGATGATGCCCATCACGCGGTCGGCGGTCTTGCCCGATGTGAACGTCAGATCGTTCGGCAAGTAACTTCCCTTCTGGTAGTCGAACGTCAGGTCGCCGGCGAGTTCGGCCGCGGGCAACTTCAATCCGGTGTCTTCCGGGAGCACCAGCTCGTGAAACTTCATCGGGTCGGAGTCCGCAACCAGGTACGTCATCCGCTCGCCCCCGACGAACACCGGCACCTCGATCGGTCTCCGCTCGCGGTCGTCGCGCCGCTTCTCCTGCATCTTCCCCGCAAACGGGAGAGTCGCGCCCAGCTCATTGGTCCACTCCAGCTTGTCAAACGTGTACAGCCCGTCGCCCGATCGCGGCACAATGCCGGTGATCTTCCCGACCTCGCGCACCTTCCCCTCGACCGGCTGGCCGGCGGTCGTGACCCGCTGCGCGGTGATGGTCAGGTTGAACCGCAGCGATCCCGGAACCGGAGCGGCCCCTTTCGTCGGCGCGCGCCGGTGGATCGTGCCGCGATAGAACACCTGAAGGTCGTCCTCCGTGCGAACGACCAGATCGACGGTGTACGTATCGACCGCGTCCGGCGGGGCGTCCTTCTGCCGGGTCTTGAAGTCGATATCGATGGTGCCGGTCACCACGTCGTCGCGGGTGACGGTGCCCCGCGGCCAGAACCGGTAGAGCGCCAGACCCAGCACGAGCGCCGAGAGTGCCGCGACGCCAGCGAGCAAGAGCGGCACCTTCGACCGGCGGCCCGGTTTGTGGGGCGCGTCGGGAAGCAGCGGTTCGGTGTCGTCGAGCGACAAGGGCGCCGTTTCGCGCCGCGGCGATGGCAGCGGGGGCGGCACCGGCCGGGACGGCGTCGGGAGCGGGGGCGGGATCGGAGCCGTCGGGGCCAGTTGCCGCCCGTCGGGCGCAACGGAATGCTCGCGGCGGCACTTGAAGCAACTGACGCGCTTGCCGAAGAGCGCGGGCGTGAGCGGGATCGTGTTCCCGCACCCCGGGCACGGCAGCGAGACCGGGCCGGGTGGATGAAACGTCCCGGTCGGCGGGAGCGATTCGGTCCCGTCGGTGACCGCGCCCAACAGCGCCTTGGCGAGCGCAGCGCAGGTCGGGAATCGGTCCTTCGGTTCGGGCGCCATCCCGCGCTGGACGACCGCCGCCACCGCCTTCGCGATCGCCGGGTTCACCGCGTAGAGCGGTTGAACCTCGTTGCTCGCCTTGCGGACGATCACCTGGTTGAACGTCAGATCGGCGAACGGTCCTTTCCCCGCCAGTTGCTCGTACACCGTAACGGCCAGCGCGTACTGGTCGGCGCGCCCGTCGCACACTTGTCCGCCCATCTGCTCCGGGGCCATGTACGCGACCGTGCCGATCAGCCCGCCGGGGTTGGTCAGGTTGGTCCCGGAACTGTCCGACGCCAGCGACGCCCACACCTTCGCGATGCCGAAGTCGCTCAGGAACACGTTGCCGTGGGCGTCGAACAGGATGTTGTCGGGCTTCACGTCGCGGTGAACGAACCCTTGCGCGTGAACGAAGTCGAGAGCGCCGGCGATCTCCGCGAGCCACCCGCGCAGGCTCGCCGGCGACACCGGGACCGGGCGCCCGGTGAAGTCGCGTGCCCCGCGGTCCTTCAAGCTGCCCCCGGACAGGTACTGGAGCACCGCGAACGGCGCGCCCTGGTGTTCGCCGACGTCGAGGATGCCGACCACGTGCGGGTGCCGCAGGCGGACCAGCGACTGCACCTCGCGGGCGAACCGATCGGCGAACTGCTTGGCCGCGGGGACGTTCATCCGCGGAATCTTGATGACGACATCCGTCTTGAGATTGCAATCCCAAGCCTTGTGGACAACGCCCATCCCGCCCTCGCCGAGCCGGTCGAGCAGGTCGTACCGCCCGGCCAAGCGGACGCGCGGCGTGGCGTTGGTCGTGTCGCTCATGCGGGTTCACCGGACCGCGGTCGGTTGCTCCAAAACCCATCGTAATTGCAAGAGCGAAACGAGGGAACGGGATTTTCGGGTGGGTCGCTCTCTCCGAGAGCGACGCGACCGGCGCAGCCGGTCGCCATTCACCCGGCGCACAGAGTTACTCCGAAGCAAGTCGCTCACATCGTTCGCGACCCGGCTCTCGGAGAGAGCCGTCCACCCGAAAAAACTGCACTCACGGCGCCTTCGTGAGCTTCCAGCCTTTTTCCGTGACCTCCAACCCTTGGTGTCCGGCCAGTTCGTCGTACACGCGCTCCATTTCCTCGATCGAATCGAAGTACCCGACGACGAACGCCGCCCCGAAGCTCTCGCCGGCCTTCACCGGGCGCCCGCCGATCTCCTCGATCATGCACACGTAGCCGCGCTGGTGGCACCACGCCTCGTACACGATGCCCGGATCGAGCGTCATCCCGGCGAGCCACGGCCCGTCCTTGCCGGTCTTCTGGTCGCGGATGCGGTACGCGCGGATGATCCGCTTCGGCACCTTCTTGTCGTCGCGGGTGTAGAGGAACTTGTCGTCCGGGGCAAAGTCCTTCGCAAACTCCGTCGATGCGATCTTCCCGTGATAGCTGAGGTAAACTTCGCTGAACGTGTCGCCGTTCTTGTGTTTGATGTGGCCCGGCATGTCGATGCGGAGGAACATCGCGTCGCTGGCGTTCTTCGCGGTGATCTTGTCGGCCGAGATGAAGTACCGCTTGCCCACCGGGAAGACGATCGTCTGTTCCCACTTCGAGCCGGTCTTCTTGCCCGGTGCCGCGATCGTGTAGTTGAAGTGCTGCTTGATGACAACGAAGGAGTCACCCTTGATGACGGTCGGTTTGAGTTCCTTCGCTTTCGTGCAGATTTGCGGCCCCTCGATGCTCCGCTTGGGGCGCTTGCCGTGATACAGATTGTTGAACACGTAGGGCAGATCGCCGGGGAGTTTGTCGCGATACTCCTCGTCGCTACCGGGTTCCATGATCCAATCGACGATGTCGAGCCCGAACCCGAGGTCACGTGCCCCGGTCTTCGAATCAAGCAGACTCCCGGCCTCGACACCGCTCACGTAGCCCTTCTTCTTGATGCTCGCTTCGATGAACCCGCCGGTGATGCGGATGCGGTCGGCGTCTTCGGTAACCTTGAAGGTCGGCGGTTCTTCCGCGCCCGCGGGGGTGATGCCGACGAGGGCGACGAGCGCGAGCGGGATGGGGAGAAGGTAGCGAAACATGAAATGACTCCGTAGCTTGCGGCGGTGCGAGCGCTGAGTTACCATCATCCCGTTCCCGCGACCGTTGTCTAGCTCGTGGCTTTGCCACAGGACGATGTTGCGTCGTCCGAGTGCTTCGCTTTGCATCCTGCGCGGGGAAGGCTGTTCCAGCACCGCTTTCGGACAGTGTACCCGTCCGGAAGTCCAGGTCTGGAACAACCCCACCCATCGTGGTTCCTGGACTTCCGGACGGGTACACTGTCCGGCGGTGCCGTGAGCCTTCCGCGCTTCAGGTGAAGAAGTAGACACGCGGGAACACCGCGAGCCGGGGCACAATCCCCGGCTCGCGCCTTTTGTTCGTATCGCCCCGCTCCAGCCCCGATGGGCACGAAATGGGGAAATCCCGCGGCGGCGCTTGACACCGTCCCAATATGTGATACTATGTATACTGAGTGACAAAAGTCAAGTAAATGAGTCCGATTCTCCGACACGGTCAAACGGATACCAGAGGAGGGTGAAGAAAGTTGGCAATCTTGGCAATCTTGGCATCCTTAAGCGAAATCCCCTGGGAAAACGCAAAATCTGAAGAAGGCCAGTTGGCAATCTTGGCAACCTTCGATTTTACGAGGTGATACCAATCGGGTGGGAGCAGCCCGACATCAACAACAATCAGACGGGTCACTCCGAACGATCGACCATCGGCAAATCCAGTCCGTTCTCCTTCCCGCAGCAGATCGCGCTGTCGTAGCCAGCGTCGGCGTGGCGCATCACACCGGTGCCGGGGTCGTTGCGGAGTACGCGCGCGATGCGGCGCGCGGCTTCCGGGGTGCCGTCGCAGACGATCACAACCCCCGCGTGCTGGCTGAAGCCCAGCCCCACTCCTCCACCGTGGTGGAACGAGACCCACGTCGCCCCGCTCGCGGTGTTCAACAGTGCGTTCAACAGCGGCCAGTCGGACACCGCGTCGGAGCCGTCGCGCATTCTTTCCGTTTCGCGGTTCGGGCTGGCCACCGAGCCGCTATCGAGGTGGTCGCGGCCGATCACGATCGGGGCCTTCAGTTCGCCGGACGCTACCATCTCGTTGAACGCAAGGCCGACGCGGGCGCGGTCCTTCAGTCCCAACCAGCAGATGCGCGCCGGAAGTCCCTGAAATGCGATCCGTTCGTTCGCCATGTCGAGCCACCGGTGAAGGTGCGGATCGGGAACGAGCTGCTTCACCATCGCGTCGGTGCGTGCGATGTCTTCGGCCTCGCCCGAAAGCGCCGCCCAGCGAAACGGGCCGATTCCTTCGCAGAACAGCGGCCGGATGTATGCGGGCACGAATCCCGGAATGTCGAAGGCGTTCGCGACGCCATCTTCCTTCGCCATCTGACGAATGTTGTTCCCGTAATCGAGCGCTGCGGCGCCGCGCTTCTGAAGTTCGAGGATCGCGCGAACATGAACCGACATCGATGCCTTCGCGGCCGCAACCACTTCCTGCGGTGCGGTTTGCGCCTTCGCGCGCCACTCCGCGAGCGTCCACCCTTGCGGCAGGTAACCGTTCAGTGGGTCGTGGGCGCTGGTCTGATCGGTGACGACATCCGGTGTGATGCCGCGTTTCACCAACTCCGAAACAACATCCGCAGCATTGCCGACGAGGCCCACCGATACCGGATTACTCGCGCGGACGAGCGCGAGTGCTTCATCGAGGTTCGCGGCCTTGCGGTCGAGGTAGCGCGTGCGCAAGCGGAAGTCGATGCGGCTCTCGTCGCACTCGACCGCGAGCATCGCGAACCCGGCCATCGTCGCCGCGAGCGGCTGCGCGCCGCCCATCCCGCCCAGCCCGCCGGTGAGAATCCATTTACCGCCGGCGTTCCCGCCGAAGTGTTTCTTCGCGACCGCGGCAAAGGTCTCGTAGGTGCCCTGAACGATGCCCTGGGTGCCGATGTAGATCCAGCTCCCGGCGGTCATCTGACC
>CAZBXY010000327.1:0-8838 GCA_964495365.1 uncultured Frigoriglobus sp. | reverse complement strand
TACTGGTCTCGCAACGGACACAATTACTACCCACAAACATGATGCCTACACCAGCGACGGGTTGTAGCGCATAGCGGTGTTACCGGTCGAACGAAGTTTGGCGACCCCAAGAGGTAGGTGTCTTGACCTCCCCCCTTTGAGGGGTCAGACAGAATCAGCCGTCCACGTCCCACACGAGGATGCGGCCCCGCTCGCCGCCGGCGACCGCGAGCGTGCCGTCGGGGCTGAAGTTCACGCACGCCACCGGGCCGACCGGCCAGCGGTAGCCGATCAGTTCCTCCCAGGTGCCGACGTTCCAGCAGTAGACGCCGCCGTCGATGTTCGCCCCGCCGGCGGCGAGGAACCGGCCCGACGGGTGGAACCGCGGCCCGCGGAACAGGCGCGTGCCCCCGGCCTCCAGTTCGCCCCGCGTCCGGCCGTCCTCGGCCGACCACACGACCAGTTTCGCCCCCAGTACGCCCGCGATGTACCGGCCACACGGCGACCACGTGAGCGACACCAGTTGGCCGGTCACGGCGACCAGCGCGCCCACCTGATTACCCGTCGTCAGTTCGTACAGATGAACTGCGGAGCGCGACGGGCCGTGTGTCGCCGGGAGGCCCACGCCGACGGCCGCCCAGTCGCCGCCGGGCGACACCGTGGCCGCCAGCACCGACCGCGGAAGGGGCCACCGCACCTCTTCGCGCACCCCGCCGGGCTGGAGCGTGGCGATAATCAGCGCGTCAATGATCGGGAGCGGTGCGGGAGGGGAGAACCCCGGGTGTGCGCGGGCCGGCGGGGTGCGGCCGAAGACCAGCAGGCGCCCGTTCGGGAGCACGGCGCTGATCGGGTCCGGGACCGCGAACCGCACCGCGCCCTTGTGCGGCGCGTCGGGGTTGGCGAGCAGGACCATGTTCCCGGCGACGATGAGCCGGCCGTCGGGCAGAAATCCGACCGCCGAGCCGCCGGCGAGTTCGACCGGTTCGGCGGTCGGGTCGGCGAGGGACCACAGCCGGACCGCGCGCCCGGTGCTGGCGACCAAATGGCGCCCGTCGGGGCTGATCGCCACCGCGTCCACGAACGCGCGCTCGGCCTCGAACGTCAGCACCGCGCCCCTCGTTCCTCGGGCCGTTTCCGGTTTCCGGTTCCAAGTTGAAAGGCACGAACCCACCGGTTTTCGACCCAGAACATGGAACCGGAAACTCGGAACTCCCGAACTCAGCCCGCGACCGGCACCGGGATTCGGCGCCCCGGCGGGCGCGGGGCCTCGGCGCTGCCGAGTTTCTTCTTCAGCACCTCGATCGCGGCGCTCTGGTGCCGGTCCTCGAACGGCTTCGAGTCGTCGATCAGCGGCTTTCCGTCCAGCCCCTTGGGGGTCGGTGTCGGGGGCGGGTTCGGGCCGACGACCGACGGCTTGCCCGCCGACCACGTCGCCTTCAGCGCCTCGACGTTCATTCGAAACCGTTCCGCGTCGGTCATGATTACTTCTACGTCCGGGCGCACGCCCCACTCGTCGGACCCGTCCTTCTTGGCCAGTTTGCGGTCCATGTTCTTGCCGCTGGGGCGCCAGTACGTTTCGGTCGTCAGTTTCACCGCGGCCCGGTCCGGCCCGGCCCGGAGCTCGAGCAACTTCTGCACGCTCCCCTTGCCGTAGCTCCGCTCGCCCACGATCGTCGCCCGGCCGTTGTCCTGGAGCGCGGCCGCCACGATCTCGCTGGCGCTGGCACTGCCACCGTGCTCGCCGCCGTTGATGAGCACCACGATCGGACGCGATTTGAAGATCTCGACATCCTTTTTGGCCTTGAAGTCGCGGGTCCGCTCGGGATCGCGCCCGCGGGTGCCGACGATCGGCGCGCCTTCGGGCAGGAACAGGTTGGCCATGTCGATCGCCTGGTTCAAGAGGCCGCCGGGGTTCTCGCGGAGGTCCAGGATCAGTGCCTTGCCGCCCTCTTTTTCGATCTCCTCGACCGCGGCCCTGAGCTCGGGCGTGGTCAGCTCGCTGAACGTGGCGACGCGCACGAGCGCGATGCCGTTGGCCTTGTCCACGAACCACTCCCAGCGGGTCGGGTCGTCGGGTCGGCGCCGGACCCCGGAGACCGGGTGCTGCGGGATCTGCCCGCGGGTGAGTTCCACCGCCTCGTCGGTCGGGTTACGGCCCGCGCGGCGGATGGTGAGCGTCACCTTCGTGCCCGGTTTCCCCTTGATGAGCTTCCCCGCTTCCTCCACTTTCTTCTGCGGGGTGTCCCCTTTGAGTTGGTCGGTGGACAGGTCTTCGATCTTCACGATGAGGTCGTCGGCGATGATCCCGGCGGCGTAGGCCGGCGTGCCCGGCATCGGGTGATCGACCTTCAGGAACTTCGTGGTCGGGTCGATGGCGAGGATGATGCCGACCCCGCCGAAGCTGCCCTGGTTGTCGGTATCGAACCGCTTGAGCTGCTCCGCGTTCATGTACTCGGAGTGCGGGTCGAGCCGGCGCAGCCCGCCGTTAATCATGTCCTCGACGAACTGCTGCCACTCCTCGTCGGTCAGCTTGCGGTAGAAGTGGGCGTCCACTTCGGCCATCACGTCCACGACCTGCCGGACCCGCTGGTAGTCCTTGTCGGGCGCGGGGGCGCTGTAACTGACCGCCAATCCCACGGCGACGATCGCGGGGACGATGAGTAGCCAGGCGACGTTCCGAAGCGGCATGATTTCTCCTTCGGAGAAGTGGGCAGTGGAGAGTGGGCAGTGGGCAGAGAAGAACAATGCAGTAGGCCGTCGGCCTCTGCCTTCTGGTCTCTGTCCTCTTCATCTGCCCACTGCCCACTCACCGCTGCCCACTACTGATTGTGCCGATTATACCCGCGGATCGCGTCGCGCGGGAGCCGACATCGGGCGAACCTGTCATCTTGTAAAGTTTACCTTACGCAATTTGCCTGCCCAGCCGGCGCCGGTTATCCTCGCGCTGGAGGCTTCGTAAAGCCCCCAGCTTCCTGCGCCCGCGAGACACCCGGCCATGTACAGCATCGTGATGCTCACCGCCATGACGGCCGCCCCGGACGCGCCGCAATTCAACGGCTACTTCCGCGACCTGTTCAGCCCCGGCGGCTGTAACGGCTGCTCGGGCGCGGCGCGGTACAACTGCTCCGGGTGTTCCGGGTCGATGTCGTACCAGAGTTCGTGCTACGGGTGCGGCAGCGTGTTCGGACTGGGCGACCGCGTTCGGCGGTTCTTCGATCGCGACACGGCCGGCTACGGGTGCGGCGGCGGGCGCAGTTACGGCTGCGCCGGGACCAGTTACTCCTACGCCGGGTACTCGTGCTCCGGGTCGGCGTACTCGTGCTTCGGCGCCCCGGTGTCGTACACGCCGATGGTCGCCGGCGGGCTGTCGTGTCAGGGCGGCGTGCCCTACGTCGCGCCGCCGCCGATCTTCGATCAGCCCCCGGTGCCCGGCTTCCCGGGTATGCCGGGCGCGCCGGGGATTCCCTACGCGGTGCCCGACCCGGCGCCGGGGATGAGCAGCCTGCGCCCCGCGAGCCACACGAACACCGCGCTGGCGTCGAACGCGCCCACGGCCCGGGCGTCGGTTGTGGTTCGGCTGCCGGCCGATGCCCGGCTCTTGGCCGACGGCCGCGCGCTGACCCTGACCGGAGCAGAGCGGAAGTTCGTTTCGCCCGAACTGCCGACGGGGCAAGAGTTTGTGTACAAGTTCACGGCCGAATACGAGCGGGACGGCGAAACGGTGAGCGTGTCGAAGAAGGTGACGGTTCGGGCCGGGGCCACGGTCGCTGTCGCGTTCACCGACCTGACCGCGAAGACGCCGACCGATCCGACCGGCACGACGACCTCGACCGGCACGAACAAGGCCACCTCGGAACCGGCGAAGGCGCCGGCGCCGAAGGCGGCCCCCGCTCCCGACTCGCCGGTGCTGCCGGGCGGCGACCGTGCGGTCATCACCGTGAAGCTCCCGGCGGACGCGACGCTGTACGTGGACGACCGCCGGAGTCCGTCGCGCGAACCGGTGCGGACGTTCTCCACCCCGCCGCTGCCGACCGGGCGCGAGTACGCTTACGTCATCAAGGCCGAAGTGATCCGCAACGGCCAGCCGGAGACGGTCAGCCAGAAGGTGCCGTTCCGCGCCGGCGAGCGCGTGGTGATCGACTTCACCTCACTCGGCAAGTGACTTGGTGTTGTCTTTCGTGGCACAGGCTTTCCAGCCTGTGCCACGAGGAATTGAGGCGCTCGGTTCCCAAACACATCTCAAATTCGCACCCTCCCGCGCAACCGCGAGCCGAACGCGGTATGATGAACGGCGGAAACCCACGGGGGGCGATAATGACCCGCACGACCCGATTCGCGCGGTTCGCACTGGTTCTACTCCCGCTCGCTTTCTTCCTTCTCGCAGCGGCGCCGGCGCAGGGCGATTCGCCAGACGAACTCGTCCGTCGGGCGAACGCGGCCCTGCGCGCCGGCGACACCGACACCGCCGACCAGCTATACGCCGCCGCGGAGGAGCGGACCGCCGATCCGGGGCTGGTCGCGTTCAACCGCGCCGCGGTGCTGTTCGAACAGAAGAACTACCCCAGGGCCGAGCGCTACTACGACCTCGTGCTGGACGACGCGGCGTGCCCGCCGGAGCGCGCGGCGCGGGCGTGGTACAACCGCGGCACGTGCCTACTCAACCGCGGCGGGTCGATCGAGGTGTACCGCGCTGCGATCGCGTGCTTCGAGAACGCGCTGGACAACCCCGCGGCCGACCAGGATGTGAAGGACCGCGCCCCGCACAACCTCGAACTGGCCAAACTGCACTGGAACGAGGAACGCAAGAAGGCCGCCAAGCCCGAAGAGGTCTCACCGAACGAGAAGCCGCCGCAGGAAGAGGACCGGCAGCCGCGCCCGGAACCGGACCGCTCGCAGGGTGGGCTGGAACCGGGCGCCGAGGGCGATCCCGGCCCCGCCGGCGCGCAAAAAGTCGGGCAACAGCCCCAACCGGTGCCGCAGCCCAACGGCGGGGCGAAGCCCGCGCCGACCGACCAGACCGCGCCCGCGAACAACGCGAACCTTCAGGTGCCCCGGGACGAGGACGAGGTGCAGAAGCTCCCGCCGGAGGAGGCGCGGGCGTACATGAAGGAAACGGCCGAGCGGCGCAAGCGCGAGCTGCGCGCGCTATTAAAGTTGCTCTACGACCCCGATCACGCCGACGCCCGCGACCGGTGAAAGACAGGGGACAGGAGACAGGAATCGGGGGACGGGAGAATCGGATGCGTTGCGCATTTTGCTGGAGCCGGTCAGCGATTCTCGCTTGGTTCTGTCTCCTGATTCCTGTCTCCTGTTCCCTGATTCCTGATTCCTGTCTCCGGTCTCCTGTCCCCTGTCTCCTGACCGCGAGCGGTCAGCCCGCGTTCTACGAGCCGAAGGAACACTACTACAAGGCGAAGGGCCGCGGGATCGAGGTGAAGTGGGAGGTGCCGCGCCCGACGGTCGAAGTGGGCCGCGACCTCACCGTCACGCTCGTCATCACCAAGGCGACGAACCCGACCGAAATCGAGAAACCCGACCTGAAGAAGCTGCCCGCGTTCGACAACTTCACCGTGACGAACGTCGCCGACCCGCTGCGAAAGGCCGACGACAAGGTTGTGCGGTTCGGTTACAAGCTCCGGCCGCGGAACCGCTCGGTCGATCAGATCCCGGCGATCAAGTTCCACTACTTCAACCCGGCCGCCGCGCCGGGCAAGCAACAGTTCCCGGCCACCTACGCCGAGTCCGTGAGCATCACCGTTACCGAACCGCCGGCGAAGCCGCCCGTTGCGATGACCGAAGCGGACCACCTGTTCCACACCGCGCCCGGCCCGGCGGTGCTGAGCGGCCCGTTCGAGCCGTGTTGGTGGGCGTGGGGCGCGGCGGGGCTGTTCGGCCCGCTCGTCGCATTCGGATGGTATCTTGTGTGGCTGCGCGTTTACCCCGATGCCCGACGATTGGCCCAGATGCGCCGATCCCGAGCGGCTCGGCGCGCGCTGGACGCGATCCGCAGGGCCGGGCGCACCCCGGACCCGCCGGCGGCGATTGCCGGGGCGGTGCTGGGGTATCTGCGAACGCGGTTCCCGGTACCGGAGAGCGCCGTCACGCCGCCGGAGATCGTCGCGGCGCTGGCCGAATCGCAGGTGCCGGCGGACGTGGCCGAACAGACGGCCGACGTGTTCCGCACGTGCGACCGCGCCCGGTTCGCCCCGGCGGGCGAGGGTGCCGATTCGCTCGCGGGCGCCGCCGAATCCGCGATCACGCGACTGGAGGAACTCGCGTGAGGCCCATCAACCCGGGGCTCATTGCCGCCGCCCTCATCGCTCTCTCGCTCGCGGCATCCCCCGCGGTCGGCGCGTCGCCCGCCGAAACGCTCGCTGCGGCCGAAGCGGCGTTCGCCGAGGGCGTTTCGCTCCGACACGACACGGTGAACGCGCGCCCGGCGTTCGCCCGCGCCGCCGCCGGGTACGACGTGCTGTGGAACCAAGGGTTCCGCACTCCCGAACTGGCGCTCAACCGCTCCCGCGCGCACCGGCTCGCCGGGAACCTGCCGAAAGCCATCGCGGTGCTGCACGAGGGGCTGGCCGTCACCCGGTTCGCGCGCCCGCTCCAGGCGGAACTCGAAGACGCCCGCGCTGCGGTGCCCTTCCCGCTCGACGGCGAACTCGCCGCGCAGTGCCGCCCGCGCCCTTACGCTGGCGTGAGTACGCGAATGTCGGTCGCGGACGCGTGGTTCGTCGCCGGCGGGCTGTGGCTCGTGGCGTGCGCGGGAATCGCCCGGTTCGTGATGACCCGCAACGCGGTCTGGCTCGTCGTCGCGGGGCTGGGAGCGGTCGCGCTCGTCGCCTTGGGCGGGTTGTGGGTGCTGGACGCCCGCCAGCGCGAGCGCGACGAATCGCTGCCGCTCCTGATCGTATCCGCCGAGGCGACGTTGCGCCGCGGCAACGCCTCCGCGTACCCGGCCGCGCCGAAGCTCGACGCGCCGCTGCCGAAGGGCGCGGAGGTGCGCGAACTGAAGCGCCGCGGCGGGTGGGTGCAGGTTCAACTGCCCGGCGGCGCGATCGGCTGGCTGCCGGAAAACGCTGTGATCGCGTGCGGGGGATAACCTGTGAAATGACGAAATAAGAGAGCCAACCGCGCCTCTTCTTTTCGTCATTGGAGGGCATTGGTGGGGCATTCGTCATTCTGAGTCATTGTTCGCCCAACTCCGGCCCCAAGAGCTTCCGCAGCCGGGCCTCGAACGCCGGCGGCAGCCCGCACTTGGGCAGCACGCGCGACACCTTGACCGTGTGCGTGTACGTCGCCACATACGCCCCGCACTTCGGGCACCCGTCGATGTGCAACTTGAACGTCTCCCGCACCTCGACCACCAACTCTTCGCTCAGGTAATCGACCAGAGCGTCCATCAGTTCGGCGCACGTCATGACGTCACCTCGCTCTCGAAATGCGGGGCCAGCAGATCGCGCATCCGCATCCGCGCCCGGTGCAACCGGCTCTTCACCGCCGCGACACTCAGCCCCAGCATCTCGCCGATCTCCGCGTTCGGCAGCCCTTCCACGTCGGCCAACAGGTACACGTCGCGGAACGGCTCCGGCAGTTCGTTGATCGCCTTCTCGATGACCGCGGCCTGTTCGGCCGCGAGTACCGGTTCGTCGGGCGACACGTTCCACCGCTTCACTGCGGTTTCGGGAGCGGCCGTTTCGAGCAAGTCCTCGCTCGCCTCGCCGCTCTCGCGCTTCTGCCGGTTCGCCCGCTTCTGCCGGTGGGCCAGCGCCGCGTTCACCGTGACCCGGTGGAGCCAGGTCGAAAACTGGGCGTCACCGCGGAACGTGTCCAGCTTCCGAACCACTTGCAGCAGCACGTCTTGCGTCACGTCCTCGGCGTCGGCGTCGTTGCCGAGCATCCGGCGGGCGAGGTTGTAAATGCGCGGGGCGTACTCGTGGAACACCAGTTCCGGGGTCAGCTTCTCGGGTGGGGGTGCGACCATGCTGGCGCTCGGGGGCGGATGGAGCCGCGGGCGATACGATGATTCTACCGCCCGCTGGCCCGACCCGCGTCACCCACCTCGAAAACCGCCACACAAATGCCGATCACCGCTGTCCTGTTCGACTTCGACGGCACCCTCGCCGACAGTTTCGCCGCGATCACGGCGAGTACCAACCACGTGCGCGTCGGTTACGGGTTGCCTCCGCTGGCCGAGGCCGAGGTTCGCGGGTACGTGGGCTACGGCCTCGATAACCTCATGGCCGACCTCGTGCCGGTCGCCCCGGTGGACGAAGCAGTGGCGCGGTATCGGGCGCACCACGCGACGGTTATGGTTCCGCAAACGCGCCTCATGCCGGGCGCGGCCGAAACAATCCCCGAACTCGCCCGCCGTGGGCTGTGTCTGGGGGTGTGCAGCAACAAGCGGGTCGAATTTACCCGCCGGCTCGTCGGCGCGCTGGGATTGGGCGAATATTTCGCCTGTGTCCTCGGTCCCGATGATGTCGGGGGTCGCGCCAAGCCCGACCCGGCTATGGTGTTGGAGGGGCTGACCCGGCTGAAGGTTTCAGCGGCCGACGCGGTTTATGTCGGTGATATGATCGTGGACGTGCAAACGGCCCGGGCCGCCGGCGTGCCGGTATGGATCGTTTCGAGCGACGGAACCGGCGAGTTCACCCCAGTAGAAGGTGAGCCGCGCCCGGACCGCGTGTTGCGGTCGCTGGCGGACCTGCCGGGGCTGCTGCCGACGAGCGCGAAATAGTTCCGGATGTCGTGCTACTGACCTTGATTCTTTTCGCGCCGCATGAGAATATCTGTTCAGTAGTAGTGTAGGCATCATGTTTGTGGGTAGTAATTGTGTCCGTTGCGAGACCAGTATGC
>CAZBXY010000326.1:0-8917 GCA_964495365.1 uncultured Frigoriglobus sp. | reverse complement strand
GGTCCCGGTGCTCGCAAATGAGATGTGTAGAACAACGAGGGCAACGCCCCGGGTACGGACAGAATGGTTTTGCAGCCTGAAGGGCTGCGATACGGGGATCGAAGATGTCCCAGCCCTTCAGGCTGGAAGACAAACACATCCGCAAACCCGGGCCGTTGGCCCGGGCTAAGTTGTCCCGGCCCTTCGGGCCGAAGCGGAAGATCCCGGCGAAACTGCGGGTCAGGGCGGTTGGGAAAACGAACACGCGATCATTAACCTGGATACCGACCAATGTCCGTGCAAACCCCGCGAACAACGAACCGGCTGGCCGAGCGCGACCCGCAGGTGTACCACCCGCTCGACCGGCTCCGCGGGATCGTCCGCCGGTACGTCGTCATCGAGGGCGTGCTGTCCGCGGTCCTGTTCGTCGCGGCGTGGTTCACCCTCGGCCTCGCCCTCGATTACGGCCTCTTCAAAGTCACCGGCTGGGACTGGGTGCGCGACGGCGCGCGGTGGGTCCGCGGGCTGGCGCTCGTCGTCGCCGCGGTGCTGTTCGTCACGATTCTTGTGGTGCGCATCCTCCGGCGCGTGAACCGCGAGTTCTCCTACTCGGCGCTGGCGCTCGTATTGGAACGGAAGTTCCCGAAGGTGCTCGGCGACCGGCTCATTACCGCGGTCGAAATGGCCGACGTCGAGGCGATGGGCCGGTTCGGGTACTCGAAGGACATGCTCCGGGCGACCATCGCCGAGGCCCGCGAACGGGTTGGCAAGGTGCCGGTGAGCGAGGTGTTCAACTGGACGCGGCTGTGGGTGCTGGGGTTCGTCGCGGTCGGGCTGATCCTTGGTACGCTCGTCTTCTCGTTCGCCTGCCACGCGATCGCGACGGGGGCGGTCACCCCGGGCCGGTTCGCGTGGAAGTTCACGCACGTCACGACCATCTTCGCCGAGCGCAACGTCGCGCTCTTGAACACGCCCTGGCCGCGCCGGGCGCACCTCGAACTGGTCGGGTTCCCCGAGAGCGGCGAGCTGACGGTCGGGCGCGACGCCCCGCCCCCGAAGGTCACCGTCCGCGCGTTCCGCTGGGTCATCGCGGACCGCAACACGCCCGACGGGTGGCGCCCGCTCGTGTGGTCCGACCTGACCCGCGAACTGGTCGGGCGCCCGGTGCCGGAGCTGCCGCCGGCGGTTCTGGCGGTCGTGCCGAAGGGCACCTCGCCGGCGGTCGATGATGTCGAGTTCTGGGTGTTCGAGACCGAAGGGGAAGTGCAGCCGGAGGTCGCGAAGTTTAGGCTGAAGCTCCGCGAGGAACTCTCGACGGCCGGCGCCGGCGGGCCGTCGTACCAGGAACTCCAGGAGGTCTTCCGGGCACTCGTCGAGAGGGCCGGGAAGGAGCGCATGGGCCGCACGCTCCGCCGACTCGATGTTCCGCCGGAGGTGACGTACCGCTACGCCGGTCGGCGCACCGGGGGCAGCGGCAAGCTCGGCGCGAAACAGAACAACCTGTTCGAGGGCGAAATCACCGGGCTGAAAGAGGACGTGCTGTTCGTCGTTCGCGGGGCCGATTACGAGAGCGCCGCGCGGGGCATTCGCCTCATCCCACCGCCCACGCTCCGCCGGCTGGCCCGCGAGCAGGCCGAACCCGCGTACCTGCACCACGCGCCGCCCCAGAACGAGGGCTACGGCGTGCTGGAGAACCGGCTCCAGAAGGTCGCGGCCAAAGACCTGTCGCTGACCGGCGACCGGACCGTGTTCGTCGTCCCGGCCGGGACCGAGTTGACCATTACCGGCGAGGCCTACGTCGGCGACGACGGCGTGATCAGCGACAACGACCGGATCGTCTCGGCGCACGCGACCCCGGTCGCCGGGCGGTTCCCCGGCACCGTGTTCGACGACAAGGGCAAGCCCAAACAAGACCCGGTGCCGCTCGCGGTCGCATCCGACGGCAGCTCGTTCCGCATCACGTTCCAGGAGAACAAGCTGACCAACGATAAGGGCGAGCCGGCCAGCCTGCCGAAGCCGCGCGGGATCGGGACCGACTTCCTCAGCACCGCGACGGCGACCGCGTTCGCCGCGGTGAAGAAGCACACCGACTTCCGGCTCACCGACAACGTCGAGTTCCAGGTGACATTCGTCAACAAGTACAACGTGAGCACGACGCGATCGTTCCTGATCCAGGTGCAGCAGGACCAGCCGCCGGCGGTCGAGGTCGCGCTCGATGTGATCCGCAAGTCGGGCAACCAGTACCTGGTGACCCCGGTGGCGCGGATCCCGTTCAACCCGGACAGCTTCGTGAAGGACGACCGGGGCCTGAGCAAGGTCGAGATCGCGTACTCGGTCGCGGCCGAGGACTCGAACGAGGTCCGGGGGTTCCGCACCAAGTACGCGCTGCGGGCGCTGCTCGATATTCCGCTGCCCGGGGCCACTGCGGCGGGGCCGCTGGCGCTGCGGCACGCCGACCACTTCCGCGCGCTCGACCGGCCCGACGAGCGGCTCAACGGGTCGGTGTTCGTCAGCGCGTTCCTGGAGCAGCAACGGACCTTCGCAGTAGACACACGGGCACGGTTCGAGGAACTGCTCCTCCAGCCGCGCGCCGACGAGACCCCGCCGCCGGCGGTGAAGAAGATCGAGCTGAAAGACCCGAACCGCGACTTCTTCGACCTCGACGTGCGGTACCCGCCGGGGCACCCGAAGGCCGGCGAGCGGGTTTTCGACCTGTTGCCGAAGGCGGACCAGGTTCAGCAGCAGTTCCGCATGGACCTGATCGTCCAGGCGACCGACAACAACGTGGACGCCGACGCCGGCCCGCGCACGACCCGCAACACCGAGGTCATCCGGCTGCGGATCGTGTCCGAAAGCGACCTGTTGCTCGAAATCGGTCTGGAGGAGGAGCAACTCGCCACGAAGCTCGACGAGGCGCTCCTGAAACTGACCACGGCCAAGAAGAAGTACGACTTCGTGCGGTCGCAGTACGAGGTGCTGGCGTCGCGGTACGCCCGGGTGCAGGCGAACGAGCAGCCGGACAAGGAACTGAAGGATCAGGTCGCGGCGGCGCTGGACGCGATCAAGGTGCGGTCGCTCGACGCGCTCCAGGACGTGGAGAAGGCCCGCGACATCGTGCAAGGGGTGGTGCGCGAGTACCGCCGACTGGCCCGCGAGTGCGAGATCAATCGCCTGAATGCCGCCGCCCTCAACCACTACCGCGGGTTCGCCGACAACCTCGACGCGCTGCTCCGCGAAGACCCCGGGGTGCCGATCGCATTCCCCAAGACGCAGGGACTGCTGAACGGCGTTCAAGCCGGGCTGAACGCGATGTCGGACGCGCTGGGCGAACGGCTGAGGAACCTCGGCGACCGGACCCCACTGCCGACCGCAGTGCCGTCGGTCGTGGTCAGCGACGCCGAGATGTCGCTCCACACGCTCAGCCGCGAGTTGCAGCGACTTCGCGACATGCTCGGCGAGGGCCAGCGCCCGGAGAAGCTCAGGAAGGCGCTTCTCAGGATCAAGGAGGAACAGGGGCGCATCCGGCAACAGATTGTCGCTTGGAGGGACGATCTCGATAAGCGCGCAAGGAGCACTGAACCGACGTTCGGAGCGGTCGGTGTGGTCTCGCTCACGAAGGGCGAAACGAAGAAGGTCCAGCACACGATCGCGTGGAACCAGTACAAGGAAGACGAGATCGTCGTGAAGGTGACCGCGTCCGACCCGTCGGTGAAGGTTCCGGCGGAACTGAAGCTGGACTTCGAGCGGAACCAGTTCCGGTTCGAGTACGAGATCAAGGCCGGGGACAAGGCCGGCGACTTCACGGTGACGCTCACGCCCGCGGTCGGCGCGCCGATCCAGGTTCAGGTGAGCGTGAAGTGACCGTATCATGCCGCACGGCCGGAGGTTCGCCGTGGCCCGCTCTTTCGCCGCTCTCCTGTGCCTCGCGCTCGTCGGCGCGCCCGCGGTCGCCGGCGAACCGGTCGCGCCCCTCGACGTTGCGGCCGACGCGGACCGCGTGCTGGCGAAATGTGATCCGGCGCTGAGAAAACTCGATCTGGTGCGCCGGAAGGTGGAGTTCGTTTGCGCCGCGGCGGCCAAACCGCTCGACGCGGCCGGGTTCGATGCCGCCACCGTGCGGCTCCGCGACGCTGCGACCGACCTCGACAAGGCCCGCGACGACCTCCGGGCCGTGGTGGTGGAGCTGCGGCTCGCGGCGCTGAAGTACGCGCTGACCGGGCGCCACGACCGGCAGGCGGCCCGGTTCACGACCTTCGCCGACACCATCCAGCGACTCATCGGCGACCGCGACCCGAAGACCGCGCCGTTCGCGAAGGCGGCCGAGGCGCTCGCCGCACTGGGCGAAACACTGGACAAGCGCGCGAACCCGAACGCCGCGTCGCTGGAAGGTGCCGAAAAGGCGGTCGCGGCGTTTTTTGACGCGACGCGGGATTCGGCCTACGCGATCGAGTCCGAATGGGCGACCGGGCGATTGATCGCAACCGTACGCGAAATTCGCGACCGGCAGGAGAAGATCCGCACCGATATCGACAAATTATTCTGGGCCTATGTTCCGCCGGTACTTGAGAAAGACCCGGTTATCGGAGCGGCGGAGCCGATCGTGTTGGAGAAGCAGGGAACCGCGACCGTCAAACACACGATCGGGTGGAACCAGTACAAGGAAGACGAGATCGTCGTGAAGGTGACCGCCTCCGACTCGTCGCTGACGGTGCCCGCGGCGCTCAAACTTGACTTCGAGAAACACCAGTTTCGGTTTGAATACGAACTGAAAGGCGGGAATAAAGCCGGTGAGTTCACCGTGACGCTCACGCCCGCCGCGGGCAAATCGGTGGTCGTGAAGGTGAGCGTGAAGTGACTGCGTAGCACAGCCGCTGCCGCACGAACGGGCGAAAATGCTCGCTTTCGGGCGAAAATAGACTTCGGGCGCGGCAGTTGACGAGGTCGAGTTTGTAACAAGGCGTCACAAAGTCCCGCGTTCGCACCGTTTTTCCCGAGTTGTGTGTTGGTTGGTCACTCGTTGGTCGTCACAATTACTGATGATTGTCCTCCGCGACGCGGACCGCCCGCGCCGCTCCCAAGAGGGAGGCTTCCCATGTTCCGCCGGTTGCCGACGTTCCGGTCGCTGTCCTTTGCCGCGACGGTCGGCCTGTTCGCCCTCACCTCGGCCCTCACCGCCCAGCCGCCGGCGGCCCCTCCGAAGTCGGACCCGGTTGCGGCCCCCGCGCCGCCCGCCGACGGCACCGGGATCAAGCGGAGCCAGGAGGAAAACCTCAAGCTGTTCAAGCGGTTTTCCGAAGAGGTGCTGCGGCTGGCGCAGAAGTGGGAAAAGAGCGACAACCCCGACGACAAGGCCCGGGCCCAGTCGCTCCGCTCCGCGCTCAAGCTCATCGACGAAAAGGGCGTCGAGAAGCTGTTCAAGGAACTGATCGAGGGGCTGGGGCAGAAGAACCTCACCGGCGGCGGCTTCAACGAGATCCTGGGCAAAGACAAGAAGCTCATGGAGGCGCTGGAGCAGATTCTGTCCGTTCTCGAAACCGAGGACGAGATGGCCCGGCTGCGGATCCAGATCGAGGAAACCAGGAAGGCGATCGAGGCGATCAAGAAGTTGAAGCGGGACCAGGAGAACCTCCGCGCCCGGACCGAGAACCCCAAGGGCGACCCGAACAAACTCGCGAAGGACCAGAACAAGACCGCCCGGGAAACGCAGGACACCGCGGACGCGCTCAACAAGACCGGCAAGGACGGCAAGGCCGGCGACCCCAGCGGCGGCGGGGCGAAGCAAGACCCGAAGTCCGAGCCGAAGCCGGAATCCAAACCGGGCGACAGCACCGGCGAGGCCAAGCCCGATACGAAGGAAAACAAGAGCGACGACAAGCCCGCGGGGGCCGGCGACCCGAAGGCCGGCGAGCCGAAGCCGGGCGACCCGACGGGCGGCGAACCGAAGCCGATGGGCGACAAGCCGAGCGACCCGATGGGCGGCGAGCCGAAGCCGGGCGACCCGAAACCGGGCGAAGCGAAGCCGATGGGCGCCGCGCCGATGGCCGGCGCGCCGAAGCCGAGTCCTGGCGAGAGCAAGGCGCAGGGCGAGGGCAAGGCCGAAGCGAAGCCGTCGGCCGGGATGCCGGGCGGCGAGGCCAAGCCGATGGGCGGCGAGGGCATGGGCGGAATGCCGATGCCCGGCGGAATGGGCCAGCCCAGCCCCGGTAGCTCGAAGAGCGGCGGCCAGCCGAACCAGAATCAGCCGAACCCGAACCAGCCGCAAGACCCGGCCGGGCAAGAGGTTCAACAGGCCGTGCCCCAGCAACAGGGCGCCGAAGAAGACATCAAGAAGGGCGACCCGGACGCCGCGGCGAAGAAGCAGGACAAGGCCATCGAGCAACTTCAAAAGGCGCTCGACGAACTCGAAAAGCGGCTGAAGCAACTGCGCGAGAAGGAACTGGCGAAACTGCTCGCCAACCTCGAAGAGCGCGTCGGCCGGATGCTGCGGATGCAACAAGAGGTGAAGAACGCGACCGAGGGCATCCACAAGACCGTGACCGCGCTGGGCGGCAAGCCGGCGATCGCGGAGATCCAGAAGAGCCAGACCGAGGCCGACAAGGAAGGGCAGATCATCGCCGAGGCCGAGCGCACCCTCAAGCTGATGGAGGGCGAGGGCAGCGCGGTCGTGTTCGCCGGCGTACTCGCCGAGGTCAAGGCCGACATGGAGGCGATCCAGAAGCGGCTCAACGAGGCCCGCGTCGGCGAGGACACGCAGCAGATCGAACAGGACGTGATCGACCAGCTCAAGATGATGCAGGAGGCGCTCAAGAAGGCCAAGCAGGAGCTGGAGAACAAGCCGAGCGACCCGAAGCCGAACGACCCGAACGCCAACAAGCCGAACCAGAAGCTCATCGACCTCTTGAACGAACTGAAACTCATCAAGGCACAGCAGGAACAGGTGAACGCCCGGACGATCATGTACAACAAGAAGGATCCCGGGGAGCAGGCGAAGGACCCGCTGGTTCAGGCCGAGTTGCGGCAACTGGCCGAGCGGCAGAAGAAGCTCCAGAAGATGCTCCACGACATCGCCACGCAGGCGAATCAGTGAGGCACAAGCTTCTGGCGAGCCGCGACCGCAAAGGAGCGGTTGACGTTTCCCGCTCCGTGCCGGCCTGCCGGCAGACCGGCGGGCGGTCGCGGCTCGCCAGAAAGCAATACAAACCGGCGTGCTGGGCGAATCAGTGAGGCAAAAATGAGAACCGGCCGGGCCGCATGTAAGATGTTGTGCCCGGCCGGGTTAGAAGGTAAACTCCCGTTGTGAGCGTCGTCGGGCGGTTGGCCAGCTTTTTGCAACAACCGACCACAGATGAACGAATAACACAATAGGCTTCCGCACCGAACACCTGAACCGAAGGAGCCATGTCGTGACGATTCGCAAGCTGTTCGCGGCCTTCGCGGTCACCGCGGGGCTGGCCGTATCCGCGACCCCGGCGGTCGCCGCCGAACCGGCCAAACAGCCGGCGTTCGGCTTCAGCACGATGCGGGCCATGACGGTCGAGGCCGCGAAGGCCCGGGCCGAGGCGTGGCTGAAGTCGGTCGGGAAGTTCGATCAGGTCGCCTTCGACAAGATCTGGGCCGACGACAAGCGCACGGTGCTGGACCGCACCGCCGACGCGCTGGCCCTGGGCAACACCGAGGTCGCGGCGCTCCTGGCCAGCGCCCGGGCGCCCGAAGTGGTGCCGGCCGACGTGCCCGCCATCCTGCGGGACGAGAAGCAGGACAACTTCTTCCGCACCAACGTCGCGCTCGCCTTCGCGCGGGCCGCGGCGAACAAGAAGGTGTACGAGGAGGCGCTCGAAGCGCTCAAGAGCGTGAACCCGGAGTTCGCGGTCGATCCGGCGAGCTACTTCTTCTTCAAGGCTGTGTCCGAACACGCGACCATGAAGAAGGACGCGGCCACCGCGTCGATCGTGAAGTTGCTCGACGACGTGGCCGACGCGCCGGCCCGGTACACGATGCTCGCCACCCTCATGTTCTTCGACATGCAGAACTGGGCGCCGGACCCCAAGGACCTGTCGAACATCGGGCGGCTCATGGATAACAGCGGGCGCCGGCTCGACCTGACCCGCGGCGGGGAGAAGACCCAGGACATCCAGAAGAAGATCGTGTTCCGGCTCGACGAACTCATCAAAGAACTCGAAGCCCAGGCGAAGCAGAACCAGTGCGCCGGCGGCAACTGCCCCGGCGGCGGCGACAAGCCGGGCAACAAGCCGGGCAGCACCGTCAACCCGAGCAACCCGGCCCAGGACAGCGTCATCATGGGCGGCAGCGGCGCCGGCAAGGTGGACGAGAAGGTGCTCCGCCAGATCGCCGAGAACTGGGGCACGATGCCGGCCGACAAGCGGGCGCAAGTGGTGAAGGACATCACCCGCGACCTGCCCCCGAAGTTCGAGCCGATGATTAAGAACTACTTCGAGGCGCTGGACAAGATGCACGGCTACAAGAAGTGAGCCGCCTGCCGCCGAGACCAGCCGACTAGCGTGTAACGGGGCGGTGGCCGATCTAATTCGGCCACCGCTTTTTCGTTCGCCGTTGGTACAATACGCTCACTCCCGCCCGTTCAGCCCGTTCCGATCCGTTGAGACGCATCATGCGATTTCCTAGCCGGACCGCGCTCCCCGGACTCTGCCTCGTCGCCCTCGCGGTCGTGACTTCAGACGCGAGCGGCGACGACGTGACCACCACCGCGGGCAAGAAGATCAGCGGCAAGCTCGTCGGTGTGGACGCACAGGGCATCACGTTCGGCACCGCAGAAGAGAAGGTGCAGATCTCGGCTCGCGACATCGTGCTGGTCGATTTCGGCAACAAGGTCACGCCGGGCGCGAAGGACGCGACGTTCTCGGTGGTCGAACGGACCGACGGCTCCGCGTGCCGCGTCGCGGGGGTCGCGCTCGGGGGG
>CAZBXY010000325.1:0-8927 GCA_964495365.1 uncultured Frigoriglobus sp. | reverse complement strand
CATCGACCGCGTGAAGGCCGGGCTGAAGTCGTCGCTCATCATGCAGGAGGAATCGACCGGCGCGCGAGCCGGGGCGATCGCGACCGACTGGTACTACCTCGGCCGCGTGCGCCCGTTCGACGAGATCCAGGCCATTATTGACGGGCTGACGCCAGCGAAGATCCTCGGCTACCTGGAGCGGTGCCCGGTGCGCGACGTGACGCTCGTCACGCTCGGCCCCGCGGCGCTCACTGTTGAATGAGGTGACCCATGACGACCGAGCGGACCGAATCCGTGGTGCGCGAACCGGACGAGCGCCTGGCGCCGATGGTGTTCGCCTACCTCGCCGGCGTGATCGCGTGGCTGTTCGCGGTCATCGCGTGGGTGTTCTGGTTCCGCGGGTACGCCTGAAGCGGAACGCCGGGTTGAAAGTAGTAGGCACACTCCGTGTGCCGTCGCTTCGACGTGCGGACTACCGACGGCACACGGAGTGTGCCTACTACTTTTCCTACACACAAGAGCCGACCTCATATGCCCTTCCTCACGCGCCGCGAGATGCTCCTCCGCTCCGCCAACGGGTTCGGCGCGACCGCGCTCGCGGCGCTGCTGGCCTCCGAGGAGGCTTCCGGCTCGCCGGACCCGTTCGCACCCAAGAAGCCGCACTTCGCACCCAAAGCCAAGTCGGTCATTTTCCTGTTCATGGACGGCGGGGTGAGTCAGGTCGATTCCTTCGACCCGAAGCCCGCGCTGGAGAAGTACCACGGCAAGCCGTTCCCGGCGAAGGTCGAGGCGACGCAGTTCAACAACGTCGGCAACACGCTCGCCAGCCCGTGGAAGTTCCAGAAGTACGGCCAGTGCGGGCTACCGGTCTCGGACCTCTTCCCGCACATCGGGGCGTGCGCCGACGACCTCGCGGTCATCCGCTCGATGGTGTCGAACTTCTCCGAACACACCAACGCGAACTACTTCTGGCACAGCGGGCACGGCCAACAGGGGCGACCGAGTTTCGGGAGCTGGGTGACCTACGGTCTGGGTAGCGTAAGCCGCGATCTACCCGGCTTCGTCGTACTCGGTAGCGGGATGATCCCGCCGGGCGGCATCGACTGTTTCGGCAACGGGTTCCTCCCGGCCGCGTATCAAGGTTCGCTGTTCCGCCACGGCTCGCAACCGGTCGCCGACGTGACCCCGCCCGGCGGCGAGAGTGCGAAGACACAAAAGGCGAAGCGCGACCTGCTCCGCAAACTCGACGAGGCGAACCCCGTCCGCAAGGGCGGGGGTGACGCGGACGCGATCGAAGCGGCCATCGCGAACTACGAACTGTCGTTCCGGATGCAGACCGCGGTCCCTGAACTCACCGACCTTTCGAAAGAAACCGCCGAGACGCAAACGCTTTACGGCCTCGACGACAAGAAAACGGAGGTGTTCGGCCGGCAGTGCCTCATCGCCCGCAGGCTGGTGGAACGCGGCGTCAGGTTCGTGGAACTGTTGTGTCAGAACCTCGGCTACGACCGCTGGGACCAGCACTCGAACCTGAAAAAGGGCCACGAGGACAACGCGAAGGCGGTCGATAAGCCGATCGCGGCCTTGCTCACCGATCTCAAGCGTCGCGGGTTGCTCAAAGACACGCTCGTGATCTGGGGCGGCGAGTTCGGCCGCACCCCGGTGGCGCAGGGGTCCGACGGGCGCGACCACAACCCCTACGGGTTCAGCATGTGGCTGGCGGGCGGCGGGACGAAGGGCGGCACCGTGGTGGGCGAGACGGACGACTTCGGCTACCACGCGGTGAAGGACAAGGTGCAGGTCCACGACCTGCACGCGACCGCGCTCCACCTCATGGGCTTCGATCACAAGAAACTGACATACCGCTTCGGCGGTCGCGACATGCGCCTGACCGACGTCCACGGCGAGCTGGTGGAGAAGGTGCTGTCGTGAGCGCTTGCAACGGCCGCAATGTTTGGGATGATAGGCTGGTCAAGTTAATCCCGAGTTCGGCCACCAGGTGGCTTCTGGTCGAGGGTGAGGTATGCCTATTTGGGGCTGGGTGTGCGTCGGGTTGGGGGTCGGGGTGGTCGCAGTCGTTGCACTGGGACTTACGCTGATTATCTGGAGTGAGGGGCGGCGGGAAAAGCGACTCCAGCGTGACGGGCAGACCGTCGTCGCGCGGATAATCCTCGCGAACCCGAGCCTGTACGACACGAAGGCGGCGGGGTTCGAGTTCGCATTTCTCATCTTCACCCGGGACGCTGACCCCTCCGAACGGCACCTTGCCTTTCTGCAGCAGATCGCCGAGGAATTAGAGGGGTTCGAACCGGACGAGACCGACCCCGACGAGAAGAAGCTCGCGTGGGCACTGGAGACGCAGCGAACGATCGGCGATGTCGTCCGAATCCCGGACCGGGTGACCGGCGGGCGGGAGGTGTACTTCGCCACCACGCCCGTCAAGCGTCGCATGTTGCCGGACGGCAAGCTGACGCGTGAGTACCTCTACCTCCGGGTCATCCTCGAAGGCAGGAATCGGGATGTATCGATGATCGAGTACCCGGACTCCCCAAGCGCAAGGGCGTGACGTCGGCTGGCCGACTACAGGTCGAACCGCGGCGGCTCAACGGTTGCGGTAGATGACAGGTCGTACGGCTGGCCCCGGCTGTTGAGCAGAGGCCGTTCAGCCAACACTTCACACTTCCCGACAACCGCCGGTGTGCCGAAGTCGACGCGAACGACCTCGCCGGGGATGCCTTTCACCTGGCGCGATGCCTCCACTACCTGCCCGCGGCCCGGGGCTGTTGAGTTTTCGGGGCGCGGCGGCCGTCGCCCGACTCCGGTACGCTGCGATGAGTTCGCCCGCCCGGTCGCGGCGATTTGAGAGGAGTACGCCGATGTCCCAAGAATTGCTGCCCCAAGAGCCGGTGCCCGCCGTGCCTGCCCCGGTCCCGGTCCCGCCCGAACTGTTGGCGTGGGCGCGGCAGACGTTCGACGCCCAGGAGTTCTTGGAGGGAGTTCGGGAGATCGAGGCCACCGGGGGGCGGACGTTCGAGTCGCTGATTGCGGAGGTCGAAGCCGTGGTGCGACCGTCGTGAGCCCGGACGCGCCACAGCCCTACCAGGTGAGCCTGTCGGGCCGCGTGTTCGATAAGGTGCGGGAGCTCGCGGCCGTGGCGGCGCGGGGCGACGGAGAGGCGTTCCTGGCGGCCCTCCGGGAGTTCGACCGGCGGTTGCGGGTGTACCCGCAGTTCGGCGACCCGCTGATCGACCCGCTGGCGGAGGTCGGGCAGATCCGCCTCGGGATCGTACCGCCACTGGCGATGCGGTACGCGGTGTTCGAGGAGCGGCGACAGGTACTCGTGGCGGCCCTGCCCGTGCTGATGCCAAAGTCGCCGGCGGGTTAGCGGCCGAAGTCTACGCGCACCACCTCGCCGGGCGTGCCCTTCACTTGCTTCTCCATCTGGATCACCTGCCCGCGTTCGATCCAGCGCGCCGTAACGGTGCAGGTCTCGCCGGCGGAGAGCGGCGACTCGAAGATGCGGTCGGTGCCGGTTTGCGTCGTCTTCTTGCCGTTGACGAGCACTTCCGCCGCGGGTTGCGGCACCCTCACCGACAGGATGACCGCCCCACCGGCCTTCGCGCCCGTTAGTGGCGCGGAGCGGCCGGTGGACAGCCCCTCGACCACCGGCAGCGGGGCGTAAGGGCTTCGCACGCGCGGCCCCGCGGCGTAAACGCCGACGATCCCGTAGGCGCCAATGCCCGAAAGCGGGTACGCCTGCCACTGGCGCGCGAGGTCGTAGTTGCCGAACACGCCGGGCAGCGCCCCGGGCGTCGGGACCGGCGGGCCGTAGAGGCTCAGCCCGTTCGGCCAGAACCCGCGCGGGACGTAGAACCCGAACGCCCCGACCCCGGGCGGGCCGTATGGCCCTGCGAAGCCGTATCCGTACGGGTAACCGAAGTACGGGTAACGACCGTATGGGAAGCCGCCGTACGGAAAGCCGGCCGAGGGGTACG
The DNA here is from genome assembly GCA_964495365.1 of uncultured Frigoriglobus sp. Classification (GTDB taxonomy): domain Bacteria; phylum Planctomycetota; class Planctomycetia; order Gemmatales; family Gemmataceae; genus Gemmata. The sequence goes on along the minus strand of CAZBXY010000325.1, from coordinate 4,953 downwards.
GGAGCAGGATCGACGAGCCGGAGAGCGGCGCGGGCGAGAGAGCCGGTTGCGCCCGGACCACCCCGGGGGCACACACGCACACCACAAGGGCCGACCAGAACACGCGGGACCGCATGACGACTCCTTGACGTTTTGTGGGCGGAATAACGGTCGGGTTTCTGGGTGAACCCGACTCGCGCGTCGTAGCCTGACTCTCCGAGTCGGGTTCTTCTCCGCTTCCCGAAGAGAAGAACCCGACTCGGAGAGTCGGGCTACGAGAGACAACCCGGCCGGCTTACGCCGGCGGTTCGACAGGAAATCACTTCCCCGCGACCGCGGGCGTACTGAAGTCCACCTTCACCGTCTCGCCCGGGGCGCCGCTCACCACCTTCGACACCTCCACCGGCTGCCCGCGCTCGATCCAGCGGGCCGTCAGTGTGTAGGTGTAGCCCTTGCCCGCCTCCAGCGGGGGCGACTCGAACGTGCGGTCGGTGCCGGTTTGTGCGGTCTTCTTGCCGTCCACGAGAATCTCCGCGGCCGGGTCCGGCACCTTCACCGACAGCGTGAGGCACCCGCCGCCGGCCCCGGGCGCCCGGCTCACCTCGTCGCCCCCCGGGTACACCGAGACCGTTCGCGGGGTCGGGCGCGGCACCGCGGTGTAGATGCCGAAGAACCCGTAACCGGCGAACCCCGGCGCCAGCGTGCTGCGCCAGTGGCGGTGGAGTTTCTCGCCGGGAAACACCTCGGGCAGCGGGCCGTAGACGGGCACCGGCGGGCGGTGGAGGCTGTGCGCGTGCCCGGAGTCGCTGAGGAACCCGTGAGGGTAGCCCCACGCCGGATACCCGGGCGCGCCGGGCGGCGGGTAGCCGACGTACGGCCCGCCGGCCAGGCCGGGGTAGCTCCACTCCGGGGCGACCCGCGGCCCGTGCGGGTAGTGGGTGTGCGGGTAGCGGTAGTGGCCGATCCCCGCCCCCGGTTGCGCCTGCGCGGCGCCGGGTACGAGGGCACACCCCACAACGGCCAATCCGATCGCACGCGCACGGCGCAGCATCACGGCATCCCCTCCTGGTATTGGTGGTCGCGTGTCGTGGTTTTCAGCCCCGGAGGGGCGACCGATGTTAGCCCGGGGTGAAGCGAGGCTCGGCGAGCGCAACCCCGGGAACGCGGGCAGAAGAACCCTCAAGCCCCGGTAGGGGCGACAGAACCGACCGCGAAGGCTCTGTCGCCCCTCCGGGGCTTGGTTCATTTCCGCACCGTACCCGGGGTTGCGCTCGCGGACTCGCTGCACCCCGGGCTAACATCGGTCGCCCCTCCGGGGCTGAAAACGAAACACCAATCAAACGCATCGACCCGCCGAGAGCACAGCGCTCAGCGGCGGGTCGGGTGGAGTGCAGAGAGGTGCGCGCGGGTCACGGCATCGGCGGCTTGGCGGGAGCGGCGGGCGCCATCGGCGCGACCGGGACGACCGGCGGAACCGACCCGCCGGGCACACCCGATCCGCCCGGCCCGAACAGCACCGGCGGTTGCGCCGGCGAGCCGCTCGCGATGAGCAACTGGCGGACCGCGCCGAGTCGGCCGTCGGCGGTGTGTCCGGCGACCATCACCTGATAACCGCCGCGCGCCGAGCCGAGGTGAAAGGTCAGCGTCGCCCGGCCGTCGGAGGGGAGAACGATCACCGGCTGCCAGAGGACGGTATCGGGGGATTCGTCGGGAAGTGGGGCCACGCCCGGGCGCGGGGCGGCGTACTCGCGAACCACCAGCGGAACCGCCGGCGAGACCGCGCCGCGGATCGACTGACTGGCGAACCGTTCGGCCGGGGACAACTTCTCCACGCCGCCCGGCACGGCGCCCGCGCCTTTTCCGTCCTTCTTGGCCCGCGCCCGGTCCTGCATGTACGCGTCCAGCGGCCCAGCGAGGGCGCGGGCACGCTCGGCGGCGTACGCGGCGGCCCGCTCGCTCGTCCGCTTCAGGTCGGCGACAAGGTCGGCGGGGTCTGAGCCGGCGGGAACGGATTTCATCGCCGATTGACCGGTAGCGAGATCCGCGGGCGCGAACCCGGCGGTCGACCCACCCTTATCCTTTCCGCGAGCCGGGCCGGCCGGGCCGAGCGCGGCCACACCCGGGGCGGCGTCCGGCGCCGCGGGAAGTGCGGCCGGGGCCAGCGCGGTCGCTCCCGGCGGATCCTTCGGCCCGGTCGAGCTGCCGCCCGCGCTCGGAAGCCCCATCGGCGGGCCGCCCGCGGTCCCGGACGGGCCGGGCTTGGGCAACGGCGGGACGCCCGGCCCCGTGCCCCCGGGTGGTCCGGGAGCGACCGCGCCGCCCCCGGGAACAACGGGCGGGGCGGTCGATCCCGGACCACCGGGGCCGCCGAAGCCGGGCACTCCGGGGCGCCCACCGACGCCCGCGCCGGGGACCGGTCCTCCGAAGCCGCCGCCAGCGAACCCGGCCTTTCCGCCCCCCATCGCCATCTCCATTCCCGCGTCGGCCGCCTTGGCCCCGCCGAACTTCGATTTACCCACGGCCGCTTCCTTCATCCGCGAGGCGGGCGCCACGTCCTCGGTCGGCACGAGCGCATCGGACTCTTTTACCGAGAATTTCATCGCCTCGGGTGCGGCCTGCGCCATCGCGGGCGCCGCGTCCCGCTTTGCGGACGCTTGCGCGTCGTCGCCCCACTCGGCCGCGAACGTGAGGAAGCACGCCAGCCCCAGCGCGCCGACCGTGCTGAAGCCCAGCGGGAACCGGCCGCTGGGGCGCCCCAGCGCCGCGCCCCCGCAGCACAGCGCCAGCGCCGCCAGCCCCGCGACGCCGTACCACACGTTCGCGCGGAACTGCCGCACCGGCTCGCGGGCGGACTCGGCCCCGAGCGCCTTCGCCGTCGCGCTCCACCGGGCGGCTTCCGCCGCCTTCGTCGCCGCCGCGACCGGCGGCGGGTTCTGCCCCTCGGCGCGGGCCGCGTCCCGGGCGGCCTTCGCCCGCGCCGCCGCCTGCACCGCCGCCTCGTACCGCGGGGCGAACGTCTCGTTCAGTTTGAGAAGGGCGCGGGCCGGCCCCGACTCGGACCACGTCGCGATCTGCCCGTTCTGCGCCTGCAACCGAACCACCTCCGAAGACGCCGCGGGCGGTTTGGGGGCCGGCTTGACTCGCACCTCCTCCGTCAGGGGCGATTGCTCGGCGAACCGGCGCCAGCCCTGCGTGCCGAGCAAGAGGTCGAGCGCCTGGGCCGCCTTCGGGTTCTCCTCGTTCAGGAGGAAGTCCGCGTACTCCAGGTCGTCCGGGTTCTTCACCTCGCCGGCCAGGAGGAAGTGCGTCGGCATCAGCCGGTCCTTCGGGCCGGGCGCGGCACCGGTGTTGACGATCGCGGCCCAGAGGATCGCCGCGACCGGGTTTTTGGCCTCGTCGGTCGCAGTCACCGTCAGACTGACGGCCCCGTTCGCCGCCGGCGCGACGGTTGTCGCGACCCCGCCCGCAGCGGCTGTTGGCGCCGGCGGCACGGAACTGCGGCCGTCCGCGGGCGGGGCGCAGGTGAGGACGAGCTTCTCGCCCGGCTTGCGGAACACGAGCCGCTCCGCGACCGGCTTGAGGTCCGTCAGCGGTTCGTCGCCCTTTCCGCGCGCCTCCACTTCCTCGAACACGGTGACGCGCACCACGCCGCCGCGCGGGTCGGCCCCGGCCATCAGTTCCACGACCCGCGGCGCCTCGGGATCGACGTTCACCTTCAGCGTGTCGCTGAGCCGCCCGCGCGTGTACGCCCCCACGACCAACTGACGCGGGTGGCCCACGGAGTGCAGCCGCACGCGGACCGGCTGGCCCGGCGCGGTGACCGGGTCGAGGACCGTCATCACCACGCCCTCGGGCTTGGGCATCGGCAGTTCAAAGCCGGTCTGCCGGCCCACGGCGCCGGGGCCGCCGAGCAGCGAGACGGTCGCGTTGGGCACCGGCACTTCCGGCAAGATCGGAGCGAACGTTCCGGCCGGCGCTTCGAGCTTCAGCCACACGCGGGTGCCGAGTTCGGGCGTGTAGGTGAACGCGCCGAGCCCGCGGTTGGCGCCGGGTTCCTTCGGGTCGGTGAGCGTCTCGACCCGCGCGAGTACCTGCCGCCCGTCGGTGACGACCCCGCGAATATCGACGGGCGTTCCGGCGGGCGTGGTCGCGCGAACGTACACCTTGCACGGCACGCCAGCGACGATCGTGTTCCCGCTCTCCGGGAAGAACTCGACCTTCACCCGGTTGCCGATGACCGGCACGCGCTTGGCGACCACCTCCTCGGTGCCGTCCTCGGTTCGGAAGGCGACTTGCACCTGCACGTCGCCGTTGAGAACTTGCTCCGGCAGCGCGAACCGGAAGCTCGCGCGGCCGTTGGCGTCGGTGACCTTCGCGCTGTCGATGAGGCCAATCACCTGCCCGTCCACTGTCGCGGTGACGCCGAGGATCCGGGCGTTCGGCACCGGCCGCTCCTGGAACTCCAGTTCGGCCACCGCCTCGACCGTTTCACCCGGCGCGTACGACGCGCGCCCGACGAACGCGATCTGCTTGCGGTAGTGCTCGACCACCCCGCGCCGCACGGTCACGGTGCGCTTGACCGGCCCCATCACCGCCGGCGGGAACCCGCCGGGGTGGGGGTACTCGTGGAGGACGAGCGTGTAGTCGCCGTCGGGCAGTTCGGGCGGTAGCACGAACTCGCCACACCCGACCCCGCGCACCGGCTGGCCGTCGGCGGTGCGCACCGGCTCGACCTTCCCCTCCGGGCCGACGCGCACGAGGTCGGTGGTGCCGTGAACGTGCAGCCCGCTGACCGGCCGGCCGTCCGGGTGGCGCAGTTCGTACCGCAGCACCTGCTCGCGCCCCGGCGGGCGGAACGTGACGCGGTCGAGCGTGAGCGAGCGGAAGAACAGCCGCTCGCCCGGGCGGTACGTGGCCTTGTCGGTGACCAAGAGCGTGGCGAACACCGGCCCGGCGAGCCTCACGCGGTCGAGC
>CAZBXY010000324.1:0-8966 GCA_964495365.1 uncultured Frigoriglobus sp. | reverse complement strand
TACTGCGAGAAGCCGCTCAGCCACACGATCGAACAGGGCAAGGAGATGGTCGCGGCCGTGCGGAAGGCCAGGCGGATCGTGCAGGTCGGCAATCAGCGTCACAGCGGCGAACACTGGGTGCGGGCCAAAGAGACGGTGCAGTCGAAGGAGTTCGGCGACCTGGTATGGGTGAAGGTGTGGGACTGCCGCAACTGGATCAAGCGCGACCCGTTCGCCCCACCGAAGGACTTCGGCAAGGAGCAGGTCGAGGGAATCGACTGGTCGGCGTTCCTCGGCCCCGCGAAGAAGGTGCCGTTCGACGCGACGCGGTACTGGGCGTGGCGGTGGTACTGGGACTACGCCGGCGGCCTCCTCACCGACATCGGCGCGCACCAACTGGACATCGTCCAGTGGTTGGGCGGCGTGGAGATGCCCAGGAGCGTCACAGCGAACGGCGGCGTGTACCACTTCAAGCACTGGGAGACGCCGGACGTGGTTCACGGCGTCTGGGATTACGGCAAGTTCGTGGCGACGTTCGCGGTCGAGTTCGTCAACGGCTACGACGGTGTCGGGGCGACCTTCTACGGCACGAAGCAAACGCTCCACTGCGATGCCGACTCTGGCGGAACGATCAAGCTGTTCGACACGATCGACAAGTTCGTCCCGACGATGAAGCCAAAGGCCGAGTGGAAGGTGATTAACGAAACGCCGCTGCACGTTCAAAACTGGCTCGCGGCGTTGAAGGACAATAAAGACCCGAGTTCGCCGATCGAACTGGGTCACAAGGTCATCACCGCGGCGCACCTGGCGAACATCGCCTACCGCACCGGCAAGAAGGTGGTGTGGGACGACAAGAAGGAGCAGATCGTGAGTGGGTGAGCGATTTCGGCGAACCCCGACCGCAAGGTCGGGGGTCATTGCTGTGGTCGTGCAGAACACCCCCGACCTTGTGGTCGGGGTTCGCCAGTAGTGGTGCCCCATGTCCGACGAAGCCGCGTTCCTGGCCGCGCTGAAGGCGAACCCCGCCGAGGACACCACGCGCCTCGTGTACGCCGACTGGCTCGACGAACACGACCAGCCGCAGAGGGCGGAGTACCTCCGGTTGGTGGTCGCGTACACGCTGCATGAAGGCGACCTCGCTAAGATGGGCGAGAAACGCTTACTTAGAGTTGCGAAAGGTTTGCCCTCGGAGTGGCGTGAAGACGCTGGTTCGCGGTTCAGCCTAACTCTCACTGCGTTCTACGACAAGATTCGGGCAATCAAGTGGATTCGCGAACTTACCGGAGACGGATTGGGCGAGGCAAAGGAGGCGAGCGAAAACCTCCCGCATGTCCTGCTCCACACCATCACCTATGAACGCGCTTGGGCCGCGATTCCTCGCGCTCAGGGCACCGCGGCGTTCGAGGTACGGATCAACCCGACCGACCCGGATCAACCGGACGGCCCAGCGCATTACGAACTTATCGTGTACTGCTCCACCCCCCGCTACACTGTCGGTGATACAACCGAGGCTCGCGCCGCGCTCGCCCAATTCTTGACCGAAGCGATGAATTTATCGGTGGAAGACGCTGAACGCCAAGCGACACTGAACACGCCGATCGTCTACCGCCGAGGTCTCACCCGCCAGCAGGCCCGTTCGGAACGATCTGCAGTCGGCGGCGCGCTTCCAACATACGACCCTCAGCGAGGCTGGTGGCTCACGGTCACGTACCAGCACGCGAAGCCCACCAACACCAACGAGTAATCCATGTTCATCTTCGAGAAAGCCCCCTTCCCTTCGTGTCATGCCTCCACCCTTGTGGAACACGAACCGGGCAAGCTCATGGCCGCGTGGTTCGGCGGAACGAACGAGGGCGCAAAAGACGTGCAAATCTGGGCCAGCACGTTCGACGGCAAGGCGTGGACCGAGCCGAAGGTCATCGGCACCGAACCCGGGCAGCCGTGCTGGAACCCGGTGCTGTTCAAGTCTGCGAAGGGCACGCTCCACTTCTGGTACAAGGCCGGGCCGAGTCCCGAACGCTGGACCGGGTTCAGCCGGACTTCGACCGATAGCGGGAAAACGTGGTCGAAGGTCGAGATGATGCCCGCGGGGTTCTGGGGACCGGTGCGGGCCAAGCCCATTCAGCACGCGAACGGCACGATCCTTGCGGGAACGTCCGTCGAGAGCTTCCGCAACTGGACGCCGTTCGTGGACCGCTCCACGGACGACGGAAAGACGTGGACCCGCTCGAATGCATTCCCGGTGCCGGAGAAGCTCAACCAGATTCAGCCCGCGCTCTTCGAGACCAAAGACGGCAAGGTGGTGGCGCTCATGCGGTCGCGCGACCCGCGGGCGGTGTGCCGGAGCGAATCGAAGGACGGCGGCGTGACGTTCAGCGCCGCCGAGGAGACGAAGCTCCCGAACCCGAGTACCGGGGTCGATTGTGTGAGGACCGCAGAGGGCGACGTGTTCCTGATCTGTAACCCGGTCACGATGGGCCGGACGCCGCTCAGTATCGCGCGATCGACCGATGACGCAAAGACCTGGAAGAAGGTACTCGACCTCGAAGCCGAACCGGGCGAGTACTCGTACCCCGCGATGATCCTGTCCGCGGCGGGCACCCTGGAGATCACCTACACGTGGAAGCGAACACACATCAAATACCGAAGCCTGGACCCCAAGAAGCTCCGCGACTAGCCGACACCGTCGCGGCGCTACTCACCCGCGACGAGAAGGGCGAGTTGGCCATCGTCCGCGCCCTCCGCAAGTGGATGGACGAGGCGGTCACGGTGCCCGGGACGAAGATCAAGTTCGGCCTCGACTCCGTCATCGGCCTCATCCCGGGGGTCGGCGACGCCAGCAGCGCCGCGATCGGCGCGTACATGCTTCAGGCCGCGCACAAGCTCGGCGTGCCGACCGTCGTCCTGGTTCGGATGCTGTTCAACCTGTTCATCGACGCGCTCATCGGGCTGATCCCGATCGTCGGCGATTACCTCGACGTGTTGTACAAGGCGAACGCCAAGAACGCGCGGCTGATCGAGGAAGCGGTCGTGAACCGCGAGACGACCGCGCGGGCGAGCTGGTTCCGGCTGGTCGGGGTGTTCGCGGTGTTCCTGCTGATCGTGTTCGGCGGGCTGGTGGGCACAGTGTTCGTGGTGAAGTGGCTGTGGACGGCACTGTAGGACAGGCCGCCGGCTCGTCCTACTCCCGCGCGTCCCACACCGCGAACTGTCCGTCGCCGGCGGTGACCAGGAACTTGCCGCTGGCGGCGAACTCGATCACGGTGACGGGAATCGCGTGCCGGCGCAGGCTCATCAGTTCCAGCCCGGTGCGGGCGTCCCAGAACTTCACCTCACCCGTCGCGCCTCCGCTCACCAGCGTCCGCCCGTCCGGCGACACGCCCAGCCCACTCACGCGCCCGACGTGCCCGAACAGCGTCAGCTCCTCGCGCCCGATGAAGCTCCAGACGCGAACCGCCCCGTCGCGGCCCGCGATCACGATCCGGTCGAACTGCGGGACGAACCGGAACACCGACTGATCGTCCGCGGCGATGTCGGTCACGATCTCCGGCCGCGTCACGATCTCCGGCCGCGGCACGGTCCAGACCCCGACCCCGGTCTTGGTCGGGGCCGCGACGTGCCGGGCGTCGTCCGAAAACACGACCCGCGGAACCGGGCGGTGCTGCCCGGTGTCGAAACTGCCGAGCGCGGTCCGGTCGGTGACGGACCAGAGGCTCACGCCCCCCGCGTCGTCGCCAACCGCGAGGACCGCTCCGTCGGAACTGAGCGCCGCGGCGGTCGCGGTGCGCCCGGTGGGGAGCGTGGCGTGCAAGCGTTCCAGCCCCGTGTTCCCGGAGAGGTCGCGCACGAGCGCGGAGCGGCCCCGCAGCGCGACAACACGCACCGCCCCGCGCTCGGTGATCCGAACGGCGCCCACGCCGCCGGCGTCGTCGCCCGCCGGCCTGCTGCGCGTGCCCTCGTACCGCTCGACGTGATACTTGTCCGCAATGACGAACTGTCGCCCGTCGTCGGCGACCGCGACCGCAGTAATCGGGTATTTGGACGTCGCCCCACGCTCGTGCGGGTCGCGCTCCACGTCCCAGACCCGAATCACGCCGTCGGTGCTGCCGGTGAACAGGAGCTTGCCGTCCGGCGAAAAGGCACCCGCGCGCACCTCGCCGGTGTCGCCGGTCGCGAGATCGGCGAAGTTCACCTGAACACGCCCGGGCGGGCCGTTCATCGCGATCGCGTGGCCGTTGGTGGCGACCCAGTGGAGCCGGCCGCCGGTTTGGAACGGGAGCGCGTGGCAGACCGGCTGTGTCAACCAGCCGCTCCCGTTGGCGAACCCGATCGCGGGCAGCCCGGCGCCGGTCGCGGCCAGCGCCGACACGTCCCCGCGGAACGGCGACTCGTGGAACGCGCCCGGCTTCAGGCCCGCGGTCCAGCGCCGCACGGTGTCGCCGTCGGCGGTGAGGACGTGCGTGCCGTCGTGCGAAACCGCGATCGCCACGACCGCCGGCTGCCCGGGCGCGGCGGGCCGCGCAACGAGCGCGGCCGGCTCGTCGAAGCGCCGCTTCAGGAGCAATCCCGCGTGCCCGCCGGCGAACACCGCGGTCCCGTCGGGCGCGACCGCGCAGCAGTACACGTCCTTCCCGAGCGCCCGGAGGTCGCCCGCGGCCGGGGCCGGCGACCCGTCCTTCGCCACGCTCCAGCCGAGTAGCGCCGAGGAGTTGTCGGGCATCGTCCCCACGGTGACGAGCAGCGACCCGCCCATCGCGAACCCGACGTGCGTCACGTCCCGCTCGTGCGCCTTCAGCGACCCGAGTTGCCGCCCGGTCGCGCGGTCCCACACCGCGAGCGTGCCGTCGGCGTGCCCGCTGGCGAGTCGCGTGCCGTCGGGCGACACCGCCAGCGCCGTCACCGGACCGGCGGGGCACACGATCATCAGCCGATCGGCCTTGAGCACCCGCGAGAGGTAGGCGTGGGTGAACTCCGGGGACTCCATGTTCCCCTTCGCCGACTCCTGGGCCGCGTTGAGCGCCCCGGTCGCGGCCGGCAGGTTCCCGCTCCGCCACGCGAGGAACGCGTCGCGCATCTGCCGCGGGTAGTCGCGTTCGCGCTCGGTACGGACGCTCTTCTCCTTATCGCGGCTGATGTCGCCCTGGACCTGTTCGAGCTTCTGGCGCGCCTGCAACCAGGTCAACGTCCCCAGCGCGGTCACGAATACGACGATCAGCGTGAGTACGGCGATGGCGACGAGCTGGTCGTTACGCCGCAACCACCGGCTGGCCCGGCCGGACCACGCGAGCGGGCGAGCGACCGTGGGGCGCTCGTCGAGGAACCGGCGCAGGTCGTCGGCCAGGTCGATCGCGGTGCGGTAGCGCTCGGTCGTGGTCTTGGCCATCGCCTTCAGGCAGATGGCTTCGAGGTCGCGCGGCACGTCCGGGCGCAGCGCCCGCGGCGTGATCGGCTTCCCCTCGACCGACTGGCGCAGCACTTCCACATCGGACGCGCCGTCGTAGGGCGCCCGGCCGGCGATCATCTCGTACAGGATGACGCCCAGCGCGTACACGTCGGCCGGCGGGCCGATGTCCTCGCGCCGCGCCTGCGCCTGCTCCGGGGCCATGTACTTCGGAGTGCCGAGAATCTGCCGGGTCGCCGTTTCCGACGGCCCGCCGCGCTCGGCGAGCTTCGCCAGCCCGAAATCGACCAGCCGCGGAATGAGGTGTTCGCCTCGCAGCTGCACGCTGCCGGGCGGCGGTTCGTCGGCCTCGTCCAGTTTCAGTTCCTGGAGGATGACGTTGTTGGGCTTGAGGTCGCGGTGCAATACGCCGCGGTCGTGGGCGTGCTGGACGGCCTCGGCGACGGTGGCGATCAGCCGCGCGGCCTGGCGCACTGGGACCGGGAACGCCTGCCGGTCGAGCCACTCGGCCAGCGTCATGCCGGGGCAGAACGCGGTGGCGATGAAGCACACCGGGCCGATTTCGCCGGTTTCGTACACCGGGACGAGGTTCGGGTGATCGAACTCGGCCGCGGCCAGCCCCTCGCGGATCAGCCGCCGCTTGGCGTCCGCGTTCAAGAGCATCTCCGGGCGCGGGAGCTTGAGCGCGACCTCACGCTGGAGCTTCGGGTCGTAGGCGAGGAACACGATCCCGCACCCGCCCTTGCCGAGCTGGCGCCGCAGCTCGAACCGACCGATCCGGTGCGGCCCGCCCGGTGCGGGCGTCAACCCCAGTGCCGGGAGCGTGAACCGCCCGGAGGCGTGCGAGTTGCGCGAGTCCGGCAGCAGTTCGCCCAGCGAACCCTCGTTCGCCGTGGGGATGTGCAGCGGCGTGACCTGGCGCTCGTCGGGCGGCGGTTCGGCCCCCGGGGGCGGAACCGGCACGTTCACCGTCATCGCCTGGGGGTCGCCGCCGTCGATCTCCTGATCGTAAGCGGCGAGGAACCGCGCCAGGTTCTCGTCGAGTTTCAGCGAGTCGGACGAATCCATCGGCCGTTGACCAGAAGTGAGCGGGCGAACTCGGCCCGTGCCCTCAAGACTACCATATGTAACGGCGGGAGCAGTACCGTCATTTCCGTGAAATCCGCGCCGCGAGCCGGTATTCTGCTAACTCCTGAACTCTGGAGAACCTTCCGTGAAGGCGCTCGTCATCAACCCCGCGTTCGGTCTGGAGAACCTCGCTGTCGTGGACCGCCCCGACCCGGTGCCCGGTCCCGGGCAGGTGCTGGTTCGCGTTCGGGCGGCGTCGCTCAACTATCGCGATCTGCTCATCGCGAAGGGGCAATACAACCCGCGACTCGCGTTCCCACGAATCCTCGGCTCGGACGCCGCCGGCGAGGTGGCGGCCGTCGGCGCGAATGTGACCCGCTGGAAGCCGGGCGATCGCGTCGTGAACAGCTTCATGCCGCACTGGGACGATGGTCCGATTACCGACGCGGTGGCGAAATCGACACTCGGCAGCGACCGCGACGGCATGTTCGCCGAACTGGTCGCGGTGGACACCGGCGGGCTGGTGGCGATCCCCGAACACCTGTCGTTCGAGGAGGCCGCGACGCTCCCCTGCGCCGCAGTGACCGCGTGGAACGCGCTCACGACCGCGAACGTCGGCCCCGGATCGACGGTTCTGCTTCAAGGAACCGGTGGGGTGTCGATCTTTGCCCTCCAGATCGCGACCGCGCTCGGCGCGAAAGCGCTCATCACCTCTGGCCAGGACGAGAAGCTGGCCCGCGCGCTGGCACTCGGCGCATCTGCTGGGACGAACTACAAGACGAACCCCGACTGGGACAAGTGGGCGCGTCAGCAAGCACCTGGCGGTGTCGATGTGGTGGTCGAAGTCGGCGGTGCGGGCACGCTCGAACGGTCGCTGAAGGCCGTGCGCACCGGCGGGCACGTCGCGCTGATCGGCGTACTCGCCGGCGGGAGCGCCTTCAACCCGATCAACGTGCTGATGAAGGCGGTTCGCCTGCAAGGCGTGTTCGTCGGCTCGCGGGCGATGTTCGAGGCGATGAATGCCGTGATCGCCGAAAAGCAGATCCGCCCGGTGATCGATCGCTGTTTCCCGTTCGCCGACGCCCCGGCCGCGATGAAGTACCTGGAGAGCGGCTCGCACTTCGGCAAAGTCGTGCTGAAGGTGTGAAATGAAGAGAGCCGCACGATGAACGCAGATAAAGACACGATTAAAGGCAGGAAGACAGAGTTCAAATTCAACTCTGCCTTTTGTCTGAATCGTGTCTTTATCTGCGTTCATCGTGCGGCTCTCTTCTGCATTTCTTCTCGCAATCGTGTCTCCAGTTCGTCGGCGCGTTCGATGTTGCGGGCGCGGAGGTCGTTCACCTCCCAGCGGTCGTCCGGCTTGCCGAACAGCAGCGGCTCGCGCGGCGGGTCGCCCTCCGGGACGCGCGTCGGCACCAGCAGCGCCCATTCGTCGGTGCGGATCGCGATTTCGCCCGCGTCGCCGAGTTCCAGCGCCGTGATCGCGTGTTCGCGCAGCGCGACCGCTTCGCCGCGAGCCAGCGGGAGCAGGTTGAACCCGGGCGTGCCCGCCGGCGAAACGCCGAGGAGCGCGAGGAGCGTGGGGTACAGGTCCGGCGGTTGGGTGAACCCGGCGACCCGGCGCCCGCCCTGCTCGGCGTTCGGCAACCGCAGGATGAGCGGCAGGTGAACCAGTTCTTCGTGCAGGTGCGGTCGGTGAAGGCCGATCTGACCGTGTTCGCCGAGTGGCAGGCCGAAGTCGGACGTGACGAGCCACGCGGCGGATTGGTCGAGGCCTCGCTTGCGGAGGTCGTCGAACAGGAGGCCGAGTTCGGCGTCGAGTTTGGTGATGACGGCCGCGAACGTACGGTGCAGGTAGTCCCAAACGTCGAGGTCGGAGCGGTCGAACGGCCCGGTCGGCGGGTCCGCGAACGGGGGCACCTGTTCGGGTTGTGAGTTGTGAGTAGTCAGTGGGGAGTGATCGGAAGCATCCGATTCGTCCACTTCCTCGACGAACTCCTCGTCCTCGGCCGTGTCGTCCGCGGTCGGTTCGGCCTCCGCTTCGTCCGTCGCGGGTGTTTCCTCAACCGCCGGTTCCTCGTCCTCCCCATCCTCCAGATACGCCTCGAACACGTCCTGTTGCACGTCCCACGGCGGAATGAGTCGGTCGGTTTCGATCCACAGGAGGAAGTCGGGCACGGTGGTGAGCCGGTCGAGCAGAGCGGGGAAGGTGCGGAGCAGTTCGTCGAGCGGGGAGTCGTCGTCGGGCCGCGGGCGGGCGTCGAACACTTCGCCCCAGCCGGCGTAGTAGGAGGGAGGCGCGTCGGTGTCGGGGTGGTTGGCGCGAACGAGGATTGTGCGGAGCGAAGAACCGAACCCCCCAACCCCCTTCCCTGGAAAGGAAGGGGGAGCCGAACCAAAACTCGAAAGCGAAGGCGTGCCGTCTCCCTCTCTTTCTCCCCCTTCCTTCTTAGGGAAGGGGGCCGGGGGGTTCGGTTCTTCCGCCTGCCAGAACCACGCCCTCCGCGCCGCGTTC
>CAZBXY010000323.1:0-8972 GCA_964495365.1 uncultured Frigoriglobus sp. | reverse complement strand
CATCGGGTTGTCCGATACCAGAAGGAGAGCGCCCTTCGGGATCCGGTTCACGAACCCGACCACATAAATCGTCGCGGTCTCCATGTCGATCGCGCTGGCGCGAATCTCGCGCAGGTATCGCTTGAACCCCTCGTCGTGCTCCCACACGCGCCGGTTGGTCGTGTAAACCGTGCCGGTCCAGTAGTCGAGATCGTGCTTGATGATCGCCGCGCTCACCGCGGCCTGTAGCCGGTACGACGGCAGCGCCGGCACCTCCGGCGCGAGGTAATCGTGACTCGTCCCCTCGCCGCGAATCGCCGCGATCGGCAAGAGGAAGTCGCCCACCTTCGTCTGCTTCAGCCCGCCGCACTTGCCGAGGAACAGCACGCCCTTGGGGTCGATCGCGGAAAGCAGGTCCATGACCGTCGCGGCCATCGCGCTGCCCATCCCGAAGTTCAGAATGGTGATGTCCTCGGCGGTCGCGCTCGTCATGGGCCGGTCGCGACCGAGAACCTCGACGCCGTACTTCTCCGCGAACAGTTCGACGTAGTGCGCGAAGTTGGTGAGCAGAACGTATCGGCCGAACTGCTCGACCGGGCGCCCGGTGTAGCGCGGGAGCCAGTCGAGTACAATTTCCGCTTTCGTCTTCATGCCACGCTCCAGAGAGGTCCGGTGATTGTGTCGCGTCGGCCCGCGCCTGACAAGCCGAGCGGGTTGCCTTCTTGGTTGGCGTATTGGTACCCGCGCCGGGCCGGTTGTGGGTACAACACCTTTGGGGAGACAAATCGGATGAACGGACCCGAAGACCTGGACGCGGAACTCGCCGGCGAGGTGGTCTACCTCTTCGCGTTCGACGTGGCCTACGAGGTTCACCTCGACCGCGCGGCGCAGGCGCTCGGGGTGCAGCCCGAACCGGTGCCGCTCGGCGGCCCGCACCCGGTTCCGCGTTCGCTCCCCGGAGTGCGACACCTCACGGTCGAACGTGGGGCCACCCTTCGTGTGAACGATCAGACGGCGCGGTTCTTCGTGCGGGTGTACGAGGTCGGCGTCATCAGCGTGATCGTTCGGGTCGGGTTCGCGAAGGAGTCGCTCGCGGGGCTGGCGGCGTTCCATGCCCCGACATCCGAGAACGGGCGCCCGCTAACCGAACTGGCCCGCGAGGAGTGCGCGGCGGTGTGCCGCCTGATCGAGTCGGCGCTCGGGCGCCCCGGGACGGTGAGCGAACCGGAGGCGTACACGGCGTTCTACCTCTCGGCCATCGGGGGCGAGCGGAACGCCAACAGTTGGCTCGCGCCCCGGCGCAGCGCGGTCGCGGGGTTACTCACCGCGGCCCCGGCCGAGCGCCTCAGCGAGGCGCAAGTCGCCGAGGTGCTGCGGCTCCAGCGGTCGTACTTGAACACGGACCTGGTCGTGATCGACTGGGACGCGGCGCTGGTCGTGGCGCTCGAAGAGCCGCCGGACGAGGTACTCTTCGTCCTCGAACTCGCGAACCTCCAGCTCGAAGAGTTCCGCTGGCTCGACGCGACCCTCGATCAGTACCTGGAGCGCGCGTACGGAGATCTGGCCGCGCGGCGGTGGTGGTTCGCCGGCACGACGGGCGTCCTGCGATCGTTGCGCGCGATGCGCGTCGATCTGGCCCGCCTCGCCGACGAGGTCACGCACACCAGCAAGTTCCTCGGCGACTGGCACCTCGCGCGTGTTTATGTCCTGGCCCGCGAGCGGTTCCACCTCGCGCAGTGGCGCGAGAGCGTCGATCAGCGGCTCGACGAACTCGACCGCCTGTACACGATCCTCCGCGGCGACATCTACGACCGGCGGATGTTCCTGCTGGAAGTGGTGATCGTGGTGTTCTTCGCCATCGATCTGATCGTGCTGTTCACGAAATAGTCCGCGCGGGTTCTGGAAATATTCCCTTTCTTTTCGCGCGCGAATCGGACACTACTAATGAAGAGTGCCCGCGCTCGCTCTCCACCGGGGTGCCATGAAAGTTCTCCTCGTCTGCTTCGTACTACTCGCCGCCGTCGGTCCGGTGTCGGCCCAGCCGGACAAGAAGACCGACTTCGCGCACGATGTCGTTCCGATTCTGAAAGCCAGGTGCGCGAAGTGCCACACCAACGGCACCTACAAGGGCGGGCTGTCGTTCGACACGCGCGAAGCGATCGTGAAGGCGAAGGCCGCGGTGCCGGGCAAGGCCGCGATGAGCGAGATCATCAAGCGCGTCACCAGTAAAGATCCCGAAGAGCGAATGCCGCCGGGCAAGGCCGAGCCACTCACCGCGAAGGAAATCGCGGTGCTGACGAAGTGGATCGACGACGGCCTCCCGTGGGAACCGGGGTTCAGCTTCAAACCCGCGACCTACATTGCTCCGCTGAAACCGCGCAAGGTCGCGTTGCCGCCGGCGAAGCCCGGGCGCGAACACCCCATCGACCGCATCCTCGATGCGTACTTCGCCGCGAACAAGATCGAGGCGCCGCAACCGCTCGACGACGCGGCCTTCGCCCGGCGCGTCTACTTCGACCTGATCGGTTTGCCGCCAGCGGCGGGCGAACTCGAAGCGTTCGTCACCGACAGGAGCGCCGACAAGCGCACGCGACTCGTGCAGAAGTTGCTCGCCGAGAACCGCTCGTACACTGACCACTGTCTCGCCTTCTGGAACGACGCGCTCCGCAACGAATACAAGGGCACCGGCTATATCGATGGCGGCCGGAAGCAGATCACCGCGTGGCTCTACCGGTCGCTGCTGGAGAACAAACCTTACGATCGCTTCGTGCGCGAACTCATCAACCCGAACGCGGACTCCGAAGGGTTCGCGCGCGGCATCCGGTGGCGCGGCGAGGTGAACGCCAGCCAGATCGTCGAGCTTCAGTTCTCGCAGAACATCGGGCAGGTGTTCTTCGGCGCGAACATCAAGTGCGCGTCGTGCCACGACAGCTTCATCGACAACTGGAAGCTCGACGACGCTTACGGCCTCGCCGCGGTGATCGCCGACAAGCCGCTCGCGATCCACCGCTGTGATAAACCGACCGGGCAGACAGCCGGGCCGAAGTTCCTGTTCCCCGAACTCGGCGCAATCGACCCAACCGCACCCAAAGCCAAGCGCCTGGAACAGCTCGCGGCACTCGTCACGCACCCTGACAATGGTCGGTTCACGCGCACGATGGCCAACCGCGTGTGGGACCGCTTGATGGGCCGCGGGATCGTTCACCCCGTGGACGTGATGGGCAACAAGCCGTGGAGCGAAGACCTCCTCGATTACCTCGCGGTGTACTTCGCCGAGAACGGCTACGACCTCAAGAAACTGATGGAACACATCGCGACCTCGCAGGCCTACCAGTCGAGGGCGGTGCCGCTCGCGAAGGAAATTTCGGGCGATGGCTACGTCTTCCGCGGCCCCGAACTGAAGCGACTGAGCGCCGAGCAGTTCATCGACGCGATCTGGATGCTCACGGGCACCGCGCCCGCGAAGCCCACCGCGCCCGCGGCGATCCCAGGTTTCCCCGACAGCGTTCCGAAGGAGCGGCAGTTCGTGCGCGTGACGCTGGTCGATTGCGACCCGCTGATGCGTTCACTCGGTCGGCCGAACCGCGAGCAAGTGGTGACCACGCGCCCGGAGCAACTGACGACGCTCCAGGCGCTCGACCTCGCCAACGGTCAGATTCTGACGACGACACTCGAACGCGGCGCGGCGAACATCCTGAAGGCGAACCCCAACGCCACACCCGACCAACTGGCCGAGTGGGTGTTCGTGCGGGCGCTCTCGCGCAAGCCCACCCCGGGCGAACTCGCCGCCGCGAAGTCGCTCCTCGGCGATAAGCCGACGACCGAGAACGTCGCCGATCTGCTGTGGGCCGTCGTGATGTTGCCTGAATTCCAACTCGTCCGTTGAGGAACCAATAAATGAACACGCGCGAACTCTCCCGCCGCGAATACCTGCACGCGATGACCGCGGCCGGTCTCGCCACCATTGCCAACGGCGCGCCGCGCCTCCGCGCTTCCGAACCGGTGCAGCACCCGAAGCCCACCGCGGATACCGTCATCCTCTTGTGGATGGCCGGCGGGATGGGCGCGCCGGACACCTTCGACCCGAAGCGGTACACGAAGTTCGAAGTCGGCGTGCCCGTGGATAAGATCCTCTCGACGTTCCCGGCGATTGATACCGTCGTCGATAACATCAAGCTCACCGAAGGGCTTGAACACATCGCGAAGGTCATCGACCGCGGCACGCTCATTCGATCGCACGTCGTCGCGGACCTCGGCAACATCCTCCACTCGCGACACCAGTACCACTGGCACACCGGCTACGTTCCGCCGCAGACGGTCGCGTGCCCGCACATCGGCGCGTGGATGGCGCGCGTGCTCGGCCCGCGCAACGCGGCCATTCCGCCGTTCATCAACATCGGCCAGAAGCTCGAAGGACACGGCGAGAGCGAAGAACTCAAGGCGTTCACCACCGGCGGGTTCTTCGGCACCGAGTTCGGACCGTTCAACCTCCCCTTCCCCGACGACGCGGTGAACGCGGTGAAGCCGCCGAAGGGCATGACGCCCGAGCGCTTCGCGGCGCGACACGAGAAGTTCAAGGAACTGCTCAAGGCCAGCCCCGCCGGCGAAATGGCCAGCGACCACCATCACGAATCGATGCTGAAATCGATCGACAATGCGCACCGCCTGCTGACGAGCAAGGAGCGCGACGCCTTCGACATCACGAAGGAGCCGAAGAAGAGTTACGACAACTACAACACCGGGCGCTTCGGACTCGGGTGCCTCCTGGCGCGCCGACTCACCGAAACCGGCGCACGATTCATCGAAGTCACGACCGAATACGTCCCGTTCCTCCACTGGGACACGCACGAGAACGGCCACACCACTTACGCGCGCATGAAGAAGGAAATCGACCGGCCGATCATGCAACTGATTCTCGACCTCGAAGAACGCGGGCTGCTCGACCGCACGCTCGTGGTACTCGCGAGCGAGTTCAGCCGCGACATGATGATCGAGGGCGTGCCGGGCAGCTCCGCAAAAGACCAGTCGCGCGCGAAGACCGATGTCCTGAAGGAGCCGATCCACTACGGCCTGCACCGACACTTCACCGGAAGTGGGTCGGTACTGATGTTCGGCGGCGGTGTGAAGAAGGGCTTCCTCTACGGCGAAACCGCGGCGGAGCGGCCGCTCGTCACGACGAAGAACCCCGTCAGCATCCGCGACCTGCACGCGACCATCTTCCACACGATGGGTGTCTCACCGAAGACCGCGTTCGACGTGGAGAAGCGTCCGTTCTACGCAACCGATGACGGCAAGGGCGTCCCGGTGATGGACCTGTTCGCCAAAAAGTAGTAGGCACACTCCGTGTGCCGTCGGTATTCGTGTGGTGTCGCAACGGCACACGGAGTGTGCCTACTACTCTAAAGAAACTGCGATGAACGCACTGCTTCCGCTACTGCTTCTCGCGCCGGCGCAGCCGGCGGAAGCAACCGTTGACTTCAACCGCGACGTGCGGCCGATCCTCGCGGACCACTGCTACCAGTGCCACGGCCCCGACGCGGGCAAACGGAAGGCGAAGCTGCGCCTCGACATCGACCCCGCGGCGCAGAAGCGTGACCCGGTGATCGTGCCCGGCAAACCGAACGAAAGCGAACTGATCCGCCGCGTGACGGCCACGGCTGACGATCTGGACAAAATGCCACCAATGAATATTGGGCGAACATTGTCCGAAAAGCAAATCGGAATTTTGAAGAAATGGGTCGAGCAAGGCGGAAAGTGGGACGTTCACTGGTCTTACGTTCAGATAAAATCTCCCGAAATTCCCAAAACCACGCACCGGACCTCAAACCCGATCGACAACTTTGTCTTCTCGCGCCTGGAGCGCGACGGCCTGACGCCGAGCAAGGAAGCCGACCGCGTCACGCTCATCCGCCGGATGACGTTCGACCTGACCGGCCTGCCGCCGACGCCGGCGGAAGTCGATGCATTCGTGAATGACAAGAGCGCGAACGCAATCGAGAAGCTCGCCGATCGCCTTCTCGCTAGCCCGCGCTACGGCGAGCGCATGGCGTGGCGGTGGCTCGAAGCGGCACGCTACGCCGACACGCACGGCTACCAGACCGACGGCGAGCGCGACATGTGGCGCTGGCGCGACTGGGTGATCGAGGCCTACAACCGCAACCTGCCGTTCGACCGGTTCACGATCGAGCAACTCGCCGGCGATATGCTCCCGAACGCGACGCTCGATCAGCGGATCGCGACCGGCTTCAACCGCAACCATCGCGGCAACTCCGAGGGCGGGATCGTGCCGGAGGAATACGCGGTGGAGTACGTCGTCGATCGCGTCGAAACGACCGCGACCGTGTGGCTGGGCCTGACGGTCGGCTGCGCCCGGTGCCACGACCACAAGTTCGACCCGATCTCGCAGAAGGAGTTCTACCAGCTCTACGCGTACTTCAACAGCATCCCGGAGAAGGGCCGGGCGGTGAAGAACGGCAACTCCCCGCCGTACATCAAGGCCCCGACGCGCGAGCAGGAGAAGAAGCTCGCGGTGTTGGACGCCAAGCTGAAGGCCGCGGAGAAGGTGTGGGCCGACCTTCAGCCTGAAGTGGCGAAGGAGCAAGAGAAGTGGGCGCAGGATGCGAAGGCGGACGTGAAGGACTGGCAACCGGACCGCGGGCTACTCAAGCGGTGGAACTTCGACGCGCCGCTCACGTTCGACGGCGAGCGGTTCACGAACGCGGGTAACGTGGGCGATTTCGGCTACGACGACCGGTTCGCGTTCGCGCTCTGGATGCGGTCCCGGAAACTCACCGGTGCGATCCTGTCGCGGATGCCGGAGGAACCCGAAGCGGAAGGCTACGCGGTCGAACTCATCGACGGCAAGATTCGCGTGTCGCTCACCAAGCGCTGGCTCGATGACGCGCTGCGCGTGGAAACCGACGCGATCGTGAAGGAGAACGAGCTTTATCACGTCGCGGTCACCTACGACGGCTCGCGGCTCGCGGCGGGCGTGAAAATCTACGTCAACGGCGTCGAGCAGAAGACGAAAGTACTGCTCGACGAACTGAATCAGTCGTTCCAGAACAAGGAACCGTTCCGAATCGGTTCGGCCGGTAGCAAGGGCACCCGGTTCGGCGGTCTGATGAACGACGTTCGCGTCTACGGTCGTACGCTCGCAGCCAAGGAGGTCGCGGTACTCGCGGTATGGTCTCCGCTCACCGACATCCTCGCGAAGAAAGCTGATGATCGCACCGCGGCCGAGCGCGACAAGCTCCGCATGTACTTCCTCGAAGTCGCGGGGCCGCCGGAGGTCCGCAAGCCCTTCCTCGCGCTCCGCGAACTCCGCGAAGCCCGCGCGAAGTTCTGGGAATCTGTGCCCACGGTCATGGTCATGGAGGAACTGCCGACGCCGCGCGATGCCTTCGTGCTCATTCGCGGCGAATACGACAAGCGCGGAGCAAAGGTGGGCCGTGCGATCCCCGCGGCGCTCGCAGAGCAGGGAGCGAACGCTCCCCGCTCGCCGGCGAACCGACTGGAACTCGCCAAGTGGCTCGTCGATCCGAAGAACCCCCTTACCGCGCGCGTCGCGGTGAATCGGATGTGGCAACTTCACTTCGGGAAAGGACTCGTGCGCACTGGCGAGGACTTCGGCACGCAGGGCGAATACCCGTCGCACCCGGAGCTGCTCGACTGGCTCGCGGCCGAGTTCGCCAAGGATTGGGACGTGAAGCGGCTGCACAAACTGATTGTGACGAGCGCCACGTACCGCCAGTCGTCGCGCGTCACGAAGGAGTTGCTCGAACGCGATCCCGACAACCGCCTGCTGGCCCGCGGCCCGCGGTTGCGGCTCTCCGCAGAGATGATTCGCGATCAGGCGCTCTTCGCCTCCGGCCTATTGGTCGAACGGCAGGGCGGGCCGAGCGTACGGCCGTACCAGCCCGCGGGGTTGTGGAACGAGCTTTCCGGCACCGGCGACTACAAGCCCGACACCGGCGAGAACCTGTACCGCCGCAGCCTGTACACGTTCTGGAAGCGCACGGTGCCGCCGCCGACGCTCGGCGTGTTCGATACCTCGATGCGCGAAACGTGTTGGGTCCGCGAGACCCGCACCAACACCCCGCTTCACGCACTCACACTGCTCAACGACGTGACGTTCGTCGAAGCGGCCCGTGTGCTGGCTCAGCGCGTGATGAAGGAAGAAGTGACGGCTGAAAAGCGGCTCGCACGGGCGTTCCAGTTGCTCACAGCCCGCGCGCCGACCGAAGCGGAGGCGAAGGTATTGCTCGCGGCGCTGGAGCGCCAGTTGGCGAGTTACAAGAAGAACCCGGAGAGCGCCGCGAAGTTGCTCCGCGTCGGCGATTCGAAGCCGGACCCGAAGCTGGACGTTGCCGAACTCGCCGCTTACGCGAGCGTGTGCAGCCTGATATTGAACCTTGACGAATCGGTAACGAAGGAGTGAGGTGCTTCCTTCGGATTTGTGGCACAGGCTTTCTAGCCTGTGCTGTTACGCAGTGAAAATCAGCACAGGCTAGAAAGCCTGTGCCACAAGAAAAACTGTGACCGGCAAGGAGTGAACAATCACACATGCACCCCGCACTTGAAGCCCTGCAACTCCAGACACGCCGCACGTTCCTCTCCACCGCCGTTGGGAGCGCGGCGCTGGCGTCGCTCCTGCACGCTGACGAACCGAAGCCGCCGGCGAAGGCCAAGCGAATCATCTACCTGTTCCAGTCCGGCGGGCCGTCGCACCTCGACCTGTTCGACCACAAGCCGGATCTCGCGAAGCGGTTCGCGGAGAACCTGCCGGACTCGGTTCGCAAGGGGCAGCGGCTAACGGGAATGACTGCGACGCAGGACACGTTCCCCGTCGCGCCGAGCAAGTACGCCTTCAATCGCCACGGCAAGAGCGGCGCGACCATCAGCGAGTTGCTGCCGCACACCGCGAGCGTCGCGGACGAACTGTGCTTCATCAAGTCACTCCACACGGAAGCGATCAACCACGACCCGGCGAT
>CAZBXY010000322.1:7400-8980 GCA_964495365.1 uncultured Frigoriglobus sp. | reverse complement strand
GGTTAGTGAAAGACAGAAGGCAGAAAGCCGGAGCACCTATGGCTCGGTCTTTTGCCTTCTGTCTTTCACTAACCACTAGCCACTAACACTAATCACTCCGCGGCGATGAGCCGCGGACTCCCCCAGTTCACATCGGCCTGAACGTCGCCGGTCGGGCCGAAGTCGATCACCAGCGTCAGTTCCTTCACCCCGCGCAAGTCCACCTTCACCGGGGTCGCCACGCCCGCGGCAAGCGCCTTCAGTTCCGCCGGCCCGGCGTCTTTCCCGTCGAGCAGAATGCGCACGTCCGCGCGCCCGCGCTTGCCGGTGAGTGCGTCCAGCCCCACCGTGGCCTCGAACCGCGCGAACTTCCCGCCGAGGTCGTAGGTCAACGTCGTCTTCGGGTGCGTGCCCAGCCCCTTGTCGAACGTCGATTCGCCGTCCCGCGTGACGAGCCGGAGCGGCGCACCGCGAACGGTCCGGTCCGCGGTCCACGGCCAGCCGTCGCCGAGGAACCCCACGGTTTCGGCCTTCTTCGGCTTCAGGTCCGAGAGGTACGTCGCGGCGCCTTGCAACACGTCCAGCGCGACGACCCGTGAGAGCGGAATCTCGATGTCGGGACCGCACACGGCTTTCGCGACGACCGCGTTCGCCTTCAGTTGCGGGTCGGTCACGTCGAGGCGGGTGCCGTCGGTGAGGACGAGGTGCGCGTAGGCGCCTTTCGGCTTGCGGGCACGGGCGAAGCGCGGGTTGAAGCCGACGGCCGCGAGGTCTTTGAGCGGCACCTCGCGCGCGGCCCCGCCGTCCGGGGCGAACCGCACGCCGGCCCCGGTGAACCCGTTGAGCGCACCGCGCACCGCGTCGCCGTTGCGATAGAGCAATACGTCGCGCGGGGGCGTGCCGCTGAGCCACGTGTACTTCACTGGGTCGGGGGGCGTATCGGCCGGCGGCGCGGCGAGCCACAGCGCCGCGATCCCGTCGAGCGCGACCGGCCATTCGTCCTTGCCCGCGGCCGCGCGGAACCGGAGCACCTTCGCATCGCCACCAGCAACCGACCCGGGAATCCGGTCACCGCCGGCGGTGACGAGCTGCGCCCCGACCGGCAGCGCGGGCCGCACAGCATCCGCGCGCTGGAGACTCACCAGCCCCTTCACCGTGCGGTCGCCGTTGGGAGTTTTCAGTTGCGCGCCGGTCGCGAGCGAAAGCGCGTCGAGCGTGCCGGTGGGCGCCTCGTCGCCCGCCCCGACCGCGGTGAATGTAACAGCCGGCTGCGCCGGGGCGGTAAGGGCGACTGCGAACACCAGCGGGATCATGTGCGGCTCCAAAGTAGTAGGCACACTCCGTGTGCCGTCGCTGAACAACGGTATGAAGTGATGGCGTACGGGTTGAGGCGTCCCGATTACTATTCCTGTTTTACAGCGACGGCACACGGAGTGTGCCTACTACTTTAGTTGCGTTCGGCGCCGCTTCCGATTATCCTTTGCCTGTTCCCGCGGTCGGTTTAGCTCGTGGCTTTGCCACAGGACGATGATGCGTCGTCCGAGCACTTACCACCACACCCCGCGCGGGGAAGGCTGTTCCAGCACCGCTTTCGGGCGGTG
>CAZBXY010000322.1:0-7300 GCA_964495365.1 uncultured Frigoriglobus sp. | reverse complement strand
GGCGGTGCCGTGAGCCTTCCGCGCTCCAGGTCGAGTAGTAAACACCGCGGGAACACAGCGGGCCGGGATTCATCTCCCGGCCCGCTTCATTCCGACACTCTCCGGGGTTAGCTCATGTCAATTCCCCAGGTCGTGGTTCTCTTGATCGCCACACTCGACCCGTTCGCCCAGCCCATCGACAAGGCCGCGACGGCGACGATCGAACTGAAGGGCTTCCCCGACTGGATTGAGATCGGGTTCGGTTCGGTGTGGGTTTCCAACCCCGGCCTGAACCTCGTGCAGCGGATCGACCCGAAGTCCAACAAGGTCGTCGCGGAAGTGAAGGTCAACAAACCGATCGCCGCGATGGCTTCCGGGTTCGATTCGGTGTGGGTCGCCAGCCGCGGGGACAAGGCCCTCATTCGGATCGACGCGAAGACCGACAAAGTCACCGCGTCGATCCCGGTGACGATCGCGGATTCTGAGGGCAGCGTCGCGGCCGGCGAAGGCGGCGTCTGGGTGCTGACGGACCGCAAGGGCGTTCTCACGCGCATCGACCCGGCGACCGACAAGGTTGTTGCCCAGATCGAGGTGAAACCGTACTCTCCTGCGGCCGTAACCGGGCACGGGTCCGTCTGGATCACGAACACGGGCACGCCGAAATCCACCGCCAACGGCTCGGTTCAGCGGATCGACCCGAAAACGAACAAGGTTGTCTCGACCATCGAGGTCCGCTGTCAGCCGCGGTTCCTGGCCGCGGGCGAGGGGGCGGTGTGGGTGCTGAATCAGGCCGACGGGAGCGTGTCGCGGATCGACCCGGCGACGAACACGGTCGCCGCGACGATTGAGGCCGGGGTGAAGGGGTTCGGGGGCGACATCGCCGCCGGCGAGGGCGCGGTCTGGGTCCGCGGGGACAAAACGCTGCTCGTGGTGATCGACCCGAAGACCAACCGCGTGTCAAAGCGGTTCGGCCCGCCGCAGGGGAGCGGCGCGGTCCGGGCCGGCGACGGGAAGGTGTGGGTCTCGGCGCACGACACGAACAAACTGTGGAGCCTCGACCCGAAGCGCTGACCGCCGGACTTGTGCGCGAACCGCGGGGCTGTAGAATCGCTCTTGGGTAGAGAGCCGCGCGTGCGGCCACTTGCCCTCGTAGCTCAGGGGATAGAGCGAGCGTTTCCTAAACGCTAGGTCACAGGTTCAATTCCTGTCGAGGGTACTCCGCCAACTTCACTTCAGCGCGTCCAGGAGCGCCCGGCAGGCCGCGTCGAGTTGAGCTGCGGGCACGGTCGGCATCTGGAACCCGACCACACGCCGCAGGGCCGCGCGGAACTCGTCGCGGGCGGTTGCGTACTCGTGGTGCAGCGCTGTCGCGTCCTCGTTCCACCGCGCGGCGATCTCGCGGATCGGCAACCCTTCCTGAAACCGTAATCGAAGCAGTTCGACCCGCTTCACGGCACGCTCGCCGGCGGCGCGGGCCGTTTCGGCCTGAACGCGGGCGGCCTCCTGAAGGAGCACCTGCGCCCAAGCCCGGTCGAACGCACGCGACGGGCTGGTGTCGTCCGCGGGGTGGTTGTCTGGCAGCGGGTCCGCGCCGCGGGCCGACTCGAACCGGCGAGCGATGTTCCGCAACACGCCGTGAAAGAACGGGCGGAACCCATCCGGGTGCGCCGCGACGACCCGATCGAGTACCCCGCCGCCCTTGAAGCACTCGACGAACACCTCTTGTACTGCATCGTCCGTCGCGCCGGGCCGCGATGATAGCTGCCAGCGGGTATCGAAGTACGCCCGCGCGACCGGTTCGTAGAGTCGCGCGAAGTCGTTGCGGGCCGCGCGATCACCCCCGGCCGCGGCGTGGATGAGCGTCCAGCAAGTCGCATCGGCGGGCGTCACGTCTTCTCCGGTGTCCGGCTTCGTGTGGGCGGTGTTCCGCTTGAAGGTGTTGGTGGGTAGAATCACATCAGGAGGTTCGCCATGCCGCTTCGCGACCACTTTCGCTCGCCGGTGAACGACACCCACTCCTGGGACGAAGTCCACGGGCAGTGGCCGGGGGAAATCGTTCGGGATCTGACGAAGATCCTGCCCGCCGGGTTCCGGGCTGCGCCGAAGGTTCATCTCGGTTCACCCTTCGAGGTCGATATCAGTACCTACGACCTCGACTCGCGCGACCCGGATGCTCCGATCGAGGCCGGCGGCACGGCGACGCAAACTGCCCTGTCCCCCACCTTTACGGTCGAAGCGGCCCTGTCCGATCAGGACGAGTACGAGGTCCGCATTTACGACGCCGAGCGGGGCCGGACGTTGGTCGCCGCCATCGAGATCGTCAGCCCGTCGAACAAGGACCGCCCGGAGGCGTGCGAACTGTTCGTCGGCAAGGTGGCGGCGATGTTGCAGCAGGGCGTGTGCGTTTCGCTCGTGGATTTGGTCAGCGTTCGGCGTGCGAACATGTACGCCGATCTGTTAACCCTGCTCGGCCGCATCGATCCGCAACTCGCCCCGACGCCGCCGCACCTGTACGCCGTCACCCTGCGCACCCGCAAGCCGCCGAAGCACCGCTCCCGGCTCGACGCCTGGTTCTATCCGATGCCCGTCGGCCAACCGCTGCCGACCCTCCCCATCTGGCTGACCACCGACCTTCGTGTGGACCTCGCTCTCGAAACCAGCTATCAGGAGACGTGCCGGATTCTGGGGATCGCGTGACGTCACTTCTTCTCCCGCAGTGCCGGCGGCTGATAGAGCTGGTCGTCATAGGGTGTCACCGGGCTTCTCCCAGGAGACCTTCATCTCGAACTTCGCGGCATCTTCCGGGTTGGTCAGACGCACGCCGGGCAGTTTGGGAACCGGCGGAACCGCATTCGGGACGACGACAAAAACCGTCTGTCGTTCGGGAAGCACCACTTCGGGAGGAAGCCGCACCTGGCCGTTCTCGACCACCCCTTCAAATGTCATGACCGGCATCGCAACCCCCTCCGCGAAGTGACAATAACCGTAATCGTAGCCGATTCCAATTCGACCGTGATCCCCAAAGTGGTTCCGTCACTTCTTCTCCCGCGGCATCGGGGCGACTTCGGGTGGCGGGGGGTACTTCACCTCCAAATCGGCGAGCAGCTTCTGGAAGTCGGCGCGGTCGCGGAGCGGGTCGAGGTCGGTGTCTTGCTTCATGTGGGCGGCGTCCTTCCAACCCGCTTTCACTGCCTGACGAAGCAATTCCATCGCCCGGTCGCCGTACTCCGCCTTCTTGTCCGCGATCTTGCCACCCGCCACGGAGTAGACGCTGGCGAAGACATACCACTGCTCGGCATTCCAGTTTGACGCTTTCTCCAACTCGGCAATGTCTGCTACTGCCTCGGCGATCCGCCCGACATGAGTCAGGGAATAGACACGACTTGCACGAACTTCCTGTTGCTCGGTTGGGGTGCTGATCAGAAGGGCCCGATCCCAGTCCTTGACTGCCTCGGCGGGCTTCTGAAGGAAAGCATAGGTTCGCGCGCGACTCAAATGGCATTCCCGCAAGAGGGGTCGGGTGCCAGCGCTACGTGGTTCTCGCTCGAATACGGGCTGGATGGTTCGGATGGCCCGGTCAAGCCATTCAAGACTATCGACACGCTTCCCTTCATTACCCAATGTGGCGCCATAGTTGTAATAGCTCATGCCGAGGGTTGTGACGTAGTTATGTATTCCGGGGAACAACTTGACTATCTGCTCTTGTATTTCGATGGATGCTTTTAACTCCGCACGCGCTTCGGGATACTTCCCGAGTTTGCCGAGAACAGCAACAAGATTGAGATGGGCGTTGGCCAAACTGCTTTTGTACTCAGGTGATTCCGGGAACTGGTCGGCGAGTTTCTTCCGAAGTCTGAGCTGAGCCTCGCCCGCTGTGCGAGCTAATTCGTACCGCTTGAGTGCCAGCAGTGGTACGAGACTGGCATTGTAGGAAGTAGCGAGTTCCTTCTCGTATGAGGTCATACCAGGGGACTTCGCGACAAGTTTCTGAAGCAGCTCGATAGCGAGTTCATATTCTTTCAGTGCCTCGTCATACTTCTTGGTTGCCATGTAGCGTGTTCCCATTCTTCTGTGATTCTCCGCCATTGTCTGACGATATTCCGACACGTCAGGGAAATCGCTCACCAACTTCTCGATGAGGTCGCGAGCCGCTCGGGTTTCCACCAGTGCCTCATCTTCCTTCCCAACTGATCCGATTGTGAGTACCAGTTTGTGGAGTGTCTGAGCCAATTTCAGTCGGTACTTGGGCTCTGTGGGAAACTGCCCTACCAAAATCATCCAGATCGTCTTGGCCGTCTGGTATTCCGTTCGAGCTTTTTCCTTGTCGTTGAGTTTGTCCCACAGATAGGCAACACGGGAATGTCCTTCGGCACGGATCGTGAGGCTGTGCGGGTCGTCTCCTTTGCGTGAGGCGAACGCCTGCCATCGCTCCAAAGTGATCGTCAAGTATCTCTTTTCCTGGGGGCCGAGTTCGGGCTTCGATCCGATCAAGTGTTCGATGGTTTCGTCCGTACTCGCTTCGTACGCCCCTAACGTTTCAACCTCGGCGCTCTCCGCGCGTCGCCGCTCCAGCGCCTCGTTCGTTCGCGCAGCTTCAGCCTCGATTCGCCTTTGGTCCGCCCAGACTAGCCCGATCGTCGTGCCCGCGATCCCGGCGAGCAGGACGAGCAGGATCAGCGCCCCCGCGATCACCTGTAGGCGATTCCGGCGGACGAACTTCCGCAACCGGTATCCCGTACTCGGCGGGTGCGCGACGACCGCTTCGCCCGCCAGATAGCGCTGCACGTCGGCCGCGAAGCCGTTGGCGGTCTCGTAACGGCGGGCGCGGTCCTTTTCGAGCGCCTTCATCACCAGCCAGTCGAGTTCGCTGCGGAGGAGTTTCGTCAGCTTTCTTGGCTCCGTGCTGCGGTTGGCCGACAGCGTGGGCAGGGCGTCGGCCGAACTGAGTTTCGCACTCGGCCGTGGCGGTTCCTCTTCACGAACCACGCGCAGGATTTCCAGTATCCCCTTTTCCTTCAGTTCTTTCCGCGAGAACGGCGGCGAGCCGGTGAGCAGTTCGTAAAGCAACACGCCGAGCGAATACACGTCGGATCGGGTGTCGATGTCGAGGTTGTTTAGGCTGGCCTGCTCCGGCGACATGTACTGCGGCGTGCCGACCACGCTGTTGAACGCGGTTTCGATCGTGTGCTCGGTCAGGGTACCGCCGGTCGCCTTCGCGACGCCGAAGTCGATCACCTTCGGCACCGGCTTGTCGTCGTAGAGGGCGATCAGCACGTTACTCGGCTTGATGTCGCGGTGGATTACGCCCTTCTGGTGCGCGTGCTGAATCGCCTGGCACACCGGCACGAACAGTTCCAACCGCTCTCGCGGCGTGAGTTTGCGCTCGTCGCAGAACTCGGTAATCGGGATTCCTTTCACCAGTTCCATCACGAAAAAGGGGCGACCGTCGTGCAGCCCGCCGTCGAGAACCTTGGCGATGTTCGGGTGGTCCATCACCGCCAGCGCTTGCCGCTCGGCCTCGAACCGCGCGAGTACTTGCCGCGAGTCCATTCCCGGTTTGATGAGCTTGATCGCGACCTTGCGCTTGACCGGTTCGGTCTGATGGGCCACCCACACGCTGCCCATGCCGCCCTCGCCGATCCGCTCGGACAGGCGGTACTTGCCCGCGAGGATCGTGTCGGGTTCGGGTTCGGGCGTGGGGTGATGGGAACCCGTCAGCGCGGGCACGAATGCCGCGGCCAGCCCGGCGTCGAGCGCCGCGTCGGACGACCCGCCCGGTTCCGCCGGCGGGTGAGTGCGGGTCGCGTCGCCGAGTTCGGGCGAGGAATGATCGCGGGTCGGATCGGTCGGGGTCATGGGCGGCCTCCGTGAGGGCGGTCTGAGGATACCTCAGCCGACCGGCTCTTTTCGCGGAGGAATTCCCGAAAAAACTCAGACGCCGTGCGGTGACCGGATGGGAGGCGGTTCCCGGTGACTCCCGACTACAGGCGAACGGCCGGTGTGAGCCGGCCGGTGGAGCGACGACGTTCCACCGGCCGGCTCACACCGGCCGTTCGCCTGGCAGCCCGGTTGTAAAAGTTGCCACGTGGCAACTCTACCCATCTTAACATTTCGCGCACCGCCACCGACTACCGCCAGCGGAAGATCCGCAGGGCCAGTGCGAAGCACACCACGCCCCAGATTCCCAGCACGAGCAGCGGGAACGGCAGCGCCTCCCACCCGGCGCCGTCGTTCATCACCGCGCGCAGGCCGTCGTTGAGCGGGGTGAGCGGCAGCGCCTGAATGAACGGTTGGGTGACCTCCGGGAACCGCGCCGCCGAGAAGAACACGCCCGACAGCACGTACATCGGCAGCATCACCGCGTTCACCAGCCCCGCGGCGGTTTCCATCGTCTTGGCCCGGCTGCCGAGCAACAGCCCCAGCCCGGCAAAGCTCGCCCCGCCGAGCGCAATTAGCGACACGAACACCAGCGGGTTGCCGCGCACGCGGATCCCGAACATGAGGTACGCGAACCCGAGCAACAGGACCACATCGAGCAGCGTGAAGATCAGTCGGCTGAGCATCAGGCTCAGCATGAAGTCGCTGCGCCGCATCGGCGTCGCCTGGAACCGCTTCAGGAGCTTGCGGATGCGCATGTCGGCGACCGCGAACCCGACCCCGAACAACCCGCCGCCCAGAAGGTTCATCCCGATCAGCCCGGGAATGAGGAAGTCGATGTACCGGCCGCCCGGTTCCGCAACGGCCGTTTCGGTCGCGCGCGGGGCCGAGGGGTTTGCGGCCCGCAGGAGCGCGCGGTCGGCCGCGTTGCGGGCCAGCACGCTTTCCGACCGCGTGTCGTTGAACAGGTACTCGTACCGCTCCGGGGTGTTCGGCCGCGGGATCACGATCGCGTCCGTTTTGGTCGTGCGGAGCCGCGTGCGGGCGGTTTCGGCGTCGTGGACCGCGACCGTCAGCCCCGGTTCGGCGGAGAGATCGGCCCGCAGTTTCTCGGTCGCTTCGGGGTGGTCGGGGTCGGCCTGCACGTCGATGGTCGCCGCCGGCACCGGCTTCTCGTTGAACGCCATGCTCAGCGCGCCCGCGAGGATGAGCGGGAACGCGTACACCCAGAACAGCGCCGCCGGCTCGCGGTAGAACTCGCGGAACCGGGCCAGCGTCAGTTGTAAGAGCGGACTCATGTTCGCGTTCCGTGAGGCGGCATTGGTCATTGGTCATTGGTCATTAGTCATTAGTCCTTCAGCTCCGCCCTGCATCCACCGATGCGCAGCGCCAATGACCAATGACCAATGACCAATGACCAATGACCAATGACCAATGACCAATG
>CAZBXY010000321.1:0-8982 GCA_964495365.1 uncultured Frigoriglobus sp. | reverse complement strand
AAAAGGGCTGATGAACATCCAGTTCGCCGTCGCGGGCCTCGCGACCGACGCGCCGAAGGTGTACATCCTCGAAGCGAACCCGCGGGCCAGCCGCACGGTGCCGTTCGTCTCAAAGGCCACGGGCGTTCCGCTCGCCCGGCTCGCGGCGCTCGTCATGGTCGGCAAGTCGCTCGACGAACTGGGCGTCAAGGACGAGGTCGTCCCGACGCACTACTCGGTGAAGGAGAGTGTGTTCCCGTTCAACAAGTTCCCCGGGGTGGACATCATCCTCGGCCCGGAGATGAAATCGACCGGCGAGGTCATGGGCATCGACGACGGTATGCCGATGGCGTTCGCCAAGGCACAAATGGCAGCGAGTTCGGCGCTGCCGCTGTCCGGGCGCGTGTTCGTCTCGGTCGCCAACCGCGACAAGGACGCGCTGGTTCCGATCGCCCGCGGGTTCGTCGAACTCGGCTACACGCTGGTCGCGACCCGCGGCACGGCGAATTTCCTCGGCAAGCACGGCATCCCGGTGGAGGTCGTGCCGAAGATCGCCGAGGGCCGCCCGAACCTGATCGACAAGCTGAAGAACAGCGAGATCGCGCTGGTCATCAACACGCCGACCGGGCGCGGCAGCTCGACCGACGAGGCCAAGATCCGCGCGGAGGCGGTCGCCAACCGGGTGACCGCGATCACAACGGTTTCCGCCGCGCAGGCCGCGGTGGACGCGTGCCGGGCGCTGAAGCGCCAGGAGTTGACTGTGAAGGCGATACAGGACCGCTTCGGAAAAGTGTGAGTGTGGGTGTGAGTGTGAGGAAAGAAATGCGGTGAAGGCAGAAGAACAGAACCGTATTTCACTCTGTCTTTCCCCTTCTTCACTGCTTTTGTCTTTCCTCACACTCGCACCCACACTCACACGCCGCCGCTACGCGGCGGCCTGCAACAGCGCCTGAAGTCCGTGCACGTGTTTGCAGCAGTACGCGTGGCGGTACGTGCCGTGATAGATCGCGTCCGGGCACGTGCAGTGCCAGTTGATGTGCCCGTCGTCGGCGCGCTCGGCCGCGACCTGGTACTCGTCGCGCCCGCCGGTCACCTGCCACGTCGCCACGCACCCCGGCTCGGCCCGTTCGGGGTTGCGGTAGGTCACGCGGAACTGGTACGGGGCCGGCTTCCGCTTCCGGTCCGGGCCCGGGAGCACGACGGTTACGATCGCGAACGACTCGCGCGGTTGCGTTTTGACACCCATGACATTCCCCTTTCGGTGTTGGGGTGTGGAAGGTATTCTAACTTCACGGGTGTCCACTTCCGATGTCCGTAGGGCGCGTCTGTGGTAAATTGAATTTCGTGGTCTTCGTGGCACGGGCTTTCCAGCCTGTGCGCCGTTGAGCTAAATGGGACACAGGCTGGAAAGCCTGTGCCACAAGACAGAAAACATAAACTCTCCCACCCATACACCGAAGCGATCGAGCCGGATGCGAGGAGGTTCCGCGAATGGACGACGTGACCCAGCCGACCGACGCGCAGACGATGAAGCAGTTCATCCGCGAGTTGGCCCGAAAGAAGCGCATCGAGCAGAAGAACAAAGACCCGCTCAGCCGGGCGATCTGCGACACGTTCACCGCGCTGCCCGCGTACGCCGCGGCCCGGACCGTGATGTGGTACGTGGACGCCGGCAGCGAGGTGCGCACCCGGCACGCGCTGCCGACGGCGCTCACGCACGGTAAGCGGGTCGTCGTGCCGTGGTGCGTCGTCGAGACGAACCACCTCGAACTGTTCCTGCTCGAAGACATGAGCGAGCTGGTCGAGGGCGCGTACAAGATCTTCGAACCCAAGCCGGAACTGCGCACGCTCCACGCCAAGCGCGTGAAGCCCGAAGAACTCGACCTGGTGATGGTGCCCGGCACCGCGTTCGACCTCCGCGGCGGGCGAATGGGCCAGGGCAAGGGCTACTACGACCGGTTGCTCGCGAGCGCCCGCCTGGACGCGCCGCTCGTGGGGCTGGCGTTCGACTGTCAAATCTTCGACGAGATCCCGGTCGCGGCGCACGACGTGTTCGTGGACCTGGTGCTGACCGAATCGCGCACGATCACCGGCCAGGGCCGGAAGGGATAACACGCGCGATGTCGCAGGACCGCCCCAGCGCGGGTCAGTTTTGGTCGTCGGTGGCCGTCCGGCTCGCCGCGGTGGTACTCGCCGCCGGCGCGTCGGTCGCGTGGTTCCAGGGGTGTCTGGTTCCGATCATCAAGGACGAGGTGCGCCAGGATCAGCAGAAGGCCGCAAGTCCTTGACGAAACGCACGCCGGAGTTGACTCGGCTGCCGCCGGCGGCGATAATGAGCGTGTTGACAGTGACCACAAACGCGGAACACATGACGCGGGCACTTGTCCACATCGGGCTGGCGGTGATTCTCGCAATCGCCCCCACCCTCTGCTGTTGCACACTGCGCGGGGTTTCAACCGCCGCGCAGGCGGTGCCGGCACCCGCGTTGCCGACTTCCACCTCCGCACCCAGCGAATCGTGCTGCGCCAGGAAGCCCTCGTGTTGCCACGAGGAACTTTCGCGCCCGTCGACCCTTCCTGCAAAGCCGCTCGATCAGTCACCCGCGCCGAGCTCGTGCGCGTGCTGCACGGAACGGCCCGACGCGGCGCAAACCGAGACCAAGCCGACGGTTGCGTCCGCCGAGCCGACCGGTGAGCTGCTCCCGCTGGCAACGGCTGGCGCCGGTAACCCCGAACACGGCGGTCGGGTTCGCGGGGCGCGCCGGCCCGATCGGGCGGGTGTGGATGCCCGATCCGCCGCGCTCTACGAGCGCCACGTCATGCGCTGTTGAGCCGTAAAAAACGCGAAAATTGGTTTCCTTTACCCGCGATCGTGGGTATGGTGTCGTTCATCGCGCCGGGCGATTTCCCGGCGCCGGTTACGTGTGCTACCGTTTCATTCATTCCAACGGAGAACGATCATGAAGGTGTTCGCGATTCTCACCGCGGCTCTGATGACCGCCGGCGGCGCGACCTACTACATCTCATCCGAGGGCTGCCCGTTCAGCGGTTGCCCGACCGCGAAGACCGGCGGGTGCTGCGTGACCGACAAGGTGTCGGACTGCGGCGCGGCCTGCCCGGCGTGTTCGGACGAATGCCTGGAGTGCTGCACGGTGTGCGAGGAGTGCTGCATCGCGGGCGCGTCGGTCGTTTCGGCGACCAAGACGGACTGCTGCGCCAAGGTCGATGTGTGCTGTGACAAGGCGACCGCCTGCTGTGCCGACAAGGGCGGCCCCGCGGAGATCGCGACCGCGGCCGTCGTCGCCGGGGCCAGCGTGAAGTAAACGCGAAGTGAGGTCGATAGCCGCGTGCGGCTTCGTGGGACGGCCCGCGAAACCGCACGCGGCTTCTTCGTTGAGTGAGCGCCCGGTCCGTCAATTCGGGTTGGTCGGCCCACGAGAGCTTTTTACCGGCCCGGGCCCGTCGCCACGAGAAGGGC
Organism: uncultured Frigoriglobus sp.; assembly: GCA_964495365.1. Taxonomy (GTDB): domain Bacteria; phylum Planctomycetota; class Planctomycetia; order Gemmatales; family Gemmataceae; genus Gemmata. Next base: position 5,526 of record CAZBXY010000321.1, on the reverse strand, counting down.
GGTCACTTCGGGAGGTCGTAATCCTTGAGCTTGCGGTCGAGCGTGGACCGCTGGATGCCCAGAATCTCCGCGGCGCGGGACTTGTTCCCATCGGTGAACTTGAGCGTTTCCAGGATGTGCCGCTTCTCCACGTCTTCGAGCGATTCCGGTTTAAAGGGGCCGCCAGCGGCCCCCACCACCGGGGCGCCCACGTCCAGTTCCGAGAGCCAGATGTCCGCGGCGTCGAGCTGCGGGCCGCTGCCCAGCGCGACGGCGCGCTCCACCACGTTCTTCAGCTCGCGCACGTTCCCCGGCCAGCGGTACGCCTGGAGCTTTTCGGCCGCGGCGGGCGTGAAGCCCTTGATCTTCCGGCCGGTCTCGCGGACGAACTTCTTCAGGAAGTGATCCGCCAGAATCGGCACGTCGTCGAGCCGGTCGCGCAAGGGGGGCACGTCGAGTTGCACCACCTGGAGCCGGTAGAACAGGTCGCGGCGGAACGTGCCCGCCCGCACCGCGTCTTCCAGGGGGCGGTTCGTCGCCGCCACCACGCGCACGTCGGCCTTGATCGCCACGTTCCCGCCGACGCGCTCGAACGGGTGGCCCTCCAGCACGCGGAGGAACTTCGCCTGCGTACTCAGCGCCATTTCGCCGATCTCGTCCAGGAAGATCGTGCCGTTGTCCGCGGACTCGAACTTCCCGATCATCCGCTCGGTCGCGCCGGTGAACGATCCCTTCTCGTGCCCGAACAGCTCGCTTTCCAGGAGCGTTTCGGTGAGTGCCGCACAGTTCAGGCAGATGAACGGCCCCTCGCGCCGGGGGCTGTTCTGGTGAATCGCGCGGGCGACCAGTTCCTTCCCGGACCCGCTCTCGCCGCGAATGAGGACCGTCGCTTTCGTCTCGGCCACGCGCGAAATTTGCGACTCGATCTTCTGGAGCGCGGTACTCTTGCCGACGATCTCGCTTTCCAGTCGCAACTGGTCGCGCAGGCTGCGGTTCTCGGCGGTCAGCGTCGCCTGGAGCGAGAGCCGGTGCCAGATGGTGCCGAGTTGCCGGGCGATCGCCAGTGTGAATTCCAGGTCGTCGGCATTCAGCGGGGCGTGGCCCAGCGTGCGGTACAGGTGGAGCAATCCGAGCACCTGATTGTCGTACACGATCGGCGCACAGATCAGGCTGGCGACCTTCAGTTCCGCGATGCTGTCGCGGTTCTTCAGCATCTGGTCGGCGGCCACGTTCTCCGCCAATACCGCCTGCTTGCTCGAAAGCACCTCGCTCGAGACGAACTGCGAGACCTTGTGATAGGTGCCCGACCCGCCGCCGCGAACGCGGTGGACCAGCAGTTCCAGTTCGCGCGTGTCCTTGAGCGCGAGGATCGCCGCGACCTCCGCCGGCGTCGCGCGAAACACCGCGTCGGCCGCGAGCGTGCAGAGTTCGGCGCGGTCGGCGGCGGCGGCCATGTCGAGCGCCAGCCGGTACAGCACCGCGACCGCCTGCGGGGGCGTGACGCGGGCGTCGAGCCGCACCGTGTCCGGGGCGTCCGGTTCGCCCAGGGTCGGCGACTGCTGGTAGCGGGTCTGGCCAAGCCGCTTGCGGATCTCGAGGCCGTCGCCCTTCTCCGCCGGGCGCGGCGCGGCCTTCGGCATGTCCGGGAGCTGCCCCATCTCGTCCACGAACACCAGCCGGGTGCGGCCCACCCGCACCTCGTCGAGGGGGCGCAACTGGCGGTCGGCGCGCACCTGTTCGCCGTTGAGGTGGGTGCCGTTGAGGCTGCCGAGATCGCGGACGTGCCACCCGCCCTCGGCCCCGAACACCTCGGCGTGTTCGCGGCTGCACAGGTCGTCGCGCAGAACGACGCGGTTGGTCGGGGCGCGGCCGAGCGTGTACCGGGTGCCGGTGTGCAGGGGAAACACGTCCCCGAACCCGTCGTCGCGACGGGCGACCAGAAACGCACTGGGTGTTTGGGCCATGAAACGCGAATCGGAAGGAAGGGCGCTTACTCCACCATAGGAGAGGATCGCCCGGGCGTGCAAGCCGGAACCGCCACTATGGTGCGGGCGCCGGCGCGCCCGGGGCCACATGTACTATCCGATTCCGTCGAGATGACGGCCGGTTTGCTTCCCAGACGCGAACCGCGGGAGCGGTTGACGGTTCCCGCCACAAGGCGGAAGATCGCGCGCCGGAAAGCCGGTATCACGAACACGTACGCTCCACCAACCGGCGGGCACCGCCGTTCGTCCGAAGGCGCCGGTCCCAGTTACGGCAGTTCCAGCACGTAGGCGGTGCCGTCGGCGTTGGCCGTGACCACCGACCTGCCGTCGGGCGCGTACACCGCCCCGATCACGGTCACCGGAACCGCCCACGATCGCAGCTCCTTCAACTCCTTCAGGTCCGTTAGCGACCACACCTTCAGTTCGCGGTCGTTGCTGATCGTCAAGAACGTCGTGCCCGTCGGCGACACGACCACCGCCCGCACGCCGGCGGCGTGGGCCTTGCCGCTCACCACCGTGTTCCGCTGGGCGATCTCCGCGACCTTGATCGTTCCCTCGTCGTCCGCCGCGATCAAATACTTCCGGTCCGGGGTCACGCCGAGATCGGCGAAACTCCGCTGGAACAGCGGCCAGTCGCCGCCCACCCGCTCCTTCGTCTCCAGGTCCCAGACCCGTGCCGTGCCGCTCTTGTCGCCCGCGATGGCCCATTTCAGATCGGGCGCGAACGTTGCGGCCACCACCTCACGCCCCTTGTCCGGCACCGACAGCACCAGATCGCCCTTCGTCGTGTAAATCTCGTACACGTGGGTCTTCGCTTCACCGGTCACAGGCAGGCGCGCCACCCACGCACCGAGCTTCGTGCCGTCGGGCGAAGGAACCACCGCGTACACCTCGCCCGTCGGCACCGACTTGTTCAACCGCGGCGGGGCCGTGCCCCAGAAGTGCAACTGCCCGGCGCCCGACGAGCGCCGGCCGCCCATCACCACCGCGTCGTTGCCCTGAAACGCGATCGCGAAGGGCGTATCGTTGTTGCCGACGAGCGTGGTCACTTCCTTGCCGGTCGCGAGTTCCCAGATCTTGATGGTCTCGTCGGTCCCGGCGGTGGCGACGAGCGCCCCGTTGGGGCTGACCGCGACCGCGTTCACGGCCTTCGCGTGCCCGCGGGCCGCCCCGGTACTCTCCAGGGCCGGCAGATCGAACACCCGCAGCGTGTTGTCCTTTTCCGCGGCCACCGACGCGATGGACCGCCCGTCCGGCGAGAAGGTGAGCGCGGTGATCCAGTCGGAGTGCCCGCGCAGCCCGCGGACCTCGTTCTTGATCTGAACGTCCCACACGCGGACCACGCTGTCGGCCCCGCCCGCGGCGACGAACCGCCCGTCCGGGGAAAAGGCCACCGTCGAGAGCGGCGAGAACCCGGCGCCCGGGGCCGTCTGCCCGTCGAACTTCACCAGTTGGGTGAGCGCCCCGGTGTCGGCCACGGTCCACACCCGCAGCGCCCCGTCGCCGCCGACCGTCGCCAGCCGGGTGCCGTCGGGGCCGAAGGCCACACACGCGACCCCGGCCGTGTGCGCGGCCAGCGACGCCACTTCCTTCGGCGCCGAGCCGCTCACGTCGAGGACCGCGAGCGTGCCGTCGGCCAGCCCGACCGCCACCTGCTTGCCGCCCTTGCGGACCGCGACCCCGCACGCGGCCTTGCGCGACGGCCACTTCCACAGTTCCTTCCCGCCGTCCGGGTCGAACCCGCGAACGGTCGCGTCGGCCGACCCGGACACCACGAACTTGCCGGTTTCGCTCACGGCGACCGCCAGTACCGCCAGCCCGTGCCCGGGCAGCTCGGTCGCGACCTTCTTTGCGCCCACGTCCCACACCTTGACCACCTTGTCGCCGCCGCCGGCGACGAGCCGGTTGCTGTCGGGCAGAAACGCCAGCGTCGTCATCGCGGCGCCGGCGTCGAGGGTCGTTTCGAGCTTTCCCGTTTCGGAGTCGTACACGCGAATGAGCTTGTCCGCGCCGCCGGTCGCCAGTCGCTTGCCGTTCGGGCTGACGGCGACGGCCCAGAGCGAGTCCTTCGACTCGGTCAGCGCCTTGTGGTCGTCGGTGGGGTACAGGTCCCACGCCCGGATCGCGCCGTCTTCGGAGGCCGAAACCACCTGCCGGCCGTCGCCGCGCACCGCGACCGCCGTCGCCTTCACCAGGTGCCCCTGGAACGACCGCAGTTGCTTGGCGGTGCCCACGTCCCACACGCGCACCGTCTTGTCGTCGCCGGCGGTGACGAGGAACTTGCCGTCGGCGGTCACGGCCAGCCCGGTGACCGGGCCGGCGTGGCCCGTGTAGTCGCGGAGCTTGGTCGCGGTGTTCGGGGCGCTGGTGCCGGTCGGGCCGGGGCCAGCGGTCAACCGCGCCTTGCCGTCGGCCCCGCCGGTCAGGACCGCGCCGCCGTCGGCGGTGAACGCCACGCCCGCCACGACCCCGTGATCGGCGACCTGAACGCTCATCGCCGGCTGGTTGCCCTTGCCCTCGGGCACGTACACCGCGACCTGCGAGTTGCTGTCGCCGATGGCCACGAGCTTGCCGTTGGGGCTGAAGCACACCCGCTCGATGCGGGAGTTGCGCGACGGGCTGGTGTACACGGCCTTGCCGGTGTCGGACTCGACGACCCGCAGGATGCCGTCGTCGGCCCCGACCGCGAGCAGCTTCCCGTCGGGGCTGTAGGCGATCGACTTGATCGGCCGGTCGGTCTTGCCGAGGTTCACGAGGGTTTTGAGAGTTTTTCCGGTCGCCGGATCCCACACGTGAACCTGATTTCCGCTCGCGGAGGCGAGTATGTTCTCCTTCGGGTGGAAGCAGACGTCGGTGGCGCCCAGCACGTTGGAACTGGCCCTCGTCGGGTCGTCCGGCTGATCGATGTGCCCGCGGTAGGTACTCACCTCGCGCCCGGTGCCGAGATCCCACACCTTCACGAGGAAATCACGGCAGCCGCTGGCGACGAACCGGCCGTCCGGGCTGTACGACAGAGCGGTGACGCGGTCCGGGTGCCGCATCCGCGACTCGCCGAGCACACGGGCGACGTGTTCGGGCAGCCCCGGCGGGCGGTACGGCACCTGCCAGCGGGCGTCGCGCAGGAGCCGCAACGCGCCGCGATAGTTCTGGGCCTTCGCGGCGGCCGCGGCCCGGTCGGCCAGTTCGTCGGCCCGCGCGAGCGCCTCGGCGGAGAACTTGGCCTTGAGCGCCTGTTCGCGCTCGGCCAGAAATTTCTCCTGGAGCGCTTTCACCTCGTCGGCTCCGGGTTCGGCGGGCTGCTGGGCGGCCGCGAGCGCGGCGGAGAGGAACAGAAGGGCCAGCGGCCGAAGCGAAAACGACATGACCGACCTCGCGGCAGACGGCGCAAGTGGTTTCGCGCCAACGGGAATCAGTATACACAGACGGGTGAGCCGCGCGAACGTAACAGCCGTTGGGAACAGGAGTCAGGAGTCAGGAGACAGGAATCAGGAGTCAGGAATCAGGAGTCAGCGAGGTTTCAGCCCCGGAGGGGCGCGAGATGTTAGCCCAGGGTGGAGCGCCG
>CAZBXY010000320.1:5913-9018 GCA_964495365.1 uncultured Frigoriglobus sp. | reverse complement strand
ATCCTCCTCTACGAACTGTCAAGGCCAAAGATGTGAGGGACTGTCAGCCGCAAGGGAGCGGGCTGGGGAATGCAGAACCGCGTTGCGTGTCTCCCGCGCAGACCCCGCTCCCTCGCGGGTCGAGTTCGCTAAACACCGGCCGGCTTACACCGGCCGTTCGCCCGGTCGTCTTACTTTCCGGCCTTCGCCGCCGCGTACTTCGCCTCGACCGCCTTCCAGTTCACCACGTTCCACCACGCATCAAGGTACGCGGCCCGCAGGTTCTGATACTTCAGGTAGTACGCGTGTTCCCACACGTCCACGCCCAGCACCGGCACCAGTCCGTCCATTAGCGGACTGTCCTGGTTCGGCTTCTTCAGCGCTTCGAGCTTGCCGGTGGTCGGATTGTACACCACCCAACTCCACCCGCTGCCGAACTGCGTTAGCCCGTTGTCCTTCACCTTCGCCTTCATGGCCGCGAAGTCGCCGAACGCGTCCTTGATGGCGTCCGCGAGCGCCCCGGTCGGCTCGCCGCCGGCGTTCGCGCCCATGATCTCCCAGAACAGCGAGTGGTTGTGGTGCCCGCCGCCGTTGTTGATGACCGGTTGCTTGATCGCCGGCGGAACCGAACCGATCCCCCGGAGCAGCGCGACGATGTCGAGGTTGGCGAGGTCCGGGGCCGATTCCAGCGCCTTGTTGAGGTTATCGACGTAGGCCTTGTGGTGCTTCTGGCTGTGGATCTCCATCGTCTTGGCGTCGATGTGCGGCTCGAGGGCGTCGAACGCGTAGGGCAGCGCGGGCAGGGTGTGCGGCATGTGAGTCTCCAGTTGGGGACGCGTAGCGTAGAAGGGAACCGCAGGCGATCTGTGACAGTGTATGAACCGGTCGCAGGAGCGTGCCGCCGGCGACAGCGGGAGCGAAAAGCCCGCGGATAGGCGAACCCGATGATCGCGGCGGCAGTAAGTCTTGCTCCTACTCTCGGTCTGTCTCCTGTCCCAGCGCCCTGTTCCCTATTTCTTGATCGGCTTGTACTCGACCCGCTTGAACGTCATCACGCTGCCGGGGTCGTGGCCTTGCAGGGCGAAGTGCCCCTTCACGAAGGTCTTGTTCGGGTCGGTGAAGTCCACCGTCTTCTTCCCGTTGACGAAGATCTGAATGCGGTTGCCGTCGGCGATCACCTCCTGCACGAAGAACTCGTCCGGCTTGTTCGGCGCCTCCTTGATGCAAATGTCCTTCTCGAAGTCTTTCAGCTTGGTGCGCCCGTCGGGGTACAGGCTGCCGGTGCGGCGCCAGTCGCCGTGGGTGGCGTTGATCTGGGCCTCGTAGCCGGCGGGGAACCCGCCCTCGAACTTCGTGCGGAAGTACTGCCCGCTGTTGCCCTTGTCGTTGATCTTGGCCTCCACGCGGTAGTGGAAGTTCTCGGCCTCGATTTCCGTGAAGATGTGGCTGGCCGGGCCGCCGCCCACGATCGTCCCGTCCTTCACCTGCCAGATGGTGAACTCCTTGCCCGCGGTGACGGTGCCGTCCTTCCCCTTCTTGTCCTTCGTGACGCCGACGAACGCGATCACCTTGCCCGCGTCGTTCTTCACTTCCTTCAGTTCCTTGAACTCTCCGCTGGGCGGGTTCGGCACCTTCCAGCCGGTGAGGTCTTTGCCGTTGAACAGCGGGATCCACCCTCCGTCCTGGTCGTCGGCCGGCGCGGATCCGGGGCCGGTGAGAACGATGGCGACGATCGCGCCAAGCGCGATTAAGGCGGGCGTGCGGAAGCGGTACGCGGGTTGCATCTGAAACTCCGGCGATACGCGGGGAGATCGGCCCCGGATGGGCCGTTCGGGATGATACTACCGGCGGAACCGGCAACACGCCAGCACCCGGTGCAACCAACCGGCACGACAGTACCCTTGCAGGTCGAAAAAATTACCCAGAACTCGCAGTTTCCGTTGCCTAACATCTTGGCGTCCGGTAGGTTGTTCGCGTCGTGCAATCTTGGGCGATTTGGGTAATTTGCATCGCCCGAACTCGTGTTGCCGACCAAATTCGGGCCGATTCGCTGTAGGGACATAGCGGTCACCCCACTCCAAATCCCGTCAGCGGAGGCTTCGGAATGAAACGGCGTCTATTTTGTCTGGCGGTGCTCGCCGCGGTGATGGTCCTGACCGCGGACAGCGCGTCCGGGTTCGGCGGCCGGCGCAACCGGGGCGGCTGCGATTCCCCGTGCGGTAGCGGCATGAGCGGCGGGTGCGGCAGCCCCTGCACCAGCTACACCGTCTCCTACGTCGATCAGAAAGTCACCGTCAACGAATGGGTGACGGTGAAGGAAGAGTACAAGTACTGGGAGAACGTCCCGGTTACCAAGAAGGAAAAGGTCAAGGTCAAGGAAGGGGCCTGGAAGGACGAGGCGTTCAAGTACAGCGTTAACGAGATGGTCACGACCAAGGAGAAGGTCAAGGTGAAAGAGGCCGCCTGGAAGGACGAGGCCTTCAAATACACCGCCAACGAACTCGTGACCACCAAGGAGAAGGTGAAAGTGAAAGAGGCCGCCTGGAAGGACGAGGCCTTCAAATACACCGCCAACGAACTCGTGACCACCAAGGAGAAGGTGAAAGTGAAAGAGGCCGCCTGGAAGGACGAGGCCTTCAAATACACCGCCAACGAGTGGGTCACGGCGAAGGAGAAGGTGAAGGTCGCCGAGACCAAGCCGGTGACGAAGGAAGTGGACGTCACGACCTACTCGCACGTGCCGGTCGTCACCAAGCAGAAGCGGACGGTTTGTGAGTGGGTGTGCGTGCCGGTCACCGTGACCTGCACCGTTGCTCCGGCGGCCCCGAACTGCGACAGCGGACGCGGCGGGCGCGGCGGGCTGTTCAGCCGACTGTGCGGCAAGAAGCGCAACGACTGCGGCGCCCCGTGCGATACCGGTTGCGCCAGCCCGTGCGAAACGCCCTGCCCGCAGGTCGTTACCCACACCGTCATGCAGCGCCAGATGGTGACCCGGGAAGTCGAAGTGGACGTGACCACCTACACCCGGGTCGCGAAGACGGAGAAGAAGCAGGTCACCACGCACGAGATCGTGTGGGTCGAGAAGGAAGTGGACGTGAAGAAGTGCGTCCCGGTTGAGAAGACCGG
>CAZBXY010000320.1:0-5813 GCA_964495365.1 uncultured Frigoriglobus sp. | reverse complement strand
TGTGGGTCGAGAAGGAAGTGGACGTGAAGAAGTGCGTCCCGGTTGAGAAGACCGGTACCCGCAAGGTTCACCACTGGGTTGATGTCGAGAAGGAAGTCAACGTCACGACGTATAACAAGGTCGAAAAGACCGGCACCCGCGACGTGAAGAAGTGCGTCCCGGTAGAGAAGGTCGTGAAGGTCGCGGTGTACACCGCGGTCCCGGCGGCGCCGAGCGCCAGCCCCTGCGGGTCGCCGTGCGACAGCCCCTGCGCCAGCGGCATGAGCGGCGGGTGCGGCGGTGGCGGGCGCGGCGGGCTGTTCCGCGGGCGCGGCTGCAAGTAATCCGAATCGCTCCCCGAGCGAACTCCGACCCCCGGCACGCAGCCGGGGGTCTTTTCGTTCCCCCCTGCGCCGTCGAGCGAGTATCATCGCACCGTCCGCCCTCCCACCGGAGTCACCCCATGCGCTCCCTCCCGCTCGCGCTCCTCGCACTCGGTTCGCTACTCGCCGCAGTCCCGTCGCGGGCCGACGACCCCCGAACGGTTAACATCGCCGCCCGCCGACAGACCGCGGTTCAAGAAACGCGGACCGTGATCGACCCGGCCACCGGCCTTGCGAAAAACGAGGTCGTGACGCGATACGTGCCGACCGCAGCGACCTACGCGATCAACCCGGCCAAATGCGCCGTCGTGGTGTGCGACATGTGGGACGACCACTGGTGCAAGAAGGCCTCCGAGCGGTGCGCGGAGTTGGCCAAACAGGCCGAACCGGTCCTGAAAGCGTGCCGCAACGCCGGAATGACGATCGTCCACTGCCCGTCGGACACGATGCCCTTCTACAAGGACCACCCGGCACGCAAGCGGGTCGCGGCCGTGAAGAAGGCTGACCCGCCGAAGTCGAAGGACCGGCCCGACCCGCCCCTGCCGGTAGACGACTCCGACGGCGGGTGCGACGACGAGAAGCCCGCGAAGTCGTTCAAGGCGTGGACCCGCCAGCACGCCGCGATCACCATCGACGACGACAAGGACTACATCACCGACAGCGGCGGCGAGGTGTACAGCATCATGAGGGAAAAGGGCCTCGTAACGGTGTTCGTGATGGGCGTTCACACGAATATGTGCGTGCTGAACCGGTCGTTCGCGATCAAGCAGATGGTGAAGTGGGACGTGCAGACGTTCCTCGTCCGCGACCTGACCGACGCGATGTACAACCCGAAGATGCGGCCGATGGTGACGCACGAGAAGGGGACGCAACTCATTATCGAGCACATCGAAGCGCACTGGTGCCCGACGGTCGAGAGCAAGGCGCTGTCGGGAAAACGGTGAAAGCAAAAGGGCCGGGAACGCGGGTGCTCAACCCCGCGCACCCGGCCCGCGTTGTACACGCCCGGCCGTCAGGGGATGCGGCGCTCGATCCGGCGCAACTCGCGGGGCGTCAGCCCGTAGAACTTGTACGTCTCGGTGCGGTAAGCCGGGGCGTAGAAGGTGGGGTACGTCGTCACGGTGTACGTCGGGATCTTCTTGTACACCTCCTGCGTGATCGTCAGCGTTCCGACCTTCTTCTCCAGATCCCACTTCGCGGCCTCGAACGGCACGCTCACCAGCTTGTTGTCGCCGGTCGCGACGATCAGGTACTCCAGGTTCCCCGCGTCGTCGAACACTAGGTCGTCCACCGTGCCGATGGCCGTGTTGTTTTGAATCATGATCTTGGTGCCGAGCACCTGTTTGGCGCGGATGTGCGTCGTCCCCGCCGCCGGGGTCGCGCCGGGTTGCGCCGCCGGCGGAACCGGTTGGGGCTTGGGCGGATCCTGGGCAAACGTCAGCCCGATGGTCGTCAGTAGCGCGGCCGACGCGAGGCTCAGAGCGGTGATCTTCATGCAAATCTCCTCTGGGGCGAGGATGGTGTGGGCGGCAAAGGCGAGTGCAACTCCCGCGCCCGACCGGGGTGTCGTATCGCTCTCACCGATACTTGCGCGTGGCTTCGCCGATCGTGGGTGCGGTGGCTTGCCCAGACGGCGAAGTCGCCCGGCGCGGGGCGAAATCGGCGCAACTCCGAGCGCGACTGACCTTCAATTCCCGGGCGATCGGGGGTATTACCTAGAAAACCGCTCGCTCTGCATCGATCCGTGGCCGGGACCATCGAATTTAACATTGGGGGGATCGGGTCGAACCTTCTGTCACAATTCGCGTCCGTCTGACGTTACACCCGTCGCGGGCGCTCCTAGAATGAAGACAGAGGGCGACCGCCACCCCTCACACACTCCGGGAGCCACCATGAGCAATACGCCCAACCGCGCCAGTAACTCGGCCGGTAAGCCTCGCAAAAAAGAGGTCTCACTGGACCTCACTACCGCCCGTCAGATGCTGCCGCTCGTCAAAAGCATTGTGACGGATATCGTGAACTCGCGCCGCGCCCTGAACAAGCTGACGCCCGAGCAGGAGCGGCTCGAGCGCCAGCGCCGCGACCTGGTCTGGCAAGAGCGGCAGCGCCGGTATCAGATCAGCGACGAGATCGTGGCGGCCGAAAAGGCCTGGGCCGCGGCGGTCGGCGAGTTGAATGGGCTGGGCGTGACCCTGGTCGATGACGAGGTCGGCGAAGTGGATTTTCCGACGAAGGTGAACGGGCGCACGGCCGCGTTCTCCTGGATCGCCGGCGAGGACAGCCTGCGGCACTGGCACTACGCCGACGAGGAGTCGCGGCGCCCGATCCCGGCCGACTGGGACAAGGCCGGGACCGTCACCCCGGTCCGCTACCGCGGCAGCCAGCCCTGATTTTGCCCGCGAATGCGAAACTTCCACGAGCCGCGACCCCGAGTCGCGGCTCGTGGTTTTATCGCAGTCCTCACGCTTCGCGATGGTTGCTCGAAGAGCGGCGATTGCCTCGCGAACCAGGGGAGCAAACCGCGCCGCCGCGCGGTGGCATCACGCGGAGCGTGAGGACTACGATGAAAGCGCCCGTCGCGTTCTGCCCGTAACGGTTGCGCGGCATTCGACTTTGCCGATTGGGCGCGCTGTAGCACCTCTGAGTTCAGGTCCGCCGTGAAGTGGAACCATTTTGTATTTTTTACCTGCGGTCGTTTGCACACCCCCGCTGCGTGATCTAAAGAAGTGTTGTCCGCGACTTCTGCCCTTCGCGGGGCGGGTGGGGTGGACGACCGGGGCGCCGCTTTCGGGCGATTCGGTCGCTGATCCGAGTGGGCTTTTTCCGTTCCGAGGGGGGAACGGTCAAGGCTGCCAGGCTACCGAAGGGATGGACGGGACCCGTAAGTACGCTTGGTACACGGGGCGGGCTAAACCCCGCCCCGTGTTTTTTTGCACACCACCGAAGCTCGCGAACATTTGTTCGCGGGCTTCGTTCGTTATCACAGGTCGTTCGGGTGCCCGGGGCCCAACGCCTATCAGAACCCCGGGTCGCCGCCGGTTTTCGTGTAATCGAGGTACGCGAGGTACAACAGCCCGCCCAGAATCAGGTAGCACGTGCCGGTCGCGAACAGCGACGACGACCCGAACTTGAACGCGCTGCCCGCCGACGCCTTCAGCTTTGGCTTCACCCCGCGCCAGTCCACGGAATAGATCTCGTCCAGAATCAGGTGCGACAAGAAGCCGAGCATCACCCCGCACGCGAGCAGCACGCGGATACCGCGGTCCGGGCTGTGGTACGCGAGGTACACGCACAGCCCCGCGATCAGCATCGCCGGGATGCTGTGGTACATCCCGCGGTGGACCGTGAACTGCTTGAACACGTTTGCCGCGCCGTAACGGATGAACGCGTAGCCGAACAAGAGCGACGCGAGGACGGCTTCGGGCGACATCCCCGCGTGCATCATCCGGCGAACGAACATGAGCGGGATGACAGCCGCGGCCAGCCCGAACAGCTCGCGCACCGGGATGCCCGAATCGCTGTCGAGGTCCGGGAGCATCCCGCCGACCGCGGTGATCCCGGCCGCGAGGAACCCGGCCTCCGGGGAGAACCCCAGCGGCTGCACCGCGACACCGCCGTAGGCGATGCCGCACGCGCCCGACACTGTGATGTGCGTGCGAAACCCGGCCATCCGTTGCCCTCGTTGTGGCGGTTTTTCTTCTCTATTCGTCGCAACTGCCTTCGGCTTGTCACAAATTAATCGCCAAAAATCCACTACCGACATTGTGTACAGATACTTGGTCGGGAACAATACCACAAGGAGGTGAATCATGGCACTCACAAATCAGGAGATCGCCCGCCGGTTGCGGGACCACGCAACGGCACTGGCGCGGGCCGGGAACAACCTGTACCGCGTGCGCGCGTTCCGCTCGGCCGCGATGGCGGTTCTCGGGCTGACGCGCGAGGTCGCGGACATCGTCGCCGCCGGGCGGGTGTGCGACCTGGAGCGCGTGCCGGGCATCGGCAAGAGCCTCGCGAGTACCATCGCGCGGTACTCAACGAACCCGCCGGCCGGCCCGGACCTCGCCGCGTGACCGCGGGCGCTACTTGCCGCGCCGCAGCACCGCGCGCACGAGCGCGACGAGCGCGAGTATGCCCACCGCGCCGAAGTACCACCACACCGCGGTCATCGTGAACGGCACCGGCGATGGCGGGTCCGGCTCCGGTGTCGGCTCGACGTTCGCAACCTTCGCTACGGCCTCGCGGTGCTGCATGAGCGTCTTACGGTTGCTGTATTTTCCCGAGTTGACGCACTCGTCCATGATGTCCTTCGCCGGCTTGAACTCCCCCTTCGCCGCGTACAACTCGCCCAGGAGCCAGTACAATCGCACGTCGGCCGGGAACCACAGGACGAGTTGTTGTACGACCGCGATCGCGTCGGGCGGGAGTTTGGCCTTCTCGGCTTCGGCGAGCGCGCCCGGTTCGTAATCCCCGGCGGCGTTGACGAAGTTCACGTCGAAGATGCGATCCGGGAGTTCGTTCTCGGGATCCTGTTTCGGCCCGCGACTCTCGGCGAGCCGGAGCTTCATGAATTTCATCAGCGGGCCGCGGTTGGCCTTGAGTTGCCACACAATCTTCGGCGACTTGGCGTTGAGTTCCGGCGGGAGTCGCTCCTCGTTAGCGATTTCGAGATAGTCCAGCGCTCGCGGCCATCCGGGGCGCTCTCGCGAGTCCTGCGCGATCGCGATGTGCGCGAGGGTGATGTTCGGGAGGAACCCGCGGCGCTGGCCCTGAAACACGCTTTCCGCTTCGTCGGCGCGCCCGAGTCGGAGTAGATCGACCGCCAGAGCGACGCTTTCGTCCGACGTGCGCCGGTCGGGCCGTTTCTCCTGGGCCTTTTTGACCCGCGCCGCGACGACCCCGCGCTCGGACAGTTCGGGCTGCCCGGTTTTTGGGTCGATGACCTTCGTTCCGGTGGCCGGGTCGAGTTTCTCCAGCGGCCAGTCGGGGTTGCCGATGTTCCGCAGGATGACGCGGCGGCGCTTGAACTCGTCGAACGGGTACGCTTCCGGTGCGCCCGCGTCGTCAACCGGGATCATCGCGGAGACGACGCTGTCCGGGTGATGGAGCGACGCGCGGCCGTCGGCCGTGACCAGAACCGCGAGGGTGCAACCGAAGAGACCGGCGATGGCGAGACGAAGCACGGGCCTACTCCCCGTCGAGAAGGTGCGACGGGATCATTGTAAGGCCGATCGCCGCGGACGGACCGCGCTCACACCGCGGCCTTCTTCCGCGCGTCCCACTCCTCGTAGCTGATAAGCACCTGCCGGGCGTTGCTCCCGTTGTACCCGCCCACGATGCCGTCTTCGGCCATGTAGTCGATGAGCCGCGACGCCTTCCCGTAGCCGATGCCCAGCGCGCGCTGGAGCAGCGAGGTGCTGCCGCGCTGCTCGCGAATGACGATCTCGACCG
>CAZBXY010000319.1:0-9027 GCA_964495365.1 uncultured Frigoriglobus sp. | reverse complement strand
GGAGTTCGCCGGCAAGGCGGTGAGCGACGACACCGAGGAGTTCATCCGCCGGGTGAACGCGGTGAAGGTCGGCGAGAAGGTCGATCTGGTGCTGCTCCGCAAGGGGAAGAAGGTGGAAGTGAAAGGTGTGGAACTGCCGGCCGCGCAGGCGTTCCGACCCCCGCAACCGGCGGGACCGCCGGCGGTCGATCCGGCCAGGCCCATGAAGCTGTTGCCGCTGCCCGCGCCGCCGGTGCCGGTACAACCGCCGCCGGCGCCGTAAGAGGGTTTTGAGCCGCGGAGCGGAAAGTACGATGAATCGCGGTCGGCGCGGCGCCCGGTTGTTTTCAGCCGCGGAGCGGCGACCGATGTTAGCCCGGGGTGGAGCGAGGCTTCGAGCGCAACCCCGGGAACGCGCCGCCAATATGCCCAAGCCCCGGAGGGGCGACAGAGCCTTCGCGGTCGGCTCTGTCGCCCCTCCGGGGCTTCATTCGTTTTTCGTCCACGTTACCCGGGGTTCCGTTCGCTGCGCGAACTCCACCCCGGGCTAACATCGGTCGCCCCTACCGGGGCTACAAAAACTGCTTTACGGCAGCGGGACCGTCTTCAGGTCGTGCGCGGTGCCGTTCTTCACCAGAAGCAGAACGTTGTCGTCGTTCAGCTTGTCGAGCTGCATCACGTCGGTCAGCTCCTTGATGGTCTCGAACTTCACGCCGGCGGTGCCGCCCCCGCCCACCGCTTCGGTCAGCGACGCGGCCGTGGCGAACTCGGCCGTCGGGATCTTCATCACCCCGCGGGCGCTGTTGGCCATCAGGATGTAGTCCTTGCCGCCCTTCGAGTAAACGATCATGTCCAGCGGGTTGTTGCGGTTGCCCAACTCGGCGATCGTCGCGCCTTTCACCTTCGTCCCGGGCTTCAGGTCGGCCACCGGAATCTTCACGAGCGGCGTGCAGGTGTAGGCGGCCATGATGTGATCGGCCGTGCCGATCTTGTAGGCCACGAACGTGCGGATCGGCGAATTGGTCTCCAGCGCGGCGCCGTGGGCGGTGTGAACGATCTGGATCCCGGTGCCCTTGTCGGTCTCGGCCTTGAACGGGTACGGGATCACCCGCAGGGTGCTGGCGAACTCCTCGCTCGACAGCCCGGCGACGATCAGCTTGTCGCCGACGAACGCCATCTGCGTGATGACCGCGGGCGGACCCTTCTTGGCGGCGGTGGCCGGGTTCGGGATCGTCACCTTGGCGAACGGCACGCTCTTCAGGTTGACGGCGGAGACGGTGCCGTCGCGGGCCACCTTCACCAGCCCCGGGGTGCCGGCCCCGGCGCCGACCGAGACGCTCAGGAACACGTTGCCCGACGCCGGGTTCACCTTCATGTCGTTGATCCGCACGGCGGCCCCGCCGAGCATGTCGGCGATCTTCGTGTCCACTTTCTCGACGGCGAGCGGCTTGTCGCCGACCGACTTGGTGTCGCCGGTGTCGATGGCGTAGATCGCGGCGCCGGCGGAGTCGCCGATGAACAGGACGCCCTTGGGGCCGAACGCCAGCGCGGTGGCCGATTTCATGTCCGGGGTGCCGACCTTCAGGTCGTCGGCCCGACCCGTGGCGGCCGACGCCAGTACCAGCGCGGCCACGAGCAGCTTGGTGCGCATCGTAGTCCTCTGTGAGACCCGCCCCGCGATCACAGCGGGGCACGAAATAGGGGAGGCGAACCGGGGGCGAGAGCGGACCCGGCAGTGTGCATCTTCCGGCGCGCCGCACCGGAAGCAAGCAGAAACCGATGAGATCGGCGGGCGAACGGCCGGTGTGAGCCGGCCGGTGGGAGGCGTCACCGACCAACACGGGTCGTTGATGGTGCGGGTCCGCCCCGTCGCGCACCGGGAGCGCGATCGTCCCACCGGCCGGCTTACACCGGCCGTTCGCCGGGGTGTTTCCTAAGTTGGTAGCACCGGCGGCGCCGGCGTTCGGCCCGACCATTCGAGGAACCAACCATGCGCTTACTCAGCGTGTTCGCACTGGGCGCGTTCGTGCTGGTGCCGTTCACCGCCGGCGACGACGCGAAGGAGCCGAAGCGCCCGCCGCTGGACGCCAAGGAATGGAAGAAGCAGAAGTCCGGGCTGGAAATCTGGGACGTGAAAGAGGGCAAGGGCGACGCGGTGCTCGCGGGCGCGACCGTCACCATTCACTACACCGGCTGGCTGACCGACGAGAACGCCACCAAGTTCGACAGCAGCCTGGGCGGCGAGAAGGCCGAGTTCCCGCTGAACAAGCTCATCAAGGGCTGGCAAGAGGGCGTGCCGGGGATGAAGCCCGGCGGCGTGCGCCGGCTGAAGATTCCCCCCGAACTCGCTTACGGCGCGAAGGTGAAAGGGGATATCCCGGCCAACTCGGTGCTCGTTTTCGAGATCGAGCTGTTCGAGGTGAAGAACCCGCTCGTGCGTCCGCCGCTCGATGCAAAGGAGTGGAAGAAGCAGGACTCGGGGTTGGAGATTTGGGACGTGAAGGAGGGCAAGGGCGACGCGGTGAAGGCCGGCGATACGGTCACCGTTCACTACGTCGGCTGGCTCACCGACGACAAGGCGACGAAGTTTGACAGCAGCCACGACCGCGGGCGCCCGGCCTCGTTCGCCCTCGACGGTCTCATCAAGGGCTGGCAGGAAGGGATTCCCGGGATGAAACCGGGCGGGGTCCGGCGCCTGAAAATCCCGCCGGAACTGGCCTACGGCGACCAGGAGAAGGGCGGCATCCCGCCCAATTCGGTGCTGGTGTTCGAGATCGAGTTGGTTGCTGAAAAGTAAGCAGTGAATAGTGGGCAGTGGGCAGAGAAGACGAGCCTTTGCTTGACTGCCCACTGCCCACTGCCCACTGCCCACTCATTCCCAGGAGCTTTCATCATGCCGATGCCACAAGTCGATTCCGCGGAGTGGAAGAAACAGCCGTCCGGGCTGGAAATGTGGGACGCGAAGGAGGGGACCGGCGACGCGGTGAAGCCGGGCGGCACCGTGACCGTCCACTATACCGGCTGGCTGACCGACGGCACCGAGATCGATTCGAGCGTCGGCCGCGGTAAGCCGATCTCGTTCCCGCTGAGCGGCGTCATCAAGGGCTGGCAGGACGGGATTCCGGGGATGAAGCCCGGCGGCGTCCGGCGCCTGAAGATCCCCGGCAACCTGGCCTACGGCCAGCGCGGGTACCCGCCGGACATCCCGCCCAACGCCACGCTCGTCTTCGAGGTGGAACTGATTTCGGCCAAGTGATTAGTGGGCAGTGGGTAGTGGGCAGTGGGCAGAAAAGACAGAAAACCAGTTCTGTTCTTTTCTGCCCACTGCCCACTACCCACTACCCACTTATCGCCGCAGCAGTCTCCACGTGAGGATCAGGCCGACGCAGCCCATGATGATGTCGGCGGCCCAGCAGCCCAGGCCGAGCGGGACGCGCCCGTTTTTGCCCATGTCGGACCCGGCCAACAGGAGCGGGTAGTACACGACCAGCGTCGGCAAAAAGCAGATCACGAACGTGCTCAGGTAGTCGGACCGGTTCGCCCAGACGCCGACCGGGCAGCCGATCAGCGCGAAGACCACGCAACTGACCGCCAGCGCCGGCCGGGCGTACACCTCCGCCTGAAGGTTCCGCACCTGGCGCGACTTGACAACCATCACGGACTCAAAGTTCTTGACCTCGCCCTGGGCCTGCAAGCGGAGCATGGGGTCGGAGATGTGTTCGATGGCCGCCTGGAGCTGGTCGCGCTGCTGGCGCAGGTCGTCCCGCTCGGCGATCATCGAGGCGATCCGCACCGGCAGGTCGTCCCAGGTTAGCGCGCTGATCCGCAACCGGGCCTCCTTACCGCTTACGGAATCCGGCAGGTCCATCACGAACGGGCCGGCGCTGCCGGCGGTGCCATTCACGTTCTTCTCGTACACCACGAACCGGTCCGGCTCGATGACGACCTTGCCGGCAACCGGGTCCACCCGCAACCGGGCCTCGTGCATCCGGGCGACGAGGTCGTAGCCGACCGTGAGGTCCGTGCCCGGCTTGGCGTCCTTCGCCTTCAGCCGGCGCTTGACGACCACGTCGATGAGGCGCTTGCCCTGAACGTCGCGCACGTAGATGACGTAAGGCAGGCTGGGGTGCCGCAGGCACCGGTCGCGGCGGAGCTGGTTGTAGAGTACCTCTTCCGGGTCCGAGAGGATCTGCTCGTAGAGCTTCTGCTGCGACGCGGGGATGATGGTGTGGTACAGCGACGCAGTGGCGAGCGTGGCGAGTGCGCCCAGGAGCAGCCCCGGTTTGACGATCCCGAACAGGTGGACGCCGGCGGCCTTCAGCGCGATCACCTCGTTGTCGTGCGCGAGCCGCCCGTACACCACGCATGACGCAAACAGGGTCGTCGCCGGGATCGTCAGCGGCAGCGTGCTGGGCACGAACAGCGGGATCGCGTTGAGGATCTGCGTGAGCGTCAGCCCCAGTTGCGACGCCTGCTGAATCAGCCCGACGATGAGGAACAGCCCGGTCAGGGTGCCCAGCGACAGCAGGAACACCCGGACCAGTTCCCAGAAGATCATCCGGTTCAGGGTACTGCCGATCACCTGGATTCTCCTGTGTCCGGCGCTTGTATGGCGAACGGCGCGGCGTCAGTCCGCTGAGTCCTTTGCGCTGCCTCGGCGGGCTGACGCCGCGCCGTTCGCCATACGAACCCTATTTTCCCGACCCCATCACCTTGCCGGTCATCTTCTTCAGCCGCTCGACCACCGCTTTGGCCGGCTCGGTCACGATCGGCACTGGCTCCGGCTTGTACTTCAGCTCGCCGTTCTCCCGCACCATCTTGATGGTGAACAGGTTCTTGCTGATGAACTCACTCAGGCTGCCCACCGGTGTGTCCCGCATCTGCTTGAGCACCTGCGAGAGCACCGTGTAGAACTCGAACTTCACGTAGTCGCCCTGGAGGTCCAGTTCGCCCGACCCGCCGACGCAGATCGCCTTGCCGATCAGGTCGAGCTGATCAACTTTAATTCGGTCCCCCTGGATGCGGAACACCGCGTGGGCCTGCTCGAACGCGGTCTTGTCGGGCGCCTGGAGCTTGAGCACCTTCACCAGTTCGAGCATGATCGGCAGGTTGTACATGCGCCCGGTGGGCACGTCGATCTTGCCGCTGCCCTCGACGACGAGCCGCCCGGACTTCGGGTCGGGCCGGTTGTAGACCAGGAGCTGCGCCTGCGCGACGCCCTTGAGGTCGGCGTCCGAGCCGAGCTTGTAGTGCCGGGCGACCTCTTCGAGGTTCGCGTCGATGACCGTCACCCACACCTCGTAACGGGTCTGGTCGGCCAGAACGACGTGCGCCTGCCCACCGAGCGTGCCGCGGAACAGGTCGCCGGTCGCCTGGAGGAACTGGAGCGTGGTGGGCAGGTACTGTCCGGGGCGCGCCGGGTCGGGCTGCTGGGCCTCGGCCGTGACCTGACACGACGCCCCGGTGACCGGCATCCGCGAGACGGTCGCGCGGTCCAGCCAGACGCTCCCGCGCACCGCCCCGACGTGCGTCCCCTCGTACCGCCCGCGGCACGCGACCGATCCGAACACGTCCTCCCAGACCACGCCCGTGTCCAGCGACGCGCCGAACAGCTTCACCTCCGCGTCCCAGTAGACGATGGGATCGGGGCGAGCGGAAAGAGAAGAACCTAACCCCCCGGCCCCCTTCCCTAAGAAGGAAGGGGGAGAAAGAGCCGCTGTTTGAAGCCCCCTCTCCCCCTGGGGGAGGGGGTTGGGGTTGGGGTCTTGGGGCGCGCCCTTTCCCTCCGGCGGCGCGCTCACCACCAGGTGCTTTACCACCAGCTCCGCGCCGCCCTTGAGTTGCAGTTCGTCGAGGGCCGCGCCGAGCTTGCCCGGGAGCGCCTTCTTCAGCGCCGCGTCGGGGATCATCGGCTTCATCTCGATCCCGCCGAGGTTCGCCCACACCGCGCCGGTGGGGTAGAACCGCACCTCGCCGGCGGCGAGCTTCACCCGCGACGGGCCGTGTCGTGCCGCGACCTCGCTCACGTTCAACCGGTTGTCCTTGTACTCCAATAGCCCGGTCAGCTCGGTCAGCTCGTAAGGGAAGAACTTCGGCGTCACTGTCGGGCCAGAGAACCGGCTGGTCAGCTTGATGTCTTTCGCGGGGTCGAGGTCCGGCCCGGGCGCGGTCCGGTCGGCGCCGAGGGGTGGCGCGCGGTCGAGCACCTCGACATCGGCCACGAACGTGATCTTCCCCTTCGGCGAGAGCGTGGCCCACAGCCCGTCCATCTTCGCGGCGCCGAGCGCGGCCTTCAGTTCGGCGTCGAGCGGCACGCCGTTCCCGTTGACCTGCAGCACCAGTTTGCGGTCGCGGCTGTCCGGCACCGGGCGCTTCGCGCCGTACATCCCGAGCGGGGCGCCGGCATGGACCGCGGTGAACCCGTCGAAGACGATTTCGTCGCGGTCCGCGGGTAGCGCGCCCGGCCGCGGGTCGCCGGTCGTGGTGCGGATCACCAGCCGGCCCTTGAGCCGCTCCAGCGGGTACGGGAACGCGGTGTAGTTCAGCTTCCCGTCCTTCACGTCGATGCGGAACTCGTTCTCGCCGATCTCGGTGCCGGCCTGGCGGGTAATCTCGGCCACGAAGTCGCCGCGCCCGGTCGCGCGGAACTGCCTGACCAGCGTCGCGTACTCCGGCGGGAGCGCCGCGTAGAGCTGGTCGTCGAGCGGCACGTTGGCCCCGGTGATGCGCAGGCTCACCGCCGGGTGCTCGCCGGCCCCATCGACGCGCCCCTTCATGGTGATGAGCTGTCCGGCCGCGGTGCCGCGCAGGTCGATGTTCGTGCTCTCGCTGCCGGTGTGCGTGGTCGTCCGCTTGACCAGCCCGCGCACGTCCGACACCGGGTAGCGGAACTTCTCGTACACCAGCGCGGCCGATTTCGGCTCGACCTCCAGCTCGCGCCGCCACCCGGCCCCCTCGCGGGCGAACTTGTACTTCAGATCGACCTGCCCGGTCGGGCTGAACATCTGCCGCCCGCGCTTCAGCTTGTCCGGGAGCCGGTCGAACAGTCCGTTGTCCAGCGCGACGCCGGCGGCGAAGATCTCCAGCTTCTGGAGCGCCCCCTCGAACCGCTGGAGCGGGTCGTCGGTCGGCCCGCCGGGAGTTGGGGCGTCGGCGCGCGTTTCCAGCGACACCCGCACCCTCGCGTGCCCGATCTGCGCGGTCGCGTCGTCCACCTTCACCCGCCCATCGACGCTGCGCACGATCGCGGCGATCCGCTCGATCGGCCACGGCAGGTCCGGGTGCTCGAACCGCGCGTCCTTCACCTCGAACCGCACGTCGTGCCGCCACGGCGGCACCGCGTCCGGGGCGTACGTGAAATCGGCCTTGACGTTGGCGACCGCGGCGAGCTTCGCCAGGTGCGGGGCCAGCTCCGGGGCGAACCGCCGCGCCGCGGGCACCGCGGCCTCGCCGAGCGGCACCTCGGCCAGTTCCGTCGAGAGCGACAGGTGCTTGTTGATGCGGTTCAGCCGCCCGCGCACGCTTACCGGGCCGTACCCCTTCGCCGTTCCGCTGGCCTGCACGGTGAGCGTCGGCAGCGGGTCGTTCAGGAGCGTGCATTGAACGTCGGAGAGAACGACCGGGGGCAGCGCGCCGGGCGTGCGGTCGATCACCTCAACAGTGCCGTTTTTCACGATGAACGTCGGGACCGGTTTGTCCGCGGTGCCGGGCTTGAGCACCTCGGCGACGTTCCACACCCCGCCGACGGACCGCTCGACGCGGAGCACCGGCGCGGCCAGTTCCACCTTCCGAATGACGAGCCGGCCGTGGTTGAGCTGCTCCTTGTCGTGGTAGAGGATCGCGTCGGGGACCACGAGGAACGGGCGGTCCGGCGGGTCGCCGCGGCGCGTTAG
Organism: uncultured Frigoriglobus sp.; assembly: GCA_964495365.1. GTDB lineage: Bacteria > Planctomycetota > Planctomycetia > Gemmatales > Gemmataceae > Gemmata. The sequence continues at coordinate 1,156 of CAZBXY010000319.1, read as the reverse complement.
CCGCAGGTCGGTGACCGCGATCCCGCCGAGGATCCGCAGCCGGGCCGAACCGACGTGAACGTCCACGCCCTCGAACTGATCGGTGAGGGTCGCGATGACCTGATCGCGGACGCGCTCGGGGCTGACCCACGAATTGGCGACCCACGCGAGGGCGGCGAGAGCCGCGACCCCGGCGAGGATCAGCCCGCGGATTAGCCAACTGCGAACGCGCATCCGTGCCCGTCCCGGTGTCGTGCCCCCACATGAAGAGGCGGAAAGCCGCGGGACAATACGCAGAGTCCGACGGCTGGTCAACCGCGGAACGCGGAGCGCGGTGCGAGGAGAGCGGGCCGGGGAAATCCGGGCAAAATAGGGCGAATCGGGCCTTCAACTGTCGCGGCCCGCACTCCGCATTTCGCAATTCCAGGGGCGGTGCTAAAATGCCGATAGCCACCCAAACGAGTAACTCCCAAAACCCAAAACTCAAGTTCAAACACGACAGAAGACCTGTGTCTGGTTTGCTTTGGGATTTGTTATTTGGGGTTTGAGATTTGCTTTGAACACATCCGAGGCGGGTCCATGAAAGCGCTCATTCTGGCGGCCAACGGGTTCGACGATTTGACGCTGTTCCTGCCGTGGTACCGGCTCCGCGAGGAGGGCGTCGAGGTCACGCTGGCGTGCCCGTTCCTGCACGCGGTCACCGGCACGCACGGCTACACGGTCGAACCGGACACGGCCATTCACGAGGTCAACCCGGCCGAGTACGACTTACTGTTCATCCCCGACGGCCCGGCGGCCGAGCGGCTGCGCCAGCGCGAGGAAGCGGTGGACGTGACCCGCACGTTTTGCGACAGCGGGATGAAGGTCGCGGCGATCGGTCACGGGGCGCAATTGCTCATCAGCGCCGGTACGCTCGACGGGCGCCGCGTCACCTGCTCGCCGGGCATCCGCGACGACGTGCGCGCCGCCGGGGCCGTGTACAGCGACGAGGCGACCATCACCGACGGCACCCTGCTCACCGGCCGCGGCCCCGACGACCTGCCCGCGTTTGCCCAGGCGCTCATGGCGCTTTTGGGCATGAAGCCGCTGCGCGGAAATTCCAAATCGCAAGTCACAAATCGCAACTAAGAGTCTATCCGGGAAGTTAGGCGGCCTTTTGCATGGGTTTTCGCTCGTA
>CAZBXY010000318.1:4554-9052 GCA_964495365.1 uncultured Frigoriglobus sp. | reverse complement strand
TCGTCATCGGGAGCAGCTTCCCGTGACCCCCGATGACGACCGACGGCGACGGCTGATGAAACACTCCACCGAGGATCGGCATCCGGCCCGCTACCGTGGGAAATGCTCGGTGCTCGTGGACCGTTCCTCGCTCTTCGTGCTAGGGAGCCTTTTCACGCCCTATCGGCACCGCCCTTTTCAACCTGTCTCGGGTAGAGGACTCGACGCTTGCCCCGGCCGGACCAAGCTCCGGCGGAGGACCGGCGATACGCGCTCAGGTTTTCCGATAGGGAGTAACGCGATGACAAATCGAGGTCCGGAAGACGAACTGAAGCGCTACCTGAAAGCGCTCAAGCGGAAGCGGATCAAAGACGGTCGGGAAATCGACCGCCGGAAGGTGTGGACCAAGCTCCGAAACTGGCTCCTGTCGGCGGAGGAACTTCGGTCGTTCCTCTACCCCTGCCTCGCCGACGAGCTGCCCGACGACACGCTCAGGGAAACCGAAGCGTTCGGCCCGTCGTACTGGGTGGACGAGAACACCGTCCTGGTCACCAGGACCAAGTACCGCGGCGGTTACATCGTTTACTCCTTGGACCAGTACCTCGTTTGGAGGATCGGCGCGGATTTCGGTTACCGCCAACTGAGCTACGCGGAGCGCCTTCGCGTGTGTCAGTGGTCGCAACGGATGCTCCGGGCGGGACTCGGCTTCGCACCCGACTTGCCCGCCAAGACGGCGGACAAGGGATGACCACCGCCCGGCAAGCACTCCACCGCTCTGCTCGGTGAGCCGAAGGAACGCCGCAGGAGGTTATGCCGTCGCCCGCCTCCTGCGTCCTTGTCTCCCCCATCATCTGGGTTGAGAGCCCGGGCGGGGAAAAAGCGCGAAGGACGAGTGAAGAGGCCGGTGCGGGAACACCGGCGGGAGAATGAAACCGAAATTGTGGGGCGGCAGACTGGTGGTCGCCGCAGTTAACCGAACGGACGCCGCGATCATTTCCCGGCGGTGTCGCCGACGAGGTCACCCGGCGCCGCCCGCCACGGACGGAACTCCAGGTTGACCTCTGCCATCTTCTGGTCCTCGAAGTCGGTGAGGAGCAGGCCCAACGAGCCGGGGTTCTCCGGCCGCATGTTGGCGCTCAGGTCCGCGTACGAATCGCTGATCCAACTCCCGACGAGTTCGGCGGCCTTCGCCTCGATATCACCGCTCGCGCCCTCTGGGAATCCGATCCGACGCAGGTACTTACCCAGGGTTTCGTCCCACTCTGGAAGGAGCGGCCGGACGGGGAAGACAGCGACTGTCGGAACTCGAAACAGGGTCACGTGGCCGCCAATAGGCATCAGCGGGTTTTCGGGTTTCCACGTCAGCCAGGTGCGCAGCGTCACCTCTGCGAGGTGATACTCCCTCTCGCTACGCCCCCTCCACACCGGGGTCGGATCGCGGAGGTCCACCCGGAGTCGGGAGGCGTTCCGGCATTCCTTGTCGGTGACCACCAGCGTCAAGGATTGGTCCCCCTCGCCCTGAAGGGCCACCGTGACCGTCGAGCCGGGCACGTCCACCCAGGGGCCGACCCTCTCCCGCGCGGCGTCCACGATCCTGCCCACACTCTCCGTGAGGGCCTCGCTGGTCCAAGCGGCCATCGCCTCGATGAGGTACTCCCGGAGCGTCAGGCCAGCAGGAGCCGTCACCGGCCGGAGGCGGAGTTTCCCCTCGAAGACCGGAATCCCCGCACACCAAGTGTCGTGGTGGAAGTGGGCAGGCGCGACGCCGTGCGCGGTGTCGGCCTCAACCAGAATCTGGCTCACCGTGTAGGTGTGCATCGCGTAGCTCCGTTGTTGAGTGAGGAAACGTCGGGACCGGAAACGACCGGGACCGGCCGGACGGGCGTACGCGACGCCGTTCCAGCCGGTCCCGGAGTTCAGCCCCGAAGTCCCTCAGCCAACCACGTAGAACCTCTTTCTCCCATAGCCCGTCGGCCTCGTTCCGCCACCCGGCACGTCAAGGTAGTGGGACCAAGCGACTCGCTTTGCCTTCTGCATTTTTCTCGGCCAGTCCGCCGGCTAGGGCCGGGAGAGCCCGACGCCAAATCCAGCAAACGGACCGCGGATATACCACGACAAGGGAGCTGCGGCGAGCGGCAGCCCGCAGGTAGTGACACGCCGGGACAGGGCGAAGAAGGGAAAAAATCACTTGCCGCTCGGTCACGAGCAGTTACAATTTACTCCAGTACACGCTTTTTGCGTGGTGGCGTAGTCCGAAGGTTCTCGTTGTTTCGACGGCTCGTTCGGACCCATCGCTGAAAACTGCGGACAATTCAGGACGCATTGCTGGGTGTAGCGCGTTTCGCCTCTCCAGCACGGCCCCATGATTGGACCCGCGATCGGATGACACTTGGTCCCCACGGGCCGGGTCTTGTCCCTTTCGCTGAGGTTCAATCATGGGTTCTTCTGTTTCCAACCCCTTCGCAATCAACCACCGGCACCTCCCTGAAGATGCCGCCTTGTGGGTCGTCCGCGCCCTCTCCATCAATTGTCCGTGTCTCACCGAGTGGCAGATCCGCGACTGTGTGAACCCACATCTCTCACACGATGAAAGGCACCTCCGAGAGATGAGGCGCCACGTCCGCGCCTTTCTCGACAAGCTGGAGGCGGCCGGTCACGTGGGCGTACATAAAGTGCCGTTCATCGCCCCGGCAGCCATCTCCTCCGAACCGCTTTTCGCAGACGACGGCCTCTATTTCGACCCACCGGCGTGCTCCGACGACGAGCTCGCGCGACTTGCGTCAGCTACCCAGGCGCGCGTCCCGACTCTCACCGATCACGGAACGGAAGGGCTTTATTACGCAACCGTGGAGGCGGCAGAGCTAATCCGCTCTCGCGGTCTCTTCGCTCCTTTCCCCGAATCGCGCCTGCCGGCGGACCAGCAGCAGCGCATCGAGCTGGTCAGCAACCTGATCGCCTCCCACCCGCGCGGGCTGGAAGAGATGCCGCCCTCGCCGCCCGAGATTTCCCGTTCCGACCTCACTGCGGTCATCAACCTCGGCCAACTGTTGTTCCTCGACGCCTTCACGGAGAAGGTCGAATCCCGAGAGTGCGTCTACAGCGTTACGGCGACGACGCATGAGGACCAGCGGGTCTACGGCCGGATGGAGCGCAAGAACGGATCCGGGACTTTCATTGCGTTGTTCTTTCTCGGCTCCCTGTTCCCGCACCAGCTCCGCGAACGAATGCTGGAGCACAGTTTCGAGTTTGACCCGTGGCCGTCCCGACTCTGGTGGGTGTAGCCCACCGGGGTGCGAGGGCTTTGAACGAAAGGAGATAAGAACCGGATCGGCGCAAGAAAAAGCCCCGACCACCTTGGCGGGTGGCCGGGGCGGCAGGCCCGCGAGCAGCGTGCTGCTAGACGGAAGAGCGTGACACCTCAAGTCTAGCGGCACGCCCCGTGGGCATCCAGAGCAGTCCCGCACTTACCGCCGCCGGTGAGCACGTCGTTCACCGGCAACGGCCCGTCCGCCGACCTCCGCGAGGCCGGCCCGGGCCGCTACGTCCCCACGTACCCCGAGGAGTGCTTTTCATGTGTACGTGCAACGACCCCCGACCCGACATCCCGCCCTGGCTCCGCTCCGTCGGCATTCACCTCCAGCGGAACCGCGAGCCTTTCCTCGCGATCGCCGCCCTCGTCGCCGTCGTCGCCGGGGTGGTGGGTCTTCTCGTCTACCTCTTCGGCCCGACCGACATCGACCGGGCCGAGGCCGACCTCAAGAAGGCATGGGTCGTCGTCAACACCCTGGAAGAGGACGCCATCCAGGCAAGCAAGGATGCCCGCGGCCACTCGAAGCGGGCGGCCGAGTTCCGCCAGGCCGCCGAGGAGGACAAGGACTCGACCGACACAACCCGCGTCGAGTGGTTCGAGTCGTCCGCCCACGGGCACAAGCAGCTCTCGAAGGCGAACTGGGAGCGGCGGGACAACACCCTTCATCTCGCGGCCGAGTACCGGCGGCTGCTCGCCGAGGCCGAGTGCGAGATCCTCCGCGCGAAGGACGCCCGCGACCGGGGGACGCCCTACAAGGTCGCCCCGCGGGTCCGCGAGATCCTCGCCCCGGTCCTCGGCACCCACTGACTCCCCGCGCCCGTCGCCCGGAAAGGAGAGGTCCTCATGAACTGGCTCTGGGCTTACTTCCGGCGGAAGGTCGCCGAGTCCATTCTCGCGGGCGTGCATGACGCGCTCGCGTCGGCGGACGGCACCACCGGACTCACCGACGAAGACGCGGCCAAGGCGCTCCGGGCCATCGCCGGGGCCGGGGGTCCGGCTTCGCAACCCGCCGCGTCGCTGCCGCCGCAGCTCGCCGGCCCGTCCGGTAACGGGCCGGCGGCCGTCACCGAGCCGCCGCGCAGGGGGCCGGGCCGCCCGCGGAAATTCCAAGACCCCGAGGAGCCGCCGGCATGATCAGCCTCACCGACCGGGATCGGCTCATCATCCTGGCGCTCTTGTTCCGGGTGCCGGTCCTCGCCGAGTTCGTCC
>CAZBXY010000318.1:0-4454 GCA_964495365.1 uncultured Frigoriglobus sp. | reverse complement strand
CGGCTCATCATCCTGGCGCTCTTGTTCCGGGTGCCGGTCCTCGCCGAGTTCGTCCTCGCCAACTTCTTCTGGCCGGACACCGACGCCGGCCGGGAGAACATGGGCCGGCGGCTCTGGCAACTGTGCGAGGAGGGCCTCCTCGCGCGCTACTCGCTCCCGGTGCGGGTCGCGCCGGCGGTGTCGCTGTTCTACCGCTGGGCGCCGGGCGAGCCGGCCCCGGACTTCGGCCCGCTCGCCTGGGAGCTAGCGAGGCGGTGGGAGCGGATCGAGCCGCGGCGGGCGGTCTTCTACACCGCGACCGCCTCGGCCGCGCGGCGGTTCGGCCACACCGTCCGGCACCCGCTCCGGTCCGCCTCGGCCATCGACCACAACCTCGGGCTGGGGCACGTCTACGCCCGGTTCGCCGCCCACCACCCGCTGCTCGCGAGCGCGTGGGTGGCCGAGGAGGTGATCGCCGACGCCCGCGGCTACGGCGAGAAGGTCGTCGATGCCTGCATCGTGGACTCGACCGCGACCCCGGCCCTCGCCGTCGAGTTCGCGGGCTCGTCCTACGCCGCAACGGGCGGCGAACGGCTCAGGGAAATTCACCGGGACTGCGCCCTGCGGGGCCTGCCGTACGAGATGTGGACCGTTTCCGAAGGAGGTGCCGAATGACGGCAACAGACGACTACGCCGCCCTCTCAGAGCGCGGCCAGCAGCTCATCGACGACGCCTACCGCTACGGGATGCTGACCGCCGACGCGGTCCGCCGGCTCCGCTGGCCGGACCTCGCCCCCGACGCCGCCCGGAAGGCCCTCGCCCGCGCCGCCGAAGAGGGGTGGCTCGCGCGCTACACGCTCGCCGGGCAGGAGCCCTACTTCGTCCTGGGGGTCCGGGCGGCCGCGGCGCTCGGGGTCCGCCGGAGCGCGAAGCCGCTCGGCCCCCAGGCGCTCCTCGAACACTACGCCGTCCTCCTCGCGGCGGCGAGCCGCGGGTGCGACGTGTTCACCGAGGACGAGTTCCGGTCCCGCTTCCCCGACCTCTCCCAGCCCGGGTTCTCGGACAAGAACTTCTTCCCCGACGCCTCTTCCGCCCCGCCCCGCCTGGGTCTCTTCGTGGTCGATCACGACAAGCTCAGCTCCCGACTGGTCGTAAAGGTCCGCCGCCGGGTCGGCCGGATGATCGCCACCGACCGGCCGGCGCTCCGGCGGCTGGTCCTGGAGGGCGAGCTCGCGGTCCACGTCCTCACCGCGACGGAGGGCAAGCGGGCGAACCTCGCGGCCGCGTTCGCCCGGAAGGAGCAGCCCATCGGCGTCCCGGTCTCGGTCGAGGCCCACCCGGAACTCCAAGACCTTTTCCTCGTCAAGCGGAGGTAGCACCGATGTCACGCCAGATGACGGCGCGGAAGAAGACGACGTTCAACGAGGCCGCGGTCGAGCCGGCGGCGTTCAACCCGCTCTTCCCGCTGTTCCGGGCCGGCCCCGAGCCGGCGGCCGCCGGCAAGCAGGCGCTCCGGCTCCTCACCGGGTTCACCCTCGTCGGGCTGCCCGTCCACTGCGGCATCTGCTGGCTCGCGGGCCAGTCCCTCGGGCTCGCCGTCGTCGCGGTCCTCGCGCTGGCGGCGGCCCTCCTCGCGGTCGCCCTCGCCCGGTGGCTCGCGCTCGACGATCTGCTCCAGCGGCTGCCGCTCCTCGTCCTCCTCGGCCTCGCGGGCCTCGGCCTCGTCTTCGTCACCTCGCTGCCCGCCCGGGGGTGGGGTCCCGGGGGCATGGAGATGTGGGGCCTCCTCTTCATCCTCATCGCGGTCGTCTCGGTCCTCGCGAGCCTCTACCGGCCGCTCGCCGGGGCCTACCAGGCGGTCACGCTGAAGATGCCGTTCCGGGACCTGTGCGTGACCGCGGCCGCGATGCTGGTGTCCCTCGCCCTCGCCGCGGCGGGCCAGACCCTCCCCCGGCCGGTGCTGCCGCTCCTGACGTGCGTCCTCGGCGGGACGCTCGCCGGCCTGGTCGTCGTCGAGTACGCGGCGTGGGCGCGGGCGAACCCGGCGCGGGGCTTGGAGCGGGCGCGGGCGTTCGACGAGCCGCCCGCTGCGGCCCGCGGGACGACCCGCAAGCCGCCGAAGCCGTTCGACGCCCGGGCGGCCGTCCGCGGCGCGGCCGCCTTCGGGCTCTGCTACGGCCTGGTTGCCACCATCGCCGAGTACGGCGTCGGCCCGACCTCCGAGCTGCACCGCATGCTCCCGCCGCCGCAGCCCGGGGAGCCCGGGTCGCCCGCGGAGTTCCTCGCGACGGTCGCACTCTTCGGCCTGGTAGGGCTCCCCTTCGCGTGGTTCGGGGTGAGCTCGGCCTTGAACGCCCTCCGGGCGCCGAACCCGGTCCTCGCCCTCCGCGTCGCGTGGGACGCGATCGTCGTGTTCCTCACCTACCCGGGGCCAGGTCACCCGCTCGCCCACCGGCTCCACACCCCGTGGCTGCGCCCGCAGTCGGTGCGGCTCGCCGCGACGTGTGTGGTGCTCCTCACGGCGGCGACCACGTTCATCGCCCCCGCGGTGGAGTCGCCGAAGGCTGATCCGGAGAAGAAGGTCCCGGCGACCACGCCCGCCTACCCGCCGCCGGCCCCGCAGTACGTGCCTCCGGCTGACCCGTGGCTCGCCCGCACCGAGCGCGGCACCCGGGACGACTTCGCAGACGCCATTACCGGCCCGTCGCCCGCGCTGCCCTACGCGCCACCGCCGACGGAACCACCGGCGTCCGAGCCCCGGTCCGTCGGCACTCGCGTCACGGCCTTCGCCGCCGCCGCGGTGACGGCGGCGGTGGGGCCGCCGGCCTTCGTGCTCTTGATGATCTGGTTCGTCGGGCTTTCCGTGCTCCCGACCTACTTCAGCTACTTCGAGAAACCCGACGACGCGGCCGCGTCCCGATGATCCGCCCGCCCTCCGCGGGGCCGGCCCGGGGGGTGCCGCCGGCCCCGCGCTCCCGCACCGGCACCCTTGAGTGAGGAACGCCATGCAACCCGAATTGCCGGACCGCCGCCCCTTCGCCGACCCGGGTCTCCTCCGCACCCACGCCCACATCGTGGGCGGGACCGGGAGCGGGAAGACGAGCCTGTGCCTCGCGCCGCTCTTGCTCCGCCTGATCGAGACCGCGGACAACCCGGGCCAGGTGTTCTTCTCGAACGCTCCGCCGGGACCTCGCGAGGAGTCCAGCGCCGAGCTGGGGAGCGACCCGGCGGCCGGTGGACCTGAACCCACGGAGCCGCCCCGGTAACCGCCCACCCCGCTGCCCGGGCGAGGTGCCGCTCGGGCAGCGGGTTCACCACCTCCCGCACCACCGAGGACAAGACCCATGATCGCCACCGTGCCGACCCCATCCCGGCCGACCCACCCGCCGCACGTTCAGGAGACGCTCTGGCGGCTCGCCCCGGACCGCCCGCCGACGCCGTGGGACGCCAAGGTCGAACGTCTCCTGAACGGCCTCCGCCAGCCCCACCTCTACGTCGGCCGGGCGCTCGAAGGCGGCACCCCCTGGCTGCTCGACCGGGCGCTCCTCCGGACCCACGCCCACGTCATGGGCGGGACCGGGAGCGGGAAGACCAGCCTGTGCCTCGCCCCGCTTGCCTTCCAGCTCACCGCCCACGCCGACTCGTCGCTCGTCTACATCGACATGAAGGGGGACAACGCCCTCTTCTGGGGCGCGTTCGTCGAGGCCGAGCGGGCCGGCCTGCCGTTCCGCTGGTTCACCCTCCAGCCCGGGGCGGCGAGCTTCGCGTTCAACCCGTTCGCCCAGGCCGCGAACCAGGAACGGGGGGTGAATGCCCGCGCCCAGAGCCTCCTCACCTCCCTCGGCCTCTACTACGGGGACGCCTACGGGAAGTCGTTCTTCCAGTCGGTCACCCTGGACACCCTGACCGCGTTCCTGCGGAAGTTCCGGGACGTCCGCTCGTTCGCGGACCTCGCCCGCTACGCCGAGCAGCCGGGGAGCTACGCCGCGACCAACACCGACCAGGAGAACTCGCAGCACCTGCGGATGCTCCTTCGCCAACTCGCCGCCGTCACGCCGCTCAACGTCACGGCGGAGTGCCGCCCGGCGGTCGCCCCGGAGGTGCTCCGCGACCAGATCGACATGACCGACGTGCTCACCCGGAAGCAGGTCGTCTACTTCAGCCTGCCGAGTCTGGAGGAGGAACTCACCGCGAAGTCGGTCGGGAAGCTCGCCCTCTACGCGCTCGTCCACGCGGCGAAGATCGTGAGCCGCTCGCGGAAGTCGGTCCCGTGTTACGTCTTCGTGGACGAGTTCCAGCAGGTGTGCGCGGAGAACGTGAAGATCCTCCTGGAGATGGCCCGGTCGATGGGCGTCTACCTCGTCCTCAGCCACCAGGACATCTCCCAGCTCAAGACCGTCGATTACGACATCACGAGCACGGTCGAGAGCTGCACCACCTTCAAGATGTCGCTGGAGGCGAGCTCGCTCGCGGCC
>CAZBXY010000317.1:0-9168 GCA_964495365.1 uncultured Frigoriglobus sp. | reverse complement strand
ACGCCGCGTCCGAACCGGTCGTCGCCACGTAGAACGCCGCCGGAACGGCACGCTCTTCCAGCAGTTCCACCCCCAAACGGGCGGACTGGCGCTCTTGCTTGCGCAAGGTCGGTCCCTCCAAATGAAATGAACAGAGTGAACGGGTGACGGCGGGCGCCGGATGCACAGTGGGAGCGCGCGCGTTGCGAGTTGATAAACAGTATTATTTTGTCGATCAGCCGGACGTTATTCGCGGGGAAATTTTTCTGTACGTGTGTTGGAAATGCCGACAGCCGATCATGTCGCGGAACAAATAGCGGTTCGTAATTCGCCCGCCAGAAAAACGGAACCCGTCACGCACACCAGATCGCCTTCGCCCGCAACGCCGCGGGCCGCGGTGAGCGCATCGAAGCCGGTCGCGTGTGTCGTAAACGGCTTGCCCGGCGCGACTTCCTCCAGCGTGGCGGCGAGTTTCTCCGGCGGGACGCACCGCGGATTGTTCCCGTACTTCGTCAGATGGAAGTGGTCGAAGTAGCCCGCCAGGATGCGCAAGATTTCGGCGAACTGCTTGTCCGACGACACCGCGAACACCACCCGCTTCGTGCCCGGCACCGGGAACGACTCGCGGAGCGTGTTCACCAGTGCTTCGGCGCTGGGAACGTTGTGTGCGGTGTCGAGGATGATCGTGGGGCGCTCGCTCACGAGTTCGACGCGCGCCGGCCACTTCACCTCGGCCAGCCCGCGAACGATTGCGGAATCGGGGATCGGCATCCCGGTTTCGCGCAGGCGCTCGATCACTCCGCATGCGACGCGGGCGTTGGCGCGCTGGTGGGCGCCGGGGAGGTTGACGAAGCACCCCTCGCCTTCGGGTTGTAAAAGTTGCCACGTGGCAACTTTACCCATCTTAACATTTTCGGGCGCGGAGGTCGGCTCGTCGCTCGCCTCCACCTCCCACAGCGGCGCGTCCAGCTCCGTCGCGACCTTTCGTACCACCGCGCGCGGGCCGTCCTGCGTCACCCCGCTGACCACCGGCACGCGCGGTTTGATGATTCCGGCCTTCTGAAACGCGATCGCTTCGAGCGTGTTCCCGAGTTGGGCCGTGTGGTCGTAACCGACGTTGGTGATGACGGAGACGAGCGGGCGGCAGACGTTCGTGCTGTCGAACCGACCGCCGAGGCCGACCTCGATCACCGCGATCTCGCACCGCCGGCGAACGAAGTGCAGAAAGCCCAGCGCGGTGCCGATCTCGAAGAACGTGGGCGGCGGGAGGTCGGGTTCGGCCTCCATCGCGCGCACCGCGGGGGCGACTTCCGCCATCCGCGCGACCAGCTCGGCCCGCGAGATAGGCGCGCCGTCCACCTGGACGCGCTCCTCGACGTGTTCGAGGTGCGGCGAGGTGAACAGCCCGACCCGGTACCCCGCGGCGCGCAGAACGGAGGTGATCATCGCGCACGTCGAGCCCTTGCCCTTGGTGCCGGTGACGTGGACGAGCCGCACCCGGTCCTGGGGGTCGCCGAGCCGGCGCAAGAGCGCGCGCATGCGCTCCAGTTTGAGATCGCCCGGCCCGGCGGCCCGCACCTCGTAGTTGATGCGCCCGTACCAGAAGGCGAGGGCTTCGTCGTAGGTCATGGGACCGGTGCTGAGTGACGGGTCACAATGATGAGTTAGGGAAAGGCCAGGTGACGGAAAGCGTTCTTCTCGTGGCACAGGCTTTCCAGCCTGTGCCTTGTAGCTAAGGGCACACAGGCTGGAAAGCCTGTGCCACGAAGACTTGGGCCTACCCGATCAGTTTCCGCAGCTCCTTGACATACTTCGGCACCGCGGTCTTCGGGTCTTCTTTCGCCTCGTATTCGAGCGCCACGTAACCGTGGAAGTTGGCGTCCTTCAGGATCTTCACCACGCGCGCGAGGTCGGCTTCCTGCGTCTTACCCCCAGGCGAGACTTCCGTCTTCACCTGCGATACGACGCCGTAAGGAGCGATCTTGGCGATGTCCGCGTACGGGTCGGGCGTGCGGAAGTTGCCCGTGTCGATGTTCACGCCGAGCCACTTGCTTTTCACCGGCCTCACCAGTTCCAGCAGGTGTTCCGGGGTGTCGGTGATCCCGCCATGGTTTTCGAGTGCGAGCATAACCCCGTGCTTCTCGGCGACCTCGCAGCACTCGTTCATCGCCGCGACCACGCGCTTTTGGGCCTCTTCGAGCGTATCGCCCTTCGGCAGGCTCCCGGCGAAGATGCGGACGGTCGTCGCGCCCGCCTTCGCGGCGCGGGCGGTCCAGTCCTTCACGTCCTGAATTTGCTTCTTGTACGCGGCCTCGTCCTTCACGCAGAAGTTGTTGCCGACCGGCACGTCGGACACCGCGAGCTTCTTTTTCGCCGCGTGCGCCCGCAGCTTCTCGGCGTAGGCGTCGGTGGTTTCGGCCCAGTAGTACGACGTGAGTTCGACCGCGTCGAGCGGCAGGTCCGCGGCCATGTCGATGAACTCGAACAACGTCATCGTCGGTTTCTTCAGGTCGAGCGCCTGGCGGAAGCTGTACGCGGCGAGCGCGAGCTTCAGGTCCGGCTTGTCGGACGGGCGCTTGATGGGGTCGATGCCGCCGGCGAACCCCGACCGCAAGGTCGGGGGTGCGGCGAGCGCGGCGGCGAGGAACTGGCGGCGAGAGACGGACATGGGAAGGCTCCGGGGGAGGGGACAACTGCCGACATTGTGCCAGAGCGCAACCCCCGCCTCAATAGGCACACAGGGCGGAAGCCCTGTGTTCTTCGCCCGCACATCGTTGACGCGGGCGGTGCGCTCGCGTACCTTCGGCGTCACCCCTTCAGGAGACGCACATGCTGTCCCGCCGCGACGCGCTCGCCCTTCCCGCCATCGGGTTCCTGTCCACCGACCCGTTCCTGCAACTCGCCTTCGGAGCCGACGACGCCGACCCGACGAAGGTGTTCACCGGCGACAAGAAGCCGACCGACGTGCGGCTCGGGGCGCCGAAAACGTTGAATGACTACTTCCCGTTCGTCGTGCCGAAGACGAAGGAGGCGTGGGAAGTTCGCCGCAAGCAGCTCCGCGAGCAACTGCTGGTCGCCAACGGCCTCTGGCCGCTGCCGGAGAAGACCCCGCTGAACGCCGTCATTCACGGGAAGATCGACCGGGACGAGTACACCATCGAGAAGGTGTATTTCGCCTCGATGCCGGGTCACTACGTCTGCGGGAACCTGTACCGGCCGAAGCTCCCCGGCGGCGCGCCGCTGTGTCCCGGGGTGCTGTTCGCGCACGGGCACTGGGCCGGCGGGCGGTTCCACGACGACGGCGAGAAGGCCGGCAAGGCGAGCGTCGATTCCGGCGGCGAACCGGACATGGACCGCGCCCGGTATTTCATGCAGGCGCTGCCCGCGACGCTCGCGAAGCTCGGGTTCGTCGTATTCCATTACGACATGGTGGGTTACGCCGACAGCACCGCGATCCCGCACCGCGAGGGCTTCCGCGACACCGCGGGCGAACTCCGCCTGCAAAGCGCGATGGGCCTGCAAACGTGGAACAGCCTCCGCGCGCTGGATTTCCTCGCCGGATTGCCGGACGTGGACGCCAAAAAGCTGGGCATGACCGGGGCGAGCGGCGGCGGCACGCAAACCTTCATGACCGCGGCGCTGGACGACCGGCTCGCCGCGGCGTTCCCCGCGGTGATGGTATCGACCGGGATGCAGGGCGGGTGCGTGTGCGAGAACTGCTCGCACCTGCGAGTGAACACCGGTAACGTCGAGATCGCGGCTCTATTCGGCCCGAAGCCGCAAGCGATGAGCGCCGCGAACGACTGGACGAAGGAGATGATGACGAAGGGCTACCCCGAACTGCAACAACTGTACGACCTGTACGGCGCGAAGGACAAGGTGCTGGTGAAGGCGTGGCTCGAATACGGGCACCAGTACAACGTTCACGCCCGCGAGATGATGTACACATGGTTCTTGAAGCACCTCGCCGGCAAGGACGACAAGCCGAAAGAGCCGGCGTTCAAGCCGGTCACCCCGCCGAACGGCCTGAGTGTGTTCAATAAGGAACACCCGCGGCCGAAGGACGAACTGGACGCCAAGGCGCTCCGCGCCCGCATGACCGCGGCCAACGACGAACAGATGGCGAAGCTGATGCCGAAGGACGCGGAGAGCCTGAAGGAGTTCCGGCGGGTCGTGGGGACGGCGCTACGAGCGATGGTGGGGGCGCCGTACCAAAGTTCAGTCTTCGACAACACGTGGCAACCTCCTCCGGGACGGCCGCACACGGGTACGCGCGGGTTTCTCGCACGGACCGGGTCGAATCGGAGCGTCGATCATCCATACCCATGGGCTGACTTAATGGGAAAAGAGGCAACGCACCCCACTCAGAGCTGGGCTGGAGATGTCATTCCATACCATCTGGCGTACTCCGCCAAGCCAACCGGTCAGATGGTCATCTGGGTTCACCCGAAGGGCAAGGCTTCTCTCTACGAAAAGGGCGAATGGCACCCGGCGGCGAAGAAGTTGCTTGATAGCGGGGTCGGGATCGTGGCCCTCGACGTACTCGGCGTCGGTGAACACGGTGAGGGCAAGCCCGTCGCGGTGGATAAGAACTACGCCGGATACACCTTCGGCTACAACCGAACCCGCCTCGCCGGACAGGTGCAAGACGTACTCACCGCCATTCCCTACATCCGTCGGACGTTCGTCGGCAAATGGATAGTCTCGAATGACGAAAAACAGGCCGGTCAGCCGCCCCACCTCGTCGGGTGGGACGAGTTCGGGCCGGTCGCCGTGCTGGCGAAGGCACTCGCCGGCGACGCGGTGGCGAAGATGGCCGCGGACCTCAACCAGTTCAGCTTTGAGAAGATCGAGAAGACCGACGACCCGATGATGCTGCCGGGCGCGGTGAAGTACGGCGGGCTGGGCGCGTTCCTGGCGCTGTGCGCGCCGGGCGAGGTACTGGTTCACAACCAGATGGGCACCGGGACCGGTCAGATTTCGCGCGCCGCCTACGAGGCCGCCGGCGCCGGCAATAAGCTGACCCGCAACGGTGCGAAGCTGGCCCCGGCCGCGGTCGTCGAATGGCTGGTGAAGTAAGAGGAAGAGAAGAACCTAACCCCCCGACCCCCTTCCCTAAAAAGGAAGGGGGAGTAAGATCGCTCTTCTTCTCATCGCCCCTCCCTTCTTAGGGGAGGGGCAGCGAGCGGAGCGAGCGGGGAGAGGTTCTTCTGCGAAAACATCCCATGACCCGTTCCCTGCTCGTTCTCCTCGTTGTCGCCGCCCTCCTGTGGGGGCGGACCGCGTTCTACACCGTGGACGCGGCCGAGTTCGTTTACGTCACGCGGTTCGGCGACCCGGTCGCGGTTCACGACGGCGGCTCCGCGGCCGGGTTGCACCTCAAGGCGCCGTGGCCCGTCGATTCGGTCCTCCGCATCGACCGCCGCGTGCAGTCGTTCGACCTCCCGGCGGTCGAATCGCTCACCAGCAACCCGGCCGATCGCTCGATCGACAAGACGCTCGCGGTCGATGCGTTCGTGACGTGGAAGATCCCCGACGCGGAGGCCGCCGACCGGTTCGTGAAGGCCGTGCGCACGCCCGAACAGGCGCGGAAGATCCTGGCCCCGCTCATCAACGGCCGGCTCGCGGCGGTCGTCAGCACGATGCCGATGGACGACCTCGTTCGTCCCATCGACACACAGTCGGCGCTCGCGGCGCTCGCCGGCGGGCCGGTGGCGCTGGCCCCCGAAGGGCCGTTCCGCGCCGCGGACTATCAGGTGATCGACGATCGCACCGAGCGCATCCGCCGGCGGCTCTTGGGCACCGACGGCTTCGCAGCCGACGACCTGCGCACGCGGGTACTGGCGGAGTACGGCATCCAGATTATTGATCTCCGCGTGCGCCGGTTCAGTTACCCGGCGGCGGTGCGGAGCAGCATCGCAGAGCGCATCCGCAGCGAGCGGGCGAAGAAGGCCGCGGAGTACGAGAGCGAGGGCCGCAAGCGCGCTGCGGACATCATCACCGACGCCGACCGCACCGCGCGCACGATCGAGGCGACCGCGCGGGCCGAAAAGACCGCCGTCGAGAGCCGGGCGAGCGCCGACGCGGCCGTGATCCGCTCCGCGGCCTACGAGCAGGACCGCGAGTTCTACCTGTTTCTCGAAAGCCTGCGCTCGTTCCGCAAGGTAGTCGCCAGCGGGCGCAGTTTGCTCATGCTGAGCACCAAGCACCCGCTATTCGGCCGCGTGTTCGAGGGGATGCCGAAGAAGCCATAGGCGAACGGCCGGTGTAAGCCGGCCGGTGGAACCTCAACGCCCCACCCCCCCGCGGAAACCCGCCCGTAGCCCAAAAAAATCAGAAAAAACGCAACCAAAAAACGCCCAACAGGCCGGCTGACACCGGCCGTTCGCCAAAAACATGCTGAAACTCCGCTACCTTCTCGCGCCCTTCACCGTCGCCTACCTCGCCACCGGCGTCTACCAGGTGGGGCCGGACGAGCGCGCGGTCGTGCGCCGGTTCGGGAAGGTAGTGTCGCGCCCGGGGCCGGGACTGGGCGTCGGGCTGCCGTGGGGCATCGATCGCGTGGACCGCGTGCCGGTGCGGACCGTGCGTCAGGTGCGTGTCGGCTACGACCCGGACGCGCCCGAACCGGCCCCCGCCGACGGTTCGCCGCCCCCGCCGGTCGGGCAGATGCTCACCGGCGACCAGAACCTCGTGAACGTGCAGCTCGTGGTCGATTACGCCATCGGCGAGACCGACGCCGACCTCGACAATTACATCGTCCACCGCGAACAGGTCGATACGGCCCTCGCTCGCGAAACCGAAGCCGCGATCGCCGAGTGGGCCGCGGGGCGCACGATCGACCAGGCGCTGCGCACCGGCAGTGCGGCCCTGCCCGTGTGGGTGATGGAGCGACTCGGCGCGCGGCTCCCGGACCTGCGCCTGGGCATCCGCGTGCAGCGGGCGAGTGTTGCGATCCTCGCCGCACCGGAAGAAGTGCGAACGTCGTTCGAGGCGGTCGATCAGGCGCAAACGGCCATCCGCACCCGCGAAACGCAGGCCCAGCAGGAACGCGACCAGCGGCTGAGTCAGGCCGCGGCACTGAAGTACCGGCTCGAACAGGAGGCCGCGCAGTACCGCGACGAGCAGTTCCGGCAGGCCGAGGCCGACGCGATCGCGTTCCGCAACGAGCTGGAGGCGTTCCGCCGGGTCGCGAAGACCAACCCGGACGCGCTGGCGTTCTTGTGGTGGTTCGAGACGCAGGAGACGCTCGACGCGCTGAAGGCCGCCGGCGGCGAGGTCCGCCCGATCGACCACTTCCTCATCAACGGCGAACTGAACCTGTATACGGTGCTGGACTTCTTCGGCCTCCCGCGGCGGTAGCTTCGTCACCTACACCTTCCCCAAGAGCAAATCCACCACCCAGCACCCGCGCACGTGAACCTGTTGGGCGTCGCGGCAGTGGTTCAGCACGTCCTCGTTCGTACAGCCGGCATCCTGAAGTGCGTCGGCCAGGATCGGCATCCGGTCGAAGGCTCGCTCCGCGTATATGCCCTCGGCCAGCGCAACAACGGTGGACGTGAGCCAGTTCGGATCGACCGTCGCGGGTCGGAACGGGTTGCCGAAGATGTCGCGGAGGAGGGCGACTTGCACCACGGCTTCACGCGCGTTGAATTTGGCGTCGGTCGCCTCCTCAGCCGCAGAATGCTCTTCCAACCGTCGGATGTAATCTGCCAATTCACCCTTCGCTGGTGGCCATGACGTAAATGCAGGCTCGGGCGATGGAGTGAACTCGCGGTGTGCGGGATCGCGTTCCGTTGCCCTTCGTGCCTCGCCCGCCGCCCGGTGTGCCGATTCAAATGGTTGTTCCGTGCTAACAGACCAATGTTCCGCCGTGTGAAGAGCAGCCCAATTGGCCGAACCGAGAAGTTCGTATTCAGGCTTCTGTGCCCAAAAAATCGATTCCGCTGCTCGTGTTGCGGTACGGAGTGCTTCAGCCGTCACTCGACCATCCGCGAACTGTTCAGCGACCTCGATCGTGTGAACAAACTCCGGGAAGCTCATTTGGTGTTCGATTTGCCGGCAACACGCACATGCAAAGAGTCGCAACTTCCGGTCGTTACTCGCTCCGGAAAAGAGCGTGAGTAACGGATCGGGGTGCGTGGCCGCAAACCACTCTTCCTCCGTCATGGCTCACCCCAACTTGAACAGCTTCGCGGCGGTGCCGCCGAACACCTTCGCGCGGTCGGCGTCGCTCAGGTGCGCCAGGAACCCCGCGATCCGCTCGCGCTCGGCCCGGTAACTGGCGCCGGTCGCCTTCTCGTTGTACCCGCCGCCGTACATCAGGCGGTCCGCGCCGAACGCTTCTGTTAATTGCTTCACCACCGGCGCAGGGTCGCGGTGCGGGTACGAACGCTTGTCCGGCACGCTGGAGAGCTTCATCACCACGTTCGGGTATTTCGTCCAGCCGAGAACCGTCGCGTGTTCCTTCTCCGTGCCCTGGAACGGGCGCCCGAGGTGGTCGATCAGCACCCGCGTGTCTTTGAACTCCTTGATGAGCGGCTCGAAGCCCGCCGCGTACCGCGGTTCGAAGTGCAACTGTACCGCGAGGCCGAGTTCGCCCACCAGCTTCCACAACGCGGTCAGCTCCGGCTTGCCGAACGGCGGGAGCCGGTCCGGGTTGTAGGCGTGGACGCGGGCCGCCACGAGCGGCAGCTTCTTCGCGAGCGCCTTGAGGTTGTCGGGGGTCCCGTCGCGCCCCGCGAAGAACAGGCACGTACCCTTCAGCTTGCCTTTGCCGACCGCGAGGCAGTGTTCGAGGTAGCGGTGATCGTCCTGGTACGGCTCCGGGTGAACGACGATCGCGTAATCGACGCCGGCGTCGGCCATGCACTTCAGAAGGTGTTCGGGCGTGGCCGGGTCCGCGGGTTGATACGGCCCGTCCTTGTGGTAGGGGAACTTGGCGTCGTCCTTGCCCGCGAAGCAGTGAAGGTGCGTATCGACGACCGGCGCTTTCGCGTCGGCCCCGCGCGCGAGGGGCAGCGTGATGGCGGAAGCGAGGAACGCGCGGCGTGTGGTGAGCATGGGGGCAGTATAGGCGAACGGCCGGTGTGAGCCGGCCGGTGGGGCGCGTCGGTTACACCGGCCGGCTCAAACCCGCCGTTCGCCCAACCGGCGGGCTGAAGCCGCGCCGCACGCCGGAAACACATA
>CAZBXY010000316.1:0-9179 GCA_964495365.1 uncultured Frigoriglobus sp. | reverse complement strand
GGGGGTGAAGGTCGAGAACGCAAAAGCGTTCGACGAGGCCGCGGCGAAGGTGCAGCGGAACCAGCTCCTGATCTTCAGCCGCTGGTGCCAGGTGATGCTGCGCTTTGAAAAAGCGATGTACGAGAACCCCAAGCAGGATCTCAACGCGCTGTGGTGGGAACTGGTCGAAAAGTACCAACAGGTGCGCAAGCCGAAGGGCCGCAACGCGCCGGACTACGGGAGCAAGATCCACATCTGTAGCGCCCCGGTGTACTACCACAACTA
Organism: uncultured Frigoriglobus sp.; assembly: GCA_964495365.1. Lineage (GTDB taxonomy): Bacteria > Planctomycetota > Planctomycetia > Gemmatales > Gemmataceae > Gemmata. The sequence continues at coordinate 8,915 of CAZBXY010000316.1, read as the reverse complement.
CATGATGGGCCAGTTGTTCGCTTCGCAGGTTCACCACGCGCTTGCGAAGGAGGTCTACAACGCGGACCCGAAGCAAGTGCTGTACATCGGCGAAAAGAAGGTCGGCGAGTTCATGAAGAAGAAGGTGTTCGAGCCGGGCCGCACACGAGACTGGAAGGGGCTAACCCGGTTCGCCACCGGCGCGGAACTGACCGCGAAGGCGTTCGCCAGGGACTTCGAGGCCTGATCCGTTCGCAGATCCGCGAGCGGCGATGATTCGCCGCTCGTGGCTTCGTGTTTTTTGCGTCATATAAACACAAGTTCAGTTAATTATCACTTCGCAGGTCATATTTCAACGGCGTCGCGCGTTCACCCGTGTTTCCGATCCGAAACGGTCCTCGCCACGAGGCGAACGCGACGCTTTTTTGTGACAGACTGTGGCGGCGAACCGTCATGTCGCTACAGGGGACTCGTTTCTGTTCCTCCCTCTTCCAGGAGTGACTGATGGACCGTCGCGAACTGTTCGGTGCGCTGGGTGCGATGGGCGCGGTGCCGGTGTGTGGATCGCTCGCTGCGGCGGACCACGGCGGCAAGGCCGATCACGCCAAAGACGGGCCGATGTCGAACCCGCACTTCCACTTCTGCGGGATCCACATGGCCAAGAAGAACCCGAGCCTCCAGTTCATCACGCAGCACTACTGCGCCGCCCACTCCGGTGGGTCCGAGGGCGACGTGTTCCAGTGCGTGCTGTTCGACGGCACCGGCAAGAACGCGAAGCTCATCGGCGTCGAGTACCTCATTTCGGACGAGGCGTACCGCAAGCTGTCGGACGACGAGAAGAAGTACTGGCACGCGCACACCTACGAGGTGCTCGGCGGCGGGCTGATCGCCCCCGGCATGAAGCCCGAGGAAGAGATGGCATTCATGAAGGTGGTCATCAAGACGTGGGGCAAGGCGTGGCACACGTGGCCCGACCCGAAGAACCCGGTGCCGGTGGGGGAGCCGATGCTCATCTGGTCGCTGATGGGCGACAAGCAGGTGGACGAGAAGTTGCTCGCGGCGCGCGACAAGGAGTTCAAGGTCGATACCGCGAAGATCCGCGAGGCCCGCGTGAAGGAACTCGGTCTCGAAGTGCCGAACGTGTCGCCGCCGAAGGACATGAACACGATCGGCCGCATGTGGACCGACACGGGTGAGGACAAGCCGAAGCCGAAGAAGTAAATCGTAGTCATCGCGCTCCGCGTGGGAGCCGCTCGCAGAGCGGCGTCTTCTGGTTGGATTGTGAAGAGGAAAACCGCGCCGCTGCGGCGGCATCACGCGGAGCGCGATGACTACGATTCACTCCGTCTCCCGCTCGCGGAGGAGAGCCGCCATGTCGCGGTGGATCCGCCGGCGGATCAGGAATTCGTCCTCGTCCAGCCACGCGCGCACCGCGGCGCCGAGGGTGAACTCGTCGGTCACCACCGAGCGCACCACGGTATCGACCAGTCGGAGCGGGTGTAGGGTGAAGTAGCAGTTCGACGACGCCTGCGGCGTGACCCGCGGCAGCCGCTGGAACAGTTCCTCCAGCCGGCCGAGCGCGATCCCGGCCGGGGCGAACCCGAGCGCCTCGGCGTAGGCGATCGCCAGATCGGTCCGCTGCCGCTCGTTTGGGGGCGGGGCGGCGAACAGCGCGTCCCGCGCGGCGTTCAGCACGCGGTGCCCGGCCTCCTCGTCGCCGGCGGCGAACCACCCGATTGCCAGCCCCACACGCGCCGCGGTGATCGGCTCGTCCGGCCACTCGCCCCGCGCGGGGTCGAGTACCCGCATCAGCGCCTCGGCTTCTGAACTCAGCGCGAACCGCCGCGCCGTGCGGAACACCCGCGGCGCGGCAGCTGCGACCGCCGGCAGCAGCGGGCCGGCCGTCGCGCCGCGCGTCACGTGCCGGAGCAGCGCCTCCGCGGCGCCCGCCCCCGCGACCGCGAACGCGGATTCGATCATCCGCGCCTGGCACCGGGTCACGCGCCCGGGGCGCTCCTCGTCCGTCCACCGGCCCGCTTGCACCCACGCCTCCGTCCAGTCGAGCGCCGGCGGAACGAGCGCGAGCAACTCATCGAGCAGCGGCAGGACGAGTGCGGGGGCGATTTCGAGTAGCGCGAGCACGATCCGCGGAACGGTCGCGGTGCTGGGCGCTTCGGCGGCGACCGCCAGAAGCGCCCGCGCCTCGTCGTTCAACTGCGCCGGGTCGGTTCGCGCGCCCAGCACGGCCAGCCGCTCGCCGAGCCGGTCGGCGCCCCAGAACTCCCGCAGCTCGCGCCCGCGGTAGGCGCGCACCGCCCCGACCGGTTGAAGAATACGGCAGTGCTCGCGCAACCGATCGACCGAGTACCGCGCGAACTCCGGCAGTCGTTCGAGCCGCTCCTGAAGGTCCGGCGGGAGTGCCGGCTTGGGCGTGTGCCCCTCGTGCGCGTCCTTGATGCGGTGCAAGAACAGGTCGCCCAGGAGCGCGTGGGCGGCCGGGTCGGCGCGCGGGCCGGACGCGCTGGCGAGCGCCTTCCGCGCCCGCGCCGCCCAGTCGCGCGAGCGCGTGCGCTCGCCGAGGGCCCCCAGGCCCCACGCGAGCAGGAACTGCGCGTACGCGGCGCTCGCCTTGCCCTCGCCGTCGAGGCCGACCGACTGTAACCCGTTGCCCCCGGCGTGCCGCTCGACCCACGCGAGTACCGGCCCGTGAAGGCGGATCAACCGCTCGCGCGCGTCCTGGAACCGCTGGGCGGTCGCAGTGCCGCGGAACCGCAGGAACGACGGCTCGTCGAGGTCGAGACCGGGGCCGCGGTCGCGCAGGCGCCGGACGAGCCGGTCGCGCCAGCGGGCCACGCCGAGCACGTCGCCGTCGCACGACCGCGCGACCGCGAGCCGCGCCAGCCAGGCGCTGCGCACCGGGATGTCGTCGAACTGATGTTCTAACAGCGCCAGCACCCGCGGCAGCGCGCCGACGAACTCCGCCGGCGGGACCGGCTGGAACCCGAAGTACGCGGCCAGCGCCGCGACCACGCGCCCGGTGCCCGGCCGGCCCGGCTCGCTCAACCAGCGGTCGAGGTCGGCGCCCCAGTCGGCCCGCTTCGCCGCCCGGCACTCGGCGACCGCCCACTGTTCGAGCCACCCCTCCGGCGGGGCCGAACACTCCCACAGCGCGTTCGCCCAGCACACGGCGGCGTCGAGCGCCTGCCCGGTCGCGCCGTACACGCTCGCCAGTTCCGCCCACCGGGCCGCGCGGGCGTCGGCGCCGAGTCGCGGGAAGTCGGCCAAGAGCCGCGTCTCGAGCTCGTGCCGGCGTGCCGCCCGGTTGGGCCCGTGCAAGAGCACGTCGGCCGATGCGAGCTTCCGCTCGACGCGATCGGGGTTCGGGTCGGCCCGGCGCGGCTTGCGCGGCTCCGGCCGCGGTTCGGACGGGGGCGCGGCGTCCGCCCGCGCGCGCTGGAGCCGCACCCACTTCAGCATCCGCGCGAACGACTTCGACACCCACCCCGGTTCCGGCTCCTCGGCAATCGGGAGCGGGGCCGGCTCGACCTCGGTCGGCTCCGGGTCCGGGTCGATCTCGATGGTCGTATCGACCAACAGCGCGAACCGCGCGAACGGGAACGGCTCGTCCGGCGGGGCCAGCGCCCGGATCGCGACGGCCGGTGGTGCCTGGTACTCCACGCGCTCGAACAGCGGGCGGAACGCGGAGACCGCCACCGAGTGAACCGCGATCCCGCCGGCGGCCGGTTCGACCCACACGACGCGGTCGGGCGCGGTGCCGAGTTCGCGGGCCAGTTCGTGGACGCGGACGACCGGGCGGAGCGCCTGACCGGCGGGAACGAACAGGCCCGGCAGCCGCGGGTCCGGTTGGAGCCCGCGCGCGGCGATCGGCAGCACCGCGGTGCGGTCCGAAGGATCGACGCGGCGAACGAGGACGCGCGATTCGCCGCCCGCCTGAACGGTCGCCCCCTCGAACCGGCGGAGCAACCGCTCGTCGGTCGTTCGCGCGAAGTGTTCCAACTGTTCGTACTCGCCGGCGGTTAGCACCCAGAGGCACTCGTCGCGCGGGCCTGCGCGGGTTAGCCGGAACGAGACGCCGATGCGCGGCGCGGGCGGCGCAGATCGCGGGGTCAGCGCGCGGGGGCGCAGTGGAAGTTCCTCGTGAACGGCGTCCGGCACCGGCCCTGCAAGCGCCACGGTCGGGCGGTCCGGCGCGCAGAGCAGAACCTCGCCCGGCGGCACCGCGAGCAGCGCCGGGAGCGGGTGCTGCCAGCCGCGCGCGACCCACACGCGCGGCGCCTGCTCGCGGTACGACGCGATGCCCGATTCCGGGTCGTCGGTGAGGAGGAACACGGACACCGGCGGCGCGTTCGCCACGACCCACGCGCGCCCGACGTGCGGTTCGGGGAGCAGCCGCACACCGACCGCGGCGCCGGCGCGCCGCACCCGGGCGACGAACTCCGCGAGCCGCCGGTCGGGCACGTCGAACAGTACCGGGCCGCCGGGTTCTTGCACCGCGCGCCGCAGCGGGAGCAGTTCGGCCCACGAGCGCACAGGGAGAGTGGGTGCCCCGGGGCTGCCGAGCGCGACGACGCCGAGCCGGGCCAGCGCCGCGAGCGATTCGCGGGCGGGCGGGTCGTCGGGTTCGAGCCAGATGTGTCCCTGGGCGTCGAACCCCGCGCGCCCGGGCAGCGGCGCGGCCCCGCCCGGGACCAGCCCGCTGGCCAGTGCGAGACGGAGAACGTCGGCGGTCGGGAAGAACAGCGCGGGCATGACCTCAAGTCTAGTGCGCCTTTAGTGGTTAGTGTCAGTGGTTAGTGTCAGTGAAAAGACAAATGCAGTGAAAGACAGAAGACCGGGACATTAACTCCCGATCCTCTGTCTTTCACTGCATTTTCTTGCCTTTGACTAACCACTAGCCACTGGCACTGGCCACTGCTCACAAATTGCTGCTCGCCAGATTCCGCTTCATGTCGGCGTGGATGCGGCGGCGGACCAGGTACTCGTCGTCGTCCAGCCACTTGCGCCCGGAGGCGCCCAGGGCCGAGTCGTCGCTCACGATCGCCAGGATCACGTCTTCCACGAGGTTCAGGTGGAACCGCGAGTAGTACTGTGCGGTCGTCCAGGTATTGGTGATCTTCGAGGGCGACATCCGGCGGAACAGTTCGATCATCCCGGCCAGCCCGGCTTCGGACGACTGCGACTGCCCCAGCGCCGCGACGTAGGCCCGCGCCAGTTCGGTGTAGTCCTTCGGCTGGAGCGCCACCGCGCTCGTGTTCAGAAGCTCGTTGCGGGCCTCTTCCAGGATCGGTTTCGCACGGTCGTTCAGCCCGAAGTGCATCCACCCGCCGGCGAGGTTGAGGAGCGTCTGGAGTACCGCGGCCCACGATTCCGGCTTGGACGAGTGCTTCTTCTTCAGTTCGGCCGTGGACGCGCCGCGCAGCACCTCGCTGTGCAACTTGGTCAGGAACCGGTCGATCTCGTTCGTCAGCCCGAGCTTCTTCAGGTTGCGGATGCACTGCCGGGCGACGACGTTAATGAGCTTGAACCGCGTGTCGTCGGACTTCGTGTGAACGAGCGTCGTGAAGTCGTCCACCAGCTTCTTGACGATGTCCTCGCGGTTGAAGTGCCCGGCGAGGTAGAGGGCGCGTTCGAGCAGTTCGCCCTGCTTCTTGGGCAGGTCGGGCGACTCTGTAGCCCCGCCGGTGCCGCCCTGCAGCGCCGCGGTCACGTGCGAGAGCAGCTCGACCGTGAACTGCTCGCTCACGCGGCCGGCGAGCGGTAGTCCCTCGTGCAGAACGTAGAACTGCACTTCCTTCAGCGGCTTGTCCTTGACGCCCTTCGTGTACAGGTTGCGGATACGCTCCGCGAGCTTCTGCGGGTCGCGGATCGTGTGCAGTTCCGCGAGTTCCTTCTTCATCGCGTCGCCGTGCTTGGTCCAGTCGGCGTAGGGGTCGGGCTTCTCCTGCGGCTCCATGATGCGCGACTGTTCGCGCATCCGGTCCACGACGTACTTCGCCAGTTTGTACGGGTTGTTGACCGGCCCCGAGCCACCCTTCTTGGCGATCTCCTCGAGCGCGTCGAGTACCTCGGGAGCCATCTGCCCCGTGTGCAGTTTCCCGGCGAGCACCTGATCGACGCGGTACTTGAACGCCTTGAACAGGAAGTTGCGCACGACGGCCGCGGTGACCGCCTGCTCGGCCTGCGGGCTGCCGCCGGCGGGGATCGGGCCTTCCATCACCTTCTTCGCGTCGTCGAGCAGCTTCTTCGTTTGTGTCGTCTCGTTGAGCTTGGCCTGCGCGAACGCGAACAGCATGTCGATGAGTGGCTTGTTCGCCTTCAGGTGGTCGTTCTTCTGCGCCGTCGCGGAGTCGTCGAGCCACTTCTGAACCGCGGAGTGCAGCTCCATCGCCTTGTCGCGGACGACGCGCATCCGCTCGGAGTCCTTCGCCCCGCTCCAGCGGAGGAACCCCGGCAGGTCGCGCTCGGCCTGGAGCCCCTGCGCGAGCAACCGCTGCAAGAGCCGGTCGCGGACGCGGGCCAGCCCCAGCACGTCGGCCCCGGCGAGCTGCGCGAGCCGATAGCCCGCCAGCCACGCGGCCCGCACTGGCAGGATGTGGTCGTTCGACTCGAAGTACTTCTGGATCTGCGGCAGCCGCGTGAGGAGCCACTGCGGCACCGGGTTCTGCGCCGCGAGCCACAGGAACGCCGAGACCACCATCCGCGCCTCGTACAGCCCGCCGGACTGGTGGTTGAGGATCTTGTCGAACTCCTCGGCCCTGATGGTGCTGCCTGCCGCGGGGATTTCGGACCGCACCCACTTCGCGAGCCACTCGCCCGGCAGCGGGTCGCTGTCCCACAGCGCGTTCAGCCAGCAGACGGCCGCATCGACCGACTCCTTCCCCTGCTTGGCGCCGGCGTAAGCGGTGGCCAGTTCCGGCCACAGGGCCTTGCGCTCGTCCGAGTCGAGCGGCCCGTCCAGCGCGCTGAACTGGGCCTCCAGTTCCTTCGCGCGGATCTCCCACTCGTTCGGTTTCTTCACCTCTTCGACCGGCGGGAGATAGTCCGCGGTCGCGGAGGGCTTGCCGGTCGGCTTGCCCTTGCCGGTCGCCTTCGCCACAGGGCCGACGCCCTTGGGCGCCTTCACGTCGTCGTCCTTGCCCTTCGGTTCCTTGTCGCCCTTACCCTTGTCCTTTGGCCCGCCGCCAGCGTCCTTGCAGATGAAGGAGTCGAAGTCGAACCGCGTCGCCTCGATCCACGCCGCGAGCGCCTGCTGTTCGGCCTCGATGACGTAATCGACCCAGTCTTCGAGCGACCGGAACGCCGCGTCCGGGACGTGTTCAGGCGTGAACCCGGTGTCGCCGGCGGGGTAGAGCCACACGACCTCGTCGGCGTCGTCGGCCAGGAGCTTCCGCACCGCGTCGCGCCGCAGTGTGGGGTGCAGCCGGCGGTTGAGCGGGAGGAACAGGTTCGGCAGCTTCCAGTACGGCTTGAACGCCAGCGCGTTGTCGAGCGTCAATACCGGGGGCGTGAGCTTCGACGGCCGCACCCGCAAGACGACCGTGCGCGCGCCCTTCGCGTCGGTGGCGACAGCGAACATGAGCCGCTGAAGGAGCCGATCATCCGAATCGCGCACGAGCGCGTCGAGCTGCTCGACGGCATTGTCGCGCAGTACCCACAGTTCGGGCGTGTCGGTGGTCGTGCTGGCCGCGAGTTTGAGCGGCACGGTCATCTTCTTGGGCGCCTTCGCCTCGGTCCAGCCGACCGGCGCTGCCGGCAGCTTGAACTGCATCATGTCGTACACATCCTGGAACGGGGCGTCGTCCAGGTACAGCCATTCCCGCGGCGCGCGGATCAGAACCGCCTGCTTGTCGGCCACGCGCAGTTGGGACGCGAGCGGCAGCGAGTGCCCGACCTCGACCCACACCCGCGGGGCGCGTTCGAGGTACGCGCGGACGGTGCCGGCGGCGCCACCGGCGCTCTTGTCGAGGGCGCGGAGCAGCGTGTAGTATGGCGGGCCGATCACGCGCAAGAGGACGCGCTTGGTGTCGCCGTCGTCGAACCAGCGGAACCCCTGCCGGTCGTTACCCAGGCGCAGCATTTCGCTGACGAGCGTCGGCAGATCTTCGGCCTTCTCCAGCTCGAACAGCACCGGGGCCTGGTTGGAGATCTGCGGCGGGGCGCCGTCGCGCGTGACCGGCAAGAGCTGCGGCCAGCACGTCACCTCTTGCGGGCTGTCGCTGGCGTGCCGCTTCGACCCCTTTACCCCGATCCGGTCGAGGTTCTTGGTGACGGTCTTTGTCAGGCTCTCGGTCGGCTCGACGTAGATCTTCCCCTCGGCGTCGAAGCTGACGGCCGCGGGCGCGAGCGTCACGTCGGCGGGGACGATCGCGCTCGTGAGCGCGAGCCGAAGCGTGTCGAGGTCGGGGAACAGGAGGATCATGGGTATTGACTGGGTATCAGGCGGTGAGATTTTCCATTTATGATTGATGATTTGTGATTGATGATTGAAAGACAGGTGGGTTCGCTGTCTTTCAATCATCAATCACAAATCATCAATCACCAATTCCTACCCCTTGTTGCCTTGCTTTTGCTTCTGCGGCTCGTTGGGCTGGCTGACCGGCCCACTGGGCTGCTGCTCGCTCTCCCGCTCGACGATGATCTGATCGTCGTCTTGGAGCTTACGGCCGAGAACTTTCTCGGCGAGCGCGCGGTGCATTTGCTCGTGTTCGAGCGGCAGTGCGTCCGGCTCGGAGTCGAGCTTGATGATGATGTTCTGCTTACCGGTATTCGGATCCCGGCGGAGCATGATGAGCATTTCGGCCATGAGTTCTCCGAGTGGTCGGTTGTATTCGGCGAACGGCCGGTGTGAGCCGGCCGGGGGGAGCGTATCGTCAAGTGAGGCGCGGGGGTATCACCCGCCCGCGGACACCGGCCGG
>CAZBXY010000315.1:0-9198 GCA_964495365.1 uncultured Frigoriglobus sp. | reverse complement strand
GGGGTCTACGCCAAACAGGATGGACAGGAAACACCCAATAACTGACATGAGCCAAGAAACGACGGGTCCACGGCCCCGGGATCGGCCCGCAGGTCGGCCAAGAGAGCCAGCCGGGCGCGAAGACCGGCTCGATCCCCTCCCCGCCGTTCCGATAAGGCGAGCAGGTGCGGGCGGGCCGGTTCCCGATACCCGGCGAGTTCGATCAGGAGCACCGGGACTGCCCCCGGTTCGGCCGTCGCCAGCGCCCGAACGAGAGCTTCTGCCTTCGCCTCGTGCTGCTGCTGCTGGGCGGCCTTGTCCGCGGCGCGGAGGTCTTCGAGCCGCTTCTTCTCCGCGGTCGTGGCCTGACGGTCCTGCCACCACGCGACCGCACCACCCCCCAACAGGAGCAACGCGACCGCCCCGAACAGAGCCAGTTGCACCCGTCGCCGCTTCCGTTGCTCCACCGCCCGCACCCGCCGGCGCTTCCGTTGCTCCACCGCCCGCACCCGCCGGCGCTTCCGCTGCTCCGCGGCCTGCAGCTCGGCCTTCTGGCGATCGCCTTCCGCCCGCACCGCGTCCAACTCCGCCCGTCGGGCGCGCTCCTCGACTTCGGCGCGGATCGTGTGAACCACGGCGGCCACCTCGCCGGCGCTCCGGTACCGCGCCGCCCGCTCGCCCGCCAGGCACCGCTTGCACAGCATCACCAGTCCCGGTTCGGCCCCGCACCCGTCCAGCCGCGCGAACGCCGGGTCCAGCGCCTTCTGCGCCGCCAGTTGCCGCGTGGTCTCCGCGCTCGCTGCGACGAACGGCGGCTCCCCCGTCAGGATCGCGCAGAGCACTGCCCCCAGCCCGAACACGTCCGACCGCTCATCGATCTGATCGACCGCCCCGATCGCCTGTTCCGGCGACATGAACGCCGGCGTGCCCAGGAACGACCCGGTCCGCGTGTGCAGATCCTCGTCCTCGTCGGTTCGTGGGTCGTGGAAGGTGCTGGCGCTCGTGGCTTCGGCCGAATCCGCTCGCGTCTGGGACCGGAACTTGGCCAGCCCCCAGTCCATCACTTGCACCTCGCCGAACGCCCCGACCATCACGTTGGCCGGCTTGAGGTCGCGGTGGATGACCCCGTGGTTGTGGGCGTAGGCCACCGCCTGACACACCTGCTCGAACGCCGCCACCAGCGACCCGCGACTCTCCCGACCCTCCGCGATCTGGTCGGCGAGCGTTTGGCCCTTGATGAGCTTCATCACCAGGAACGGGCGCCCGTCGGGCAGTTGCCCGACCTCGTGGACCGGCGGAATCCCCGGGTGCTGGAGTTGCCCCGTGATCTTGGCTTCATCGACGAACCGACGGGCCGCGAGCGAGGTGAGGGAGTAGCGGGTCTGCAACAGTTTGACGGCCACGTCGCGACCCAGCGACGTGTCGCGCCCGCGGTACACGACGCCCATTCCCCCGCGCCCGATCTCGGCGAGCAGTTCGTACCCGGTTGGCGCCGCGGGCCGGTCCGGCGCCGGTTCCGCCGGCGAACCCGCGGGGTCGAGGGTGGGTTCGCCGGCGCTGCGGGTATCGGCCCGCGGCGGGTCGGCGGTCGGGAACGAGTGTTCCGGATGCGCGCGGTTCGGTTCGGCCATGGGCAAACTCCGCGAGGGTTGCGGGACTGATCATAATCGGAGACGAACGTGCGAGAAAGGGGCCGAAAACCCGGCCGCGCCTCGACCGGGGCAACCACGCGAACCGACACCGGCATTTCACGCAACCTAAACTCAATCACCATAAGAACTTCCGACGCGGAACCGCAGCACCGGCCCTTCCGTGCTTGGCAACAGACACCGGGTAAGGTAAAACTGGTGGGGGCCAACGAGTGGCCCGGCGCCCACCAATCGGACCCGAGAGACGGACACTCCGGGGCCGTTCCCCCACGTGCAGCCAGATTGCGAACGCAAGTGAAGCGCGGCACGCGGGAGCACTCAGAGGACGCAACCCATGGCGCGACGTAGCGCCGACCCCGAAACGTTTTCGAGTTCCAAAACGCCCTCTTCGGCAGGGCTTCGCCGGTCGGACCGGTTCTTGATCGGATTACACCCGTTCGACCGGGTCGTGTTCGTCTCCCACGTCCAGCCGGACCCGGACAGCCTCGGCAGTATGCTCGGGCTGGCCCACCTGGTCGAAACCCGCATGAACAAACCCACCGTCATCACCCGCGACGGCCTCATCAGCCGCGCCGAGAACCGCGCGCTGGTGGACGTGCTGCACCTCGATCTGATCCCGGTCGAAGAGGTGCAGTGGCGCGAGAACGACGCAGTGGTGATGGTGGACAGCCAACCGCGCACGGGGCGCCACACGTTCCCGGACCAGGTGCCGCTCTACGCGGTACTCGACCACCACGACACGCCCGGTGACCTCGACGGCGTCGCGTTCACCGACATCCGCGCGTCCCACGGCGCGACGTGTTCGCTCGTGACCAAATACCTGATGGAGCAAGACGTTGTGATCCCGGAGAAGGTCGCAACCGCCCTCCTCTACGGGATCGAGACGGAAGTCACCGGCTACCCGCGCGAGGCCAGCCCGGCCGACGACGCGGCGCTCCTGTCACTGTACCCGCTCGCGGACAAAGACCTGATCGCACAAATCCGCAACGCCCGGCTCCCGCACAGTCACTTCGAGTGCCTGCTACAGGCGATGCAAAGCTCGTTCATCTACGACCGGCTCCTGATGAGCTGGGTGAACCCGCTGCCGCAGCCCGAACAGGCGGCCGAAGTTGTGGATTTCATGATCCGGTTCGAACAGGTCGATTACGCCTTCTGCGGCGGGGTGTTCGAGGACACGCTGGTGTTGTCGGTGCGGGCCGCGATCGAGAACGCCCGCGCCGGCGAAATCCTGCGGCAGGTGGTGGGCAAGCTCGGCCGCGCCGGCGGTCACGACCGCCGCGCCGGCGGCGCGATCCCGCTCGCCAGCACCGCGCCCAGCGCGATCGAGGACATCCAGAGCGAACTCCGCCGGCGGTTCTTGAAGGCACTGAAGCTCGAAGACGTTCGCGGGCAACGCCTGGTGCCGCTGCGGGACATGCTGGAGAACTTGCAGTCATAAGGCGGGCTTTTTGGTTTTCAGCCGCTTCCGCGGCTGAAAACCAAGAACTACCTCAACACCATGTCCACCCCCGCACCACCGCCGACACCCCTGCCTGCCCCGCGGCGCCGGCTCCGCGGGTGCCTGCTCCCCCTTGCGGTCATCCTTCTTTTGATCTCGGTCGCGGCCAACGTCGTTTTCCTGCTCGGATACACGGGGGCGATCCGCGACCCGCTCGACGAGGAGCCGGAAACCGTCGATGAGCGGTTCTACCTCGGCGACCCGAGTGCCCGCGACAAGATCGCGGTCGTGCGCGTCAGTGGGGTGATTTCCGAAGCCGGGATCGTCTACCCGGTGCGCCAGCTCCGCGCCGCGGCGGCCGACCGGCACGTGAAAGTCGTTGTCCTGCGGATCGACAGCCCCGGCGGAACGGTCAGCGCCAGCGAAGAACTCTACCAGTGCATCATCAACCTGCGCGACAACACCGGGCGCCGGTTCCCCGGCACCGGCCCAAAACCGGTGTCGGTGTCGATGGGGCCGCTCGCGGCCAGCGGCGGCTATTACATCGCCACCGCGGGAAACCCGATCGTCGCGGAGAAGGTCACGATTACCGGCTCGATCGGGGTGTTCGCGGCGCTGCCCAACGTTGCCGACTGGGCCAAGGATCACGGCGTGAAACTCGAACTGGTCAAGGCCGGCGAGATCAAGGCCAGTGGCTCGTTCTTCCACAAGCTCAGCCCGGAGGAACGGCAGACGTGGCAGGACACGGTCGATAACGCCTACGACGAGTTCCTCGCGGTCATCGCGAAGGGCCGCCCGGGGCTCACACCCGACGCGATCCGGTCGCAGGTGGTACTCGAAAAGATGGTGCCGAAGCGCGACGACAAGGGCAACCCGGAACTGGACAAGGGCAACCCGGTGATGGTGAAGTACACCCGCGTTCGGGCCGACGGCGGCACCTTCACCGCGCAGCAGGCGAAAGAGTTCGGCCTGATCGACGGCGTCGAGGATCTGCCCGCGGCGGTCCGCAGCGCCGCAACCCGTGCCGGGCTGACGCGATTCAAGGCGGTTGTGTACGAGCGGCAACTGTCGCTGGCCGAGCGGCTGACCGGGCTCAACGTCAAGAACCGCGGGCTGATCGAAGCACCCGACCTCGCCGCGACCCTCACTCCGCGCCTGTGGTATCTGGCGCCCTCCGCCGACGCCGGACTGCTCACCCCGGCGCCGTGACCGATTTCCCTACACCTGCCCGATAATTGGGCACCCGCCTGATTTGCCGCTTGCGACTTCGCGAGAGCTTTTTCTCGCGAAGTCGCAAGCGGCGGCCGATTGTGTAACACACGTTTAGACAGTTGGGTTCCAGTTACGAAAGTTTCCCTTTTGCGCCCCGCCCTGAATTGCGCTCTATCCTTCGCACAATGCTCACAGCGCAAACGGAACTTCTGCCGGATCGTCTGAAATCCTGAAACCGTTTGGGCTTGACGACGATCATAACTAGGGTGGAAGCGCGCGGCGAAACGTCTATTCGGCACGCCCTATGCAGCGAAAAGGTGTTCCCACTGCCCAAAAAGGGTAGTTCCGCGAAAGATTCCAGGGGAAGACGCCTATATTATCAGACAGCCAGCGAAATAGAACTTAGGCAGGGCTGATTTCCAGTTCTGCGTTCTGTTTCCGGATCGAATATACCCTAACCCGGTCAGGCTACAGCGGTTACGACCGATGAGAACCGATTGAGAGCCGGAATCTGGGAGGATGCAACTATGGCACGACAAGACGCTCTCCTCCGCCTGCACAAGAATTTGCTCGCACGCCGAAGCGAACTCCGCAAGCGGTTGGGTCTCGAACTCGAAGAACTGGCGCACGTCAAGCACTCCTCCGCGTCGGGGGACGCGGCCGATGCCGCGTTCGACGCCAGCGGCGAAGAAATGGCTTCGACGCTGGCTGAACTCGAATCGAAGGAGCTGGCCCAGATCGAGCGGGCGCTGCGGCGCCTCAAAACCGGCACCTACGGCAAGTGCGAGGTGTGCAACATCTCGATCCCCGTGGCCCGGCTCAATGCCCTGCCCTTCAGCACCCTCTGCGTGAAGTGCCAGCGGGAGCTGGAACTGGACGGCGGCTGGGGCGGCAGCCGCGGCGAGGCCGACTGGGGCAAGATTACCGACGGCGACCCGATGGCGGACCGCGAGGTCAACATCTCCGACCTGGAGATCGACCTGAGCAAGTAACACCATACGTATCGATCGTAGGAAGCCCGCGGTCTAAAGAGGCTGCGGGCTTTTTTCGTTTCCTGACGCGCGGATCGTGCCGGCTGTGCGCATTCGCGAGGTCGCCGTTCTCGTTCCGCATCGGCCCGCGGGTAAAGTGGAAGTGGTTGTACCGGCGTGCCGCCGGCGAAAGCTGACGACGAGCCGACTTTCACTCAAGAGCGGGCGAAGAAAGTAGTAGGCACACGCCGTGTGCCGTCGCTTTACGGATGGACTACCGACGGCACACGGCGTGTGCCTACTACTTTAAGACACAAAGGCGAGACCGATGCGCAGACACCTGGTTATGGTCGCGGTGTGTGGGGTGGGGGCGTTCCTCGGCGGGGCGGCGGTCGAATCCCTTTCGCGTGCAACGGTCGCGACCGCGCAGCCCGGGCCGCCGCTCCCGCCAGTGCCGGACCTGGGCGAAAAAGGCCCGCTGCCCGACCGGTTCCAGGCGGTCATCAAAGACATCAGCCCGTCGGTGGTCGCGGTGGACGCGGTGAAGCCGACCGTGGCCGGGTCCAACAAGAAGGAAGAGGAAGAGTCCGGCTCTGGCGTGATCGTGAAGTTCCCCGGCGCCGCGGGGGTCGTCGTGGTCACCAACTACCACGTCGTCGGCGCCGCGGCGCCGAACAAGGTGTACGTCACGCTCTCCGACGGGCGCATCGTGCAGCCGGTGCGCACCTGGACCGATCCGGAATCGGACATCGCACTACTGAACATCGAGGACGACACGCTCCCGGCCGCGACGCTCGCCGACAGCGATCGGGTGCGGCGCGGGCAGTGGGTGCTGGCGTTCGGCAGCCCATTCGGCCTGAACCAGACCGTCACGCACGGGATCATCTCCGCGACCAACCGCGGGCAGATTTCGCTCGGTTCCACCATCCGGCTGAAGGAGTTCTTGCAAACTGACGCGGCGATCAACCCCGGATCGAGTGGCGGTCCGCTCGTGGACCTTGACGGGAAGGTGGTCGGCATTAACACCGCGATCGCGTCCAAGAGCGGCAGCAGTAGCGGGGTGTCGTTCAGCATCCCGGCGAACATGGTGAAGCGAATCGCAGCGCAGCTCATCGAAAAGGGCGTGGTGACGCGCGGATACCTGGGCGTGCAACTCGCTTCGGCGCTCGAACCCGCCGAGGCATTGCGCCTGGGGCTGAACCGCGTCAGCGGGGCGCTGGTGGAGATCGTTCACCCCAACACGCCCGCCGCCTCCGCGGGGCTGCGGGTTGGCGATGTGCTACTGGAAATCGAAGATGTGAAGATCCGGGACGAAAACCACCTGATCAACGTGGTCTGCGCGCTGCCGCCGGGTCAAAAGGTGAAGCTCACCGTCTGGCGCGACCGGAAAGCGGTGGCGGTCACGGTGACGGTGGGCGTGTACGGGGGCCAGACGACGCGGTCGAACCGACCGTGACCGGCCTTCTCGTAGCGCACGCAAGCCTCGTGCGCTACGACAAACCATCAAACCGGGCCGCCCTTCGTGGCGGCCCGATGTCTTTGTTCTTGTGGCACGGGCTTTTCCCGCCCGTGGCCGCCGATCACTCCTCGTCCTTGCGGCTGTTCCGCAGGAACAGCATGATCCCGACGAGCACCAGCAGGGCGAGAATCAGCCCGCCCATGATGTACCAATTGTCCATCGCTTTCATGATCGCGTCCATCGAGCCGGTTCCTTTCAACGTCCGAGGGGAAATGAATGACGGCGCAGCTCCGCGTCGCGAGTAGTTCGACGGTCCGCCTCCGTCCGCCGGAAAGCACACGTGTTCTACCCGGCGCCCAATAGGGAAGCAAGCGCCCGAAGGGTGAAAATCTTCGCCCCGCCCGATTCTTCTCACACTTGCCGTCGGCCTGTGATGCGCACATGATAAAGGGTTGCGTGCCGCGCCGTTGTGGCACCTGTTAGAATTTTCGATGTCGAGACATCCTCTCCGCCTCGACCACAGGGGTGAACCCGCCGATGAACGCGACCGGTCTGGAACGGGTCCGTAGTGGCAACCTCCTTTACACGGACGAAGTCGGGCACGACGCCTGCGGGATCGGCGGGGTCGCCGCCCGCGACGGGAAACCGACCAACGAGGTGCTGCGGAAAGCTGTTCTGGCCCTGCGGGCGATGGAGCACCGGGGCGGAGTGTGCGGCGACGCCGGCGACGGCGCCGGCCTCTTGGCCGCGATCCCGCAGGCGTTCTTCAAAGAAGAGGCCAAGCGGCTCCGGTTCGACGGCGCCCGCGACCTCCGCGCCGAGGACGCGCTCGCGGTTGGCGTGCTGTTCCTCTTCGAGAGCGACCCGCTGCGGGCGTCTCACGTCCGCGCCCTCGTGAGCGAGGTACTCACCGGCGGGCCGATCCAGTTGCTCGGTTTCCGCACGGTCCCCACACACGAAGACGTTCTGCCCGCGAAGGCTCGCGCGACGCGCCCGGCCGCGATCGAACACGCGCTGTTCCGCGTCCACGGCGACGCGACCGCCGCCGACCGAATGCTGTTCCTCCGCCGGCTCGAACTGCGCCACCGCCTGACCGCGGCCGGGTTGAACGCCTACCTCCCGTCGCTCTCCGCGCGCCTGGTGAGCTACAAGGGGCTGATGAGCAGCCCGCAGCTCGGCGACTACTACGCGGACCTGCAGAACCCGGCGTTTGAAACGGGCATCGCCACGTTCCACCGCCGCTACAGCACCAACACGTTCCCGAACTGGACGCTGGCCCAACCGTTCCGGCTCAGTTGCCACAACGGCGAGATCAACACCGTTCGCACGACCCGCAACGCGGTTCACGCATTCGCCCGCGGGCTGCAACCGCCGCTGCCCGGCAACGACCTGCTCACCCCGAAGATGAGCGACTCCGCGAGCCTGGACGAGTGGCTCGAATACCTGATGCTCGAACAGGGGTGGAGCGTGCTGCGCGCGCTGCGCCTCAGCATCCCGCCGGTGTGGGACACCGAAGCCGACGTGTGGGGGCAGGAAGCGTTCGACCTGTTCACCTATTACCGCCGGGCGTTCGGCAGCCTCGCCGCGTGGGACGGCCCGGCGGGCATCATCGGCACCGACGGCCGGATGCTCGTCGGCCTGGTCGATCGGATGGGCCTGCGCCCCGTGCGATGGTGCTCGGACAAGCGCGGGTGGCTCTACATTGGCTCGGAATCCGGCGTGTTCGGTCTCGACAACACGACGATCGTCGCCAGCGGGCAGTTGCAACCGGGGCAGATGATCGCGATGGACACGCTAACCGGCGAGCGCCTCGACAGCTACCAGATCATGGGCCGCGTCGTTGCGGAAGCGCGGGCCGAACTCGGTGACGTGCGAGAACTGAACCGCCGTCAGATCGTGATCCCGGAGGGGTTCGACTACACCCGGCAGACCGACGACGCGGTGGGCGCGATGCTCTCGGAGCGCAGTTGGTCGCTCGACCACCTGCTCCAGGCCGCCGGATGGGACTTCGACCGCGCAGTGTTCGTCCGCGAGATGGCGAAGCTCCGCAAGGAGCCGCTCTCGAGCATGGGCCACGACCGCGTGCTGACGGTCTTCAGCCAGCACCACCCGACGCTGTTCAAGTACCTGCAACAGACGTTCGCCGAGGTGACGAACCCGCCGATCGACCCGTACCGCGAGGGCGGCGCGATGTCGCTCGCCACGTACCTGGGGCGAGGTCCCCTGACGGTGGCGCACCCCGCCCACGAGGAGGTTCCCTCCGAGAAGCGGGAGGGGTTCGGGGGGGGCGAAGAAGAGTTGCCGGTCCGCCAGATGGAACTGCCCTCTCCCGTCATCTCCGATGCGATCGTGGAGGAGATCCGGCAGAACGAGGTGCTCGGCTTCAAGTTGCTCGACGCGACCTTCCCGATTCAGGGCGGCGCCGACGCGATGAGGAAGACGCCGCTGCGTGCCGGGCCGAAGCCGAGCCACAGGTTGATGCAGGCGCGC
>CAZBXY010000314.1:0-9200 GCA_964495365.1 uncultured Frigoriglobus sp. | reverse complement strand
AGATCGAGAAGATGTTCGCGGAGGCCGGCGACAAGATCACGGACGCCGACAAGGCGCCGATCAACGCCGCGATCACGAAAGTGAAAGAGGCGATCGGCCGCACCGACCTCGCCGCGGTGAAGTCCGCAACCGCCGAACTGGAGCAGGCGTCCGGGGCGATGGCCCAGCACATCTACTCGAAGGTCGGCGGTCAGGGCGGCCCGACGCCGGCGGGCGCCCCGGAGGGGAAGAAGGACGGCCCCGATGACGTGATCGACGCCGAGTACGAGGTGAAGAAGTAACTCGTTGTAGCTTCACTCCTTGAGGGCCACAGGCACTTCGCCTGTGGCCTTTTTTTGTTGATTCCTCTCGACTTACGACATCATTTCGTCTAGACTAATTATGTGGTTAGCCGAAGCTATTTTGCGGGAGGCGATTCTGGTGCGCGCGTTGTGGTGTGGCGGATTGGCGGTTGTCGCGGTCCTGGGCGCGGTACTCGTGGTTGGCGTGCCCGGCTGTTCGAGCGGGCCGCCCGAGTTCAAGGAGCCGCCCGTTCGCGTCGTCGTCACCACGACAATGGTCGCGGACCTCGTGAAGCAGGTCGGCGGCGATCGCGTCAGTGTCGAGACGCTCATGGGCCCGGGCGTGGACCCGCACCGCTACCTGCCGTCGATCGACGACCGCAAGAAGATCGAGAAGGCGCATCTCGTGTTCTTCAACGGACTACACCTCGAAGGCAAGATGACGGACACCTTCGAGAAGAGCCGCGGGCGCATTCGCGGCCACGCGGTCACGAGTGCGATCGACAAATCGCGGCTCCGGCACGCCGACATCGACGGCGGCGAACATGACCCGCACGTGTGGTTCGACGTGGCGCTCTGGAGCCAGTGCATCGGGCCGGTGAAGGACGCACTGATCGCGCTCGACCCCGCCGGGAAGGACACCTACGAGAAGAACGCACGCGACTACGAGACGGCGCTCGTATCGCTCGACAAGGAGATTCGGGCGGAACTGGCGAAGGTGCCGGAGGCGAAGCGGAAGCTGGTCACGTCGCACGACGCCTTCGGCTACTTCGGCCGCGCCTACGGGTTCGAGGTCCGCGGGCTTCAGGGCGTGAGTACCGCGAGCGAGTCCGGCACGAAGGACGTGAAAGAACTGGTGGATTACCTGGGCACAAACAAGATCCCGGCGGTGTTCACGGAAACGTCGGTGCCGGACGCCGGGCTGAAGACGGTCCTCGACACCTGTCAGCGCGACCACAAGCACACGGTGAGGTTAATCGGCGGCGATGACGCGCTATATTCAGACGCGCTGGGCGAACCCGGCACGCCGGGCGCAACGTACGCGGGCATGATCCGGCACAACGTGAAGGTGATCGTGGAGGCGCTTTCAAAGTGGGCAGTGGGCAGTGGACAGTGAGCAGTGAGGAAAGAGCCATGTCGGAGTCGGCGATTCGTGAGACGTGTGCGGTGCGGGGAAGTGCTTCCTCGGCATTCCCTACTGCCCACTACCCACTGCCCACTGCCCACTCTTCCAACGCGATCGAGGTCCACGACCTCACCGTCGCGTACCGCGACAAGCCGGTGTTGTGGGACATCGACCTCGCGGTGCCCGGCGGGGTGCTGATGGCCGTGGTTGGCCCGAACGGCGCTGGCAAAACCACGCTCGTCAAGGCGATGCTCGGCCTCGTGACACCCGTATCCGGTGCGGTTCTCGTTCACGGCAAGCCCTATTCCCCGCGGTCGCAGACCGTGGCTTACGTCCCGCAGCGCGGGACCGTCGATTGGGACTTCCCGACCACCGTGTTTGATGTCGCGCTGATGGGCACCTACGGCCGGCTCGGGTGGTTCCGCCGGCCGGGCGCCGCCGAGCGCGCCGCAACCGCCGACGCACTCGCGCGTGTCGGGATGAGCGAGTTCGCCAGCCGGCAGATCAGCCAGCTTTCAGGCGGGCAGCAGCAGCGGGTGTTCCTGGCCCGCGCGCTCGTGCAGGACGCCCCGGTGTACCTGATGGACGAGCCGTTTCAGGGCGTGGACGCGGTAACCGAGCGCACGATCGTGGACATTCTTCAGGAACTCCGCACCCGCGGGCGCACGGTCGTCGTCGTTCACCACGACCTTTCAACCGTGCCGGAATACTTCGACTGGGTGACGCTGCTGAACGTCCGCAAGATCGCGAGTGGGCCGGTGAAGACCACGTTCACGCCGGCGAACCTCAAACTCACTTACGGCGAGCGCTACAGCGCCGTCGCGTAGCGCACGCGGCCCGCGTGCGCTACGACAAAATCACTCTGCTGTTCGGTAACCCAATTACTCGGAGGAACCCTGTATGTTCAGGGTGAAGGCGGCGCTGTTGTCGTTGCTGTTCCCCGCGGTGGTGGGCGGGGTCGTCTTTCTCGCGGCCGGGCGGTTCGATCTGCCCGGGGTCTGGGCGATCCTCGGCACCCTCGCGGCGTTCTCTCTGGCGATGGCCGTGTGCGCCGATCGTGACCTCATGCGCGAGCGCGTCGCGCCGGGACCGGGCGAGCGCGACCGGCTCACGCGCCCACTCGGCACGGCGCTCTTGTTCGCCCACTGGGTACTGGCCGGGCTGGACGCGCGGTTCGACTGGACGCCGGTCCCGTGGGAGGTGCAGATCGCGGGCGCGGTCGGTTATGCCGTGGCGCTGGTGTTCCTGTTCTGGGTGATGCGCACCAACCGGTTCTACTCGTCGGCGGTTCGCGTGCAGACCGATCGCGGGCACGAGGTGGTGGACGCCGGGCCGTACCGGTTCGTGCGCCACCCCGGTTACGCGGCCACGCTGGCGGGCGCGTTCCTCGGCGGGCTGGCGCTGGGGTCGTGGGTCGCGTTTCTTCCGCTCCTGGCGTGCGGCGCGCTGTTTGTTCGCCGCACGCTGATCGAGGACGCCATGCTCCGGCGCGACCTGCCCGGCTACGCGGAGTACGCCGAGCGGGTGCGGTCGCGGCTGATCGCTGGCGTATTTTAGGTTTACGACTGGGCCGCCTTGCGCCGGCGCAGCCACGCGCCGAGCGTTCGCTCGCGGCTGTTGAGGAGCAGGTAAATCAGGCCGAACATGACCGGCGGCCCGACCAGGAGGAGCAGATCGACGGGCGGGAACTTTGCGGCCGACCCGGATTCCGAAAACACCTGACCCATCGGCTTGCGAACGAGAAACTGTCCGAGGAACAGCCCCGCGACGACCAATACCGCGAACACGACCAGATCGGCCAGGAACGGGATCAGCGTCGATTCCGATTTCGGCTCCAAAACCGGTTCCGGTGGGCGCGGGGCCGGCGGTTTGTGGGGCGGGGGTGGCGCCTTGGGGAGCAGATCGAAGTTGATCTCGCCGAGCGCCCCGGGCGCCGGGCGCGCCGGCCGCGCCCGGGAGAGTTGGTCGAGATCGAGGTCGGGGATCGAATCGATGGGACCGACGGCCCCGCTGAGGTCCGGCGGGCGCCGGCTCGCGTCGCTCAGCCCGGTCGGTCGGGTGCGCGCCGCGTCGCTGAGGCTGGCCGCGGTCGGCCCGCCGATGTTGAAATCGATGTCCGGGGTCGAGTCCGGCTTGCTGACGAGGATGTCGTCATCGCCCGGCAGTTCGGCAAACGACTTGGCCGGCGGCTTGACGGGCGAGACGATCGGCGCCGGGGTCGGCTTCGAGACCTCGACCGACTTGGGCGGGGGCTTGGGCGCGGGCTTCGGGGCCGCCACGGGCGCGGCGGGCGGCGGCTTGACGGGCGCGACGGGCCGCGGGGGTGGGGGCGGGTCCGGTGACGGCGCGGGCGGCGTGATGCGCTGGCCGCACTGCTTGCACACCAGCGGGAGGCCCGCCAGCGCGTTGGGCAGTTCGTAGTGCCGTCCGCAGGTGGGGCAGTTGAACCGGATCACACGCGGGCCTCGTACTTCAAAGCGAATCACACTCCGCGGCGGGCGACGGTTCCGTCTGGCGCGATCATAGCGGATTGTGAGGATGTCGGGAGCGCCCAACTCCGCGGAGTTCCGATCACCACTCGACCCGGCCCCACACAATCGGCGTAACCGATTTCCGCGCCACGGGTTAGCTCTGCTTATTCTATAGCATCATCAGCCCCGAACTGCTTTCGCCACCAGCGTGATACCGGTATTGTACCCGACCGTAAGCCGCGCGCGGCTTCGCGAGTTCAAATGAGAATTCGGGAAGTGAGGAGGGCTCGAAAGCGCGGCTACTTGAGCCGGCCGGCTTCGGCCGCGACCGACGGTCGGCGCCCCGAACCGAGCGGGGGCAGGTCCGACGCGGCGCCGGGGTTCGACTGGCGCGCGCGGATCACCAGCACCCGTTGGCGCGGCTGGCCGTGGGCCGCCACCGCGAACAGCGCCGCGCCGAGCGTGTCCGGCTGGTCGGCCGGCCACCCGATCAGCAGGTACTCGTTGCGCCCGAGCGGGGCGTCGAAACTGAGGGCCGGATAGCGGGCCAGCGGGACTTCTTCGGACTTCACGAACCCGGTGCCGTCGGCCGACGGGCGGAACAGGTCGCGCTTCTCGCCGTACTGGATCTGCGGCTCGCAGTACACCTTCACCCGGCCGCCGGTCTGTTGCTCGGGGCGCACCAGAACGCCGCACCGGGCCTGCTTCAGCACCACCGGGGCGCGCTTCCCGGCCAGGTCGGCGAGTAAGCCGAACTCGCACTTCTCGTGCGGGCCGCTGGTCGGCAACACCTCGTCTTTTCGCAGCGCGAACGTCAGCCCGCGGCCGTTGAGCGCCTCGGTGTCTGATTCCAACAGCGTCTGGAACTTCTGGGGAAGGGTGCCAGAGAGAACCCCGGCGCGCAACCCGTTCTCGCTCAGCAAGGCCCGCGTCTCCTGCGACCCGACCGGCAGCGTTTCGGCCCACAGGTCGCGGTCGAGGAACCGGTCGCCCGCGGGGCGCTCCAGAAGGACCGATTCGAGGTAGACGCCCTCGACCGGCACGACCGGGGCGATCGATCTCACGACCGATTCCGCCGGCGGGCGCGCGGCGCGGGTCAAGCACCCTGCGGCCACCGCCGCGCCGACCACGATCAGCCACCCCGCCCGCCGCATCGGTTTGCACGCCCGTTAGAAGAAGGTTTTGGTGACCCATACCGCCGGGCTCGGCGTGGGTCAACCCCGGCACCTTTGGCCTTTGGTGAGCTGGTGAGCTTGGGAATTTGGGATAATCTGTGGTCAGCACCCCGAGGGCGCCGTCGGGTGCCGCACGCTATCCGGACATACAGGACCGTGTTCCCGCTGGAGGTGATCTGACTGGACGTCCAACCGAACCCGCGGATGTCACCGCACCGAACCCGCCGCCCGGTGCGGTGGTCGTGCAGGTCTTCGGCGGTCATCGCCCGCCGCGGTGATCGGTCGAGGAGGCGGGCGCGCAGCACGACGGGGCGAGCCCGAACAGCCCACCGAGGAGGGCACCGAAGGTGATCGTAAAGGGGCGCCGTCGCTCAGCCCGATCGGAGAATGATCCCACCGAACAGCAGAACGCCCAGGCCGAACCGCACGCCCCACCCGTCCCGGACGTGATCGTTGTGGATTTCCACATCCGCGGGGCCTGTTCGCTCGATGCGCTCATCGGAAGTCGCCCGCGACCGTCCGTTCGTTCTCAGCTCCCGTCGGCGGTGGGCGGGGCGAACGAGCCGTCCCAGTCCTTGTCCGGGCGGCGCCGGGTCTTGTCCATCACCCGCATCAGGCAGTGCGCCACCGGGTCGGCCGAGAACTGCACGTTCAGCGTCTCGTACGCCTCGGTCCAGTTGCCCGCGGTGAACTGCTCCACCACCGCGATCCAGTCGTCGCGCTGGTAGTCCTGGATACTCGGCGTGTGGGCCGAATACAGTTCGTGGGCCGCCTGCGGCTCGGGAAACCCCTTGGCCCGGACGTTCCCCAGCGGTCGGGTCCGCATCTCGCGCCCGTAGGGGTCGGCCGCCGTCACCCGGTCGGCGACCTCCTGACTGACGATGATCGGCACCCCGAACGCCTTCGTCATCGCTTCCAGGCGGAACGTCAGGTTCACCACCGGGCCGTACAGGTCCACCACGGCCAGTTCGTGTGCGCCGAGCCGCCCGGCGACGGCGGTCCCGTGGGTGAGGGCCACGCCGCACCGCCCGGCCGGGCCGCCCCCGCCGCTGGCGTTCAGCCGCGCCTGGATCGCCAGCGCCGCCCGCGCCGCGAACTCGACCTGTTTCTCGTTGTACTTCGGCCAGCCCCAGAACCCGAGCACCGCGTCGCCGCGGAACCCGGACACGATCCCGTCGCGGTCGGTGATCGAACTCGACATCGTGTTCAGGGCCGCCGCCACCTCGCGCTGGGCCTGGAGCAGTTGGGAGGCGTTCTGGGAGGCGAACAGCGAGTAGTTCCGCAGGTCGCAGAACAGGGTCGTGATCTCCATCTCCTTGGGGGCCAGCATCCGCTCCAGTTCGTCCGCGTCGTCCAGGTACTTCCACAAACTGCCCGGCCACGCGCGCCGGATCACCTTGTTCTGCTGGGTCAGCCGGGAGACGCGGAGCGTGGTCTCGATCATCCCGACGAGCAGCTCGGCGATCTTCTGGTACTGGGTCAGGTCGTTGACGATCTTGTCCTGCGCGGGCTTGTCGAGCAGGTTCCATTGCCCCTGGGTCTGCCCGGCGACGTAGAGCGCGTACCGCGAGCCGTCCTGGAAGGGAGTACACACCGCCCAGGGGGTGACGCCGTGGACGTGCGTGTCGGCCATCGTCATGTCGGCCCCGCCGGTGCCCCCGCCGGCGTCCGGGGACCAGCAGTGCAGGCAACTGCGGCGCTTTTCGAGAATCGCGCGGTGCGAGAGCTTCTTGGAGGGGAGGAACCCGCCCGATCCGTGCGCGGATTTCGGGCGCACGTTGGACTCGACCTGAACGAGCCGCTGTTCGCCGGGCGGGCAGTCCGGCGGGATGCGGACGATGGCGGTCGCGTCGGCCCGCGGCATCGCGTCCATCACCACCTTGAGCATCTGGCGGAACAGCCCCTGTTCGCTGGTGACGGCGCGGATCGTGGCCGGGAGCTGCTCCATCGCGCGCAGGGCCGCGCCCGGGTTGGCGAACGGGATCTCCTCGAGCTGCGCGCGGGTGCGCTCCTCTTGCCGCGGGGCGACGGTCATATCGGCCGGGCTTTCCGGCTCCTGTTCGCCATCGCTGTGGAGGGTGAACCGGGTCTGCCCGATCCAGAACGACTCGCCCTTGCCGACGACGCACTTGCCGCCGGCGGCCTCGACGAGCTTCTTCAGCTTCTCGTCGAAGATGAGGGTCTGGTTGGCCGGCGGGGTGGGGTAACTGGGCGGGGTGACCGGCCGGGTCTGGACGGTCAGCTTCTCCTTGGCCGGTTCCCAGGTGAGGATCGCCTGGAACCGGGAGATCTGGTCGTCCTCCGGGATGGCGATGTCCATCTTCACCTCGTCCCGGCCCAGGTTGATGGGCTTGCCCGGGGCGAGCGGGAACCGGCGCCCGTACTGGCGGGCCTGGACCATCGACTTCCGCGGGTCGGCCTGGACCTCGGTGATCGCTTCAAGCTCGGCCATCGTCTGCGAACTCCGTCCGTGCGCGTCGGGATCTGCCGGGCCGTCGAGTCTGCCGGACCTGTCGGCAGGCTCGACAGTCCGGCAGACTCGACAGGGCGCCGGCCACAAGCAAGACTGCGCAGCAGGTGCAGCGGACCGGCCGCCCACCCCGCTTATCGTACTTCCCGGCGCGGCGGGGGAGAGGCGGGGGTCGCGTTTTCTGGCGCAACACAAGCAAGATTGCGGCAGCAGGCGCAGCGGACCCGGCCGCTCTCGTTCAGAATAGTCGATGGCGCGCCGCTGACAAACACCGAAGTTCGCCCCGATCGCGCTCAAATCCTCGAACTTCTCTTGACACCCCGGTCGGCCGCGGTATAGCCGCCGGTTCTCTGCGCTACCCGCGGACTTTTGGGAGGACGCCGCATGGACGCGGCCGTTTCGCCGGCGACATCACCCCGTCTGGTGTACCCCGCCCGCACGCGCGCCCGTGCGGTCGTGCGGTTCGGGGTCCTGTTCCTGCCGCTCTTCTGCCTGCTGGCGGGCGGCAGCCTGGTGGCGTTCGCGCGCCAGCCGGTCAAGCCGGCACAGGCAACGGGCGCGGCGCCGCCCGACGGGCTGTTGCCCGACGGCACCCGCGACCCCAAGAACCCGAACTGGCCCACCGACCCGGCCGACCCGTTCCCGATGCCGCCGGAGTTGGCCAACGTCGAGCTGATGAAGCAGACCGCGGCCGAGGCGTACGCCAAGAGTGTCGGGTGCATGGCGTGCCACCAGGGCGTTGGCGACCCGCACGGCAAGGACACGCTCCGCATCGGCTGTACCGACTGCCACGGGGGCGACGCCACCGCGTGCGACAAGAACAAGGCGCACGTGCTGCCGAAGCTGCCGCACCTGTGGCCCACCGCGGCCAACCCGGTGCGCAGCTACGCGCTCTTGAACAACGAGTCGCCGCAGTTCATCCGGTTCGTCAACCCCGGCGACTTCCGCATCGCGCACATCTCCTGCGGCACCTCCGGGTGCCACCCGAAGGAGGTGCAGACCAACCGCAAGCAGATCATGGCGACCGGGTGTATGCTCTGGGGCGCGGCGGCTTACAACAACGGCACCCTGCCCATCAAGGTCGCCGTCGTCGGCGAGGCCTACAGCATGAACGGCGCCCCGGTGCGGCTCAAGACGTACCCGCCGGCCGGCGAGAAGGAGTTCCTGGTCAAGGGCGTCATCAACCAACTCGACCCGCTCCCGCGGTACGAGATGAGCCAGCCGGGCAACGTGTTCCGCATCTTCGAGCCGGGCGGGCGGTTCCTGCCGGAAATCGGTATTCCTGAGAAGACCGAAGAACCGGGGCGCCCACGCACCCGGCTCTCGCTCCGCGGCCTCGGCACGAACAACCGCACCGACCCGGTGCTCGTCAGCGCCAACAAGACCCGCCTGTTCGACCCGACGCTCAACTTCATGGGCACCAACGACAACCCGGGCGACTACCGCAGCAGCGGCTGCACCGCGTGCCACGTGATCTACGCCAACGACCGCTCGCCGGTCCACTCGGGGCCGTACGCGCAGTACGGGCACCGGGGCCTCACCGTGAACCCGGACCCGACCATCCCCAAGAACGAGCCGGGGCACCCGATCGAGCACAAGTTCACGAACGCGATCCCGACCAGCCAGTGCATGATCTGTCACATCCACCCGGGTACGACGGTCATGAACAGCTACATC
>CAZBXY010000313.1:0-9288 GCA_964495365.1 uncultured Frigoriglobus sp. | reverse complement strand
CCGAGCACCTCGGCACCCTCCACACCCTCCAAGACGTCGCCGACTTCCTCGCCGGACCGGCCGCCGCGCAACCCGTGCCGGCGCCGGCCGACGACGGTGAGGATGTGCTCGCCCGCACCATGCCCGTGAACGCCGAGCAGTTGCGGCTCGCGCGCGGCGATTCCGCCGTGGTCGCCTCGGTGTTGCTGTCGGTGGTGTCGGAGAAGACGGGTTACCCGGCGGAGAGTCTGGACCTGAGTCTGTCGCTGGACGCGGACCTGGGGGTGGACTCGATCAAGCGCGTGGAGATCCTCTCGGCGATCCAGGAGCAACTCCCCGACGCCCCGGTCGTCCGGCCCGAGCACCTCGGCACCCTCCACACCCTCCAAGACGTCGCCGACTTCCTCGCCGGCACCGCCCCGGCGACGACCAAGATTCCGCTCATCGACGTGAACGCGAACCTGCTGACCAACCCGGTCACGCCGCACGTGGACGTGGAGCCGACCGCGCCCGACGACCCGGCGCCGGACACGGTGCGGCTGTCCGGCAAGCACCCGCCGCGGCTCACCGAGTCGGCGCTGGACGCGCACGGCAAGCCGAAGGGCGGCGCGCGGCCGGCGGACGGGACGGTCCGGTCGCCGGCGGCCGCGTTCGGCACCGACCGCATCGACCGCAGTACCTTGCAAATCGTGGACCTGGACCTCGGCGCCGAGCGCCAGCGCCTGGCGCTGCCGACCGGGGGCGAGTTCTGGGTCGTTGCCGACCCCGGGCCGCTCACCGACGCGGTCGCCGACGGGCTGAAAAAGCACGCGCTGAACCCGCACGTATTCGCGTGGGACGCCGCGCCCGCCACCAAACCGGGCGCCGGGCCGCTCGCGGGGCTGGTGCTGCTCGCCCCGATCGCGCCCGGGCCGGACTCGGGCCTCAACCGGAAGGCGTTCGACTGGCTGAAGCTCGCCGCGGGTAAGCTCCGGCAGGGCGGGCGCACCGGGGCGGCCGTGTTCGCCACCGTTGCGCGGCTCGACGGCGCGTTCGGGCTGGCCGACCTGTCGCCCGACGCCGACCCGACCGCAGGCGGATTGGCGGGGCTGGCGAAGACCGCGCGGTCCGAGTGGTCGGAAGTCACCTGCCGGGCGCTCGATCTGGCGCCCGCGTTCGCCGACCCGGTCACGGCCGCGGCGGCGCTGGTCGAGGAACTCGTTTCGGCCGGGCCGACAGAAACCGGGATCGCCCCGACGCACCGCTGCACCCTCGAACCGGCCCGCACCGTTCGGCGCCCGAACGCGCAGCTCATCAACCTCGGCGCGCGCGACGTGATCCTCGTTACCGGGGGCGCCCGCGGGGTCACCGCCGAGGCCGCGGTCGGGCTGGCCGAAACGTACTGCCCGACGCTGATCCTCACCGGGCGCACGCCGGCCCCGACCCCGGAACCCGCGTACCTCGCCGGCGTGACCGGCGAACCGGAGATGAAGAAGGCGATCGCCGACGCGCTCGGCGCCGAGGCCACCCCGCGGGCTGTCGGCGACCTGTACAAGAAGGTGGTCGCGCAGCGCGAGGTGCGGAGCACGCTCGAACGCATCCAACTGGCCGGGGCGAAGGTCGCGTACTTCCCGGTCAACATCACCGACGAAAAAGCGGTCGCCAACCTGCTGCACCAGGTGCGGGTGAAGTTCGGCCCGGTGACCGCGCTCGTCCACGGGGCCGGCGTCCTCGCGGACAAGCGGATCGAGGATCTCACCGGCGAGCAGTTCGACCACGTGTACTCGACGAAGGTGGACGGGCTGCGGACGATCCTCGATCTACTCGCGCACGAGGAACTGAAGGCGCTCGTGCTGTTCAGCTCCACGACCGCGCGCGTCGGCCGGGTCGGGCAGCTCGCCTACGCGTGTGCCAACGAGGTGCTGAACAAGACGGCGCAGGTGGAGGCCAGGCGGCGCCCCGGGTGCCGGGTGGTGGCGATCAACTGGGGGCCGTGGGACGGCGGGATGGTGACGCCGGGCTTGCGGAAGCTGTTCGAGTCCGAGGGCGTCGGCGTGATCCCGCTGCTGGACGGCGCGATGTTCCTCGTGCAGGAACTCAACGCCGCCGGGCGCGCGGTGGAAGTGGTCGCGCTGGCGAAGCCCCCGGCGCGCGGGGCGAGCGGCTCCGGGACCGCCCCCAACCCGGGCGGCATCGTCACCCCGCACCCGGCCTCCGTCGCCCCGGTCCTGTCGCCGCCCAACCCGCTCCCGTCGGCCGACATGGCGCTGGCGTTCGAGCGCGTCGTGGACGTGGCGACGCACCCGGTCCTCAAGTCGCACGTCCTCGACGGCCTCGCGGTGCTGCCGGTGGCGCTACACCTCGAATGGCTCGCGCACGCCGCGATGCACGGCAACCCGGGCTTGCAGTTCCACGGGTTCAACGACCTGCGCGTGACCAACGGCCTGAAAGTGGAGTCCGGCGGACAGGTGCCGCTCCGCGCGCTGGCCGGCAAGGCGGTGAAGCAAGATAAGCTGTTCCTGGTGCCGGTCGAGCTGCGCGGCAAGCGGAAGGACGGGCGCGAGTTATTGTTCTCGCGCGCCGAAATCGTCCTCGCCCCCGCGCTGCCGAAGCCGCCGCCGGCCGACGCGCCGCCGGCCGTTGCGCCGGTGGCCTACGACGTGGCCCGCGCCTACCGCGAGTTCCTCTTCCACGGGCAAGACTTGCAGGGCCTCGCGGAGATCGCCGGGCGCTCGGCCCGCGCGTTCGTGGGCACCGCGTACCCGGCCCCGCCACCGGCCGACTGGTTCGAGTTCCCGCTGCGATCCGCGTGGGTCGCTGATCCGCTGGCACTCGACACCGCGTTCCAGATGATGATCCTCTGGACGCAGGGTGAGCACGGCGCCGGCTCGCTGCCGAGCTTCATCGGCCGCTACCGCCAGTTCCGCAAGAGCTACCCGGCCGACCCGGTCACGGTCGTGGTGCGCGTCACCCGCGACGACACCAAGTTCGCCCGCGCCGACATCGACTTCCTGGCCCCGAACGGCCAGGTGGTTGCCCAGATGCAGAACTACGAGTGCGTGATGGAGCCGACCCTCAACGCCTCGTTCCGCAAGAATCAGTTGGTCGCCAAGTAAGAAACGGGACTAACCACAGAGACACAGAGACACAGAGTAGACAAGAACAGAGTTTTCAAGAACTTTGTTTCCTGTCTTTCTCTGGTCTTCTCTGTGTCTCTGTGTCTCTGTGTCTCTGTGGTTAATTCTTCTTTACCATGACTGATCGAATTGCCATCGTCTCGTTCGCCGGCCGGTTCCCCGGGGCCGGCGCGGACCTCGACCGGTTCTGGCGGAACGTGGCCTCGGCTACTGATTGCTCGCGCGAGGTGCCGCGCGGGCGCTGGGCACTGCCGCCCGAGCGCTGCACCGACCCGCGGATCGCCAACCCGGACACGGTCTACTCCACCCGCGGTTACTACCTCGACCCGTTCGACCCGGACCTCACCGGCCTCGACCTCGACGCCGGTCTCGTCGCCGACCTCGACCCGCTGTTTCACCTCGTGCTGGACGTGGGTAACCGGGCGTGGCGCGGGGCGAAGACCGACGACGTGACCCGCGGGCGCGTCGGGATCGTGCTCGGCAACATCTGCCTGCCCACCGACCGCGCCAACGACCTGTGCCGCGAAGTGCTCGGCGGCCAGCTCGGGCTGCCAAAGGGCGCGCCGGTCAACGCCCTCAACCGCTTCGTTGCGGGGCTACCGGCCGGCCTCCTGGCGAAGGGGCTGAAGCTCGGCGGCGGGAGCTTCACGCTCGACGCGGCGTGCGCGTCGAGTCTGTACGCGATCAAGCTCGCGTGCGACGAACTGCTCGCGGGCCGCGCCGACGCGATGCTCGCCGGCGGGTGTTCGCGCCCCGACTGCCAGTACACGCAGATGGGCTTCGCGCAGCTCCGCGCACTCGCGCCGAGCGGCCGGTGTTCGCCGTTCGACGCGCGGGCCGACGGCCTCGTCGTGGGCGAGGGTGCGGGCGTGTTCGTCCTCAAGCGGCTGCCCGACGCGCTCAAGCACGGCGACACGATCCACGCCATCATCGCGGGCGTCGGGCTGTCCAACGACATGCACGGCAACCTGCTGGCGCCGGCCAAAGAGGGTCAGTTGCGGGCGATGCGGACGGCCTACGACCGCGCCGGGTGGAAGCCGCAGGACGTGGAGCTGATCGAGTGCCACGCGACCGGAACGCCCGTCGGCGACGCGATCGAGTTCGACAGTTTGCGGGAATTGTGGGGCGAATCGGGCTGGGCGCCGCGGCAGTGTGCGATCGGCTCGGTGAAGTCCACGGTCGGCCACCTGCTCACCGGCGCCGGGGCCGCGGCGCTCACCAAAGTGCTGCTCGCGATGCAAGCGGAGCAGTTGCCGCCGCAGGCGAACTTCGCCGAGCCGGCGAGCGGGCTGCGGTACGCGAACGGCCCGTTCAAGGTACTGAGCGCGCCGGAGCGGTGGGCGCGGAGGAGCGCGATTGAGCCGCGCCGCGCCGCGGTGAGCGGGTTCGGGTTCGGCGGGGTGAACGCGCACCTGTTGGTCGAGGAGTGGGCCGGGGGCGCCCCGAAGCCGGCCGCGCGGCGCGCCGAACCGGGGACGAGTTCGCCGAAACTGGTCACGACGGCGCAGGCCCGCGGCGCGGCGCCCGCTCCGGCGCGCGCCGGGGGGCCGGTCGCGGTGGTCGGGCTGGCGGCACACGTCGGCCCGTGGGAGGACGCCCGCGCCCTTCAGGAGCACTTGCTGAACGGCGACGCGGCCGAACCGCGCGCGAAGACAAACGGCTGGGCGCTCGCGGGCTCCCCGTGCCCGCCGGGCTTCCTCATTGAGGAACTGAAGCTCCCGATCGACCGGTTTCGCATCCCGCCGAAGGAGCTGGAGGAAACGCTCCCGCAGCAATTGCTGATGCTCCAGGTCGCCGCCGCAGCGCTCGACGACGCGCGCGGCGCGAGCCCCGAGGGTGGGTCCGGGTGCGACGCGCCCACCACCGGCACGTTCATCGGGCTGGGCCTCGACCTCAACACGACGAACTTCCACCTGCGGTGGGCGACGATCGGCGCGGGCGGAAACCCGGACGCCGCTTCGCCGCCACTGAGCGCGAACCGTACGATGGGCGCGCTGGGCAGCATCGCGGCGAGCCGCATCGCGCGGGCGTTCCACTTCGGCGGGCCGAGCCACACCGTTTGCAGCGAGGAAGGCTCTGCGGCGCGGGCCATCGAACTCGGCGTGCGCGCCCTCCAGACACACGAACTCGACCGCGTACTGGTCGGCGGGGTCGATCTCGCCGGCGACCCGCGGCTGGTGCTGCCGGGCGAAACCCAACGGCCCGCCGATGGGGCCGTCGCGCTCGTGCTGAAGCGCCTGGCCGACGCCGAGCAGGCCGGCGACCGCATTTACGCAGTGATTCGCGAGGTCGGGGTCGCTTCTGATGAGAAGGAGGCCTTGCGCCGCGCCGCGCCGGGCGCGTCCGAAGAACCTTCCATCGAGTTTGAGGCAAGCGCGGACGTGGGCGCGGCCGGCGCCGCGTCGGGCGCGGTGTCGCTCGTGAAGGCGTGCGTCGCGCTCTATCAGGAGGTACTTCCCGGTTCTTCGCCGCAATACTGGCTCCACAACCGCGGCGACCGCCCGCGGCGCGCGCGGGTCACCGCGGCCGGCGCGGACGGCTCGCACTTCGCGTTCATCCTCGAAGAGTACACCGCGCACACCTCCGGCCGCACCGCGGAGCGCGAGCAACCGCTCGGCGCGCGCGACGAAGCGGTGTTCGTGACCGAAGGCGACACCCCGGAGGCGTTGCTCGCGGGGTTGGAGCAACTTGCGGCGTACGCGGCCGAACGCGAAGCACGCAACATCGAGGCGCTGGCCCGCGAGTGGTTTCGTGCTGCGCCACCGACCGCAGCGCACCGGTTCGCCGTGTCGTGTGTCGCGCGGTCGGCGGCCGAGCTGGTCGAGCAACTCGCGTTCGCCGGCGAATCGATTCGCGCCGACCCGACCGCAACGCTCCCGGCAACCGCGAAGCCGGCGCTGCGGGATCGCGTGTTCTTTAGCCCCAAGCCACTCGGCCCGCGGGCGAAAGTGGCGCTCGTGTTCCCCGGGAGCGGCAACCAGTTCGACGGGATGGGCCGCGACCTCTCGGCCCACTGGCCCGAGGTGCTGCGGCGCCAGCACGCGGAGAGCGAGCGGCTCCGCGACCAGTTCGCCCCGCAGTTCTTCTGGGCCGACCGGACCGCGGAGGCGTCGGCCCGCGACCTCATGTTCGGGCAGGTCGCGGTCGGATCGCTGGTGAGTGACATCGTGGTGTCACTCGGTGTGCGGGCCGACGCGATGATCGGGCTGAGCCTCGGCGAATCGGCCGGGCTGTTCGGGGTCCGCGCGTGGCGCACCCGCGACGAGATGTACCGCCGGATGCAGCGGTCCACGCTGTTCGCCTCCGACCTCGCCCCGCCCCACGACTCGGCCCGCGTTCACTGGGGCGTTCCGCCGACCGAGCCGGTCGATTGGGTGAGCGGGATCATTTCCGCCACCCCGGACGACGTGACCGCGGCGCTGCGCCCGGGGTTGCTCGCGTACCTGCTCATCGTGAACACGCCGACCGAGTGCGTGATCGGCGGCCGTCGCGCTGATGTCGAGAAGCTCGCCGCGGCCATCAATAAACCCCTTCATCTGTTAGAAGGCGTGACGCTCGCCCACTGCGACGCGGGGCGCCCGGTGGAAGGGCCGTACCGCGAGCTGCACACGCTGCCGGTCACCCCGCCGGACGCGGTGACGGTCTACAGCGGAGCGTGGGGCAAGAAGTACGCACCGGGCGAAAAATCGTGCGCCGATTCGATCACGTCTGGACTGGTCGGGCCGATCGATGTTCCGCGAGTGATCGAGTCTGCCTATCGCGACGGCGTTCGCGTGTTCGTGGAGGTCGGGCCGGGCAACTCGTGTTCGCGGATGATCGCGACGATCCTCGGCGCGCGCCCGCACCTCGCGCGGGCGGCCCACGCGGCGCGGCAGGACGCGGTTTCGCAGGTGTTGCGGCTCGTCGCGCACCTCGCCGCAGAGCGCGTACCGGTCGATCTCGCGGCGCTGTACGGCACCGAAACGAAGTGTGTCGGCCACCGCGAACCGGACGCGAAGCGGCGCAACGAGGTGGTGATCCCGGTTGGACTGCGACCCCCGTTTTTGACCTCCCCCCTTGAGGGGGAGGTCGCCGTTGCGTCCTCGCAACGGCGGGTGGGGGGTGAGCGCCAACACGGAACGAAAGAAAGCGATCCAACTGAAATCGCTCCAAGCTCTCTGGTGTCGCCCTTACCCCCCACCCGCTTCGCTGCGCGAAGCGACCTCCCCCTCAAGGGGGGAGGTCAAGAACAAGACGCGCCCGCATTCGCGCCGACGTTCGATTATGCCGTCGCCCCGCTGATCGAGTCCGCGGCGCACATCCAGGTGCTGAACATGCAGGCGCAGGAGACGTTCCTGCGCGTCAACCAGAAGCTGATGGACTCCGCGGCGAGCGTCGTGCGATTTCAGACAGCGCTGCTCGGTGCGTGGATGGGCGGCGGCGGCACTCTCGCGGGGCTTCCCGAACTCGCCGGACCGACTCCCGCGACCCCCGAAAATGTTAAGATGGGTCGAGTTTCCACGTGGAAAGTTTTACAACCAGACACGCCGGAAGGGGGAAATTCGTCTCCGCCGCGCGCCCTGACCTACGAGCAGTGCTGCGCGTTCGCCGCGGGGCTGGTGGCCGACGCGCTCGGGCCGCTGTTCGCCGAGGTGGACACGTTCCCCACCCGCGTACGGCTCCCCGACGGGCCGCTCCAACTCGTGGATCGCATCACGCTCATCGAGGGCGAGCCGAAGTCGATGACGACCGGTCGCGTCGTCACCGAACACACCGTTCGCGCGGACCGCTGGTATTTGCAATCGAACCGCATCCCGACCGCGATCTGCGTCGAAGCCGGGCAGGCCGACCTGTTCCTGTCGGGCTACCTCGGCATCGACTTCCAGACCCGCGGGCTTGCGGTGTACCGGTTGCTCGACGCGGTCGTGTCCTTCCACCGCGGGCTGCCCGCCGCCGGCGAAACGGTCGTGTACGACATCCACATCGACAAGTTCGTGAAGCAGGGCGACTCGTGGCTGTTCCACTTCTGGTTTGATGGCACGGTGAACGGCGAACCGCTCATCACGATGCGAAACGGCGTCGCCGGGTTCTTCACCGCGGAGGCGCTCGCGGCCGGGAAGGGCATCGTTCAGACGACGCTCGACAAGCAGCGCCGGCCCGGCAAGCGGCCGGCCGACTGGCGCGACTTCGTGGCGCAAGCGCGGTGTTCACTCACGTCCGCACAAGTGGACGCGCTGCGGGCGGGCGATCTGGTGACCGCGTTCGGGCCGGAATTCGCGCGGGCGAATCTGACGCAACCCGCGACGATCCCCGGCGGCATGTTGCGGCTCGTGGATCGCGTGCCACTGATTGACCCGCAGGGGGGCCGGTTCGGGATCGGGTTCGTGCGCGCCGAGTTCGACATCCACCCGGACGACTGGTTCCTGACGTGTCACTTTGTTGACGACATGGTGATGCCCGGCACGCTCATGTACGAGTGCTGCCTGCACACGCTCCGCGTGCTGCTGATGCGGCTCGGCTGGGTGGGCGAAGCGGACGAAGTGGTTCACGAGCCGGTGCCGGGCGTGAACAGCCGCTTGAAGTGCCGCGGGCAAGTGATCGCGACGACCAAGACCGTGACTTACGAAGTGACGGTGAAGGACCTGGGCTACCGGCCGGAGCCGTTCTGCATCGCCGACGCGCTGATGTACGCCGACGGCAAACCGATCGTCGAAATCACGAACATGACACTACGGATGAGTGGACTGGATCGGGCGAAGTTGGAGGCAGTGTGGGCACAAAGGCAACCTAACCCCCTAACCCCCTTCCCTGGAAAGGAAGGGGGAACAAGAGAGCTTGCTTCGGTTTTAAGCCCCTCTCCCCTTGGGGGAGGGGTTGGGGAGGGGTCTGCTTCGCGCGCCCTCTACGATAGCGCGAAGATTCTCGCGTACTCCAACGGCAAGCCGTCCGAAGCGTTCGGCGAACCCTATCGCATCTTCGACAGCGAGCGCGTCATTGCCAGGTTGCCCGGACCGCCGTACCAGTTCCTCGATTGCATCACCGCGGTGACCGGCGAGCCGTTCAAGCT
The DNA here is from genome assembly GCA_964495365.1 of uncultured Frigoriglobus sp. Classification (GTDB taxonomy): domain Bacteria; phylum Planctomycetota; class Planctomycetia; order Gemmatales; family Gemmataceae; genus Gemmata. Next base: position 147 of record CAZBXY010000313.1, on the reverse strand, counting down.
CAAGGCCGGGGCCGCGTGTACCGCCGAGTACACCGTTCCCGCCGATGCGTGGTACTTCGGCGCGAACCGCGGCGAGATCATGCCGTTCAGCGTCCTGTTGGAGATAGCCCTCCAGCCGTGCGGGTGGCTCGCGGCGTACTGCGGGTC
>CAZBXY010000312.1:0-9316 GCA_964495365.1 uncultured Frigoriglobus sp. | reverse complement strand
TGAAGCTGTACCCGAACAACTGGGAATCGCTGGTGAACAACGCCGCGGTGCTGCAGGCGTTCGGGGTGCCGGGACACGCCTCGCGCCACAGTTGGCGGATCATCCTGGGCGAACACGACGCCCAGCTCGCCTCCGAACTGCACGCGGAGGAAATGCTGGTGGCGATCACCGGTCAGGGCACCGCGCGCCACACCCGCGCGAACTACCTGACGAACAAAGCCTTCGCCGGCCGCTTCGACACCAACCAGCGGTTTTTGGGGTTGGAGAAGTGACGCGCCCGTTCGAGCGTCGTGCGCGTCAGGCTGCCCCACCGGTCGGTCCTCACGCGCAGCCGTCACTCAAGCTTATATCGAGATCGACCTTGGAGAATATCGCATGTCAAACCGCGTGACGATCCGAGAAGCCTTGCAGCGTTCCAACCTTCACAACTTGGTGTACGTGGTCTGGGGGATGCACGATGGCCAGCGGCAGGTAGTCAAGGTGGGTCTGGCACACCGTCAGAGTGTTGGTGACCGTATGCGGAAGCATATTCTCAGCAGCAGGTCAACCAAACCCAGCCGATTCGCCACCGTGTTAGCAGCGAACGACTCAAGCTACTTGAGTTGGGATGTGGACTTGTACACCGTGGCGGAGTGTGAGGAATTGCTTGGCTCCTCGTTCGACTCGCTCCGTGCCGCCGAGGAGGCGATGTGCAGGCATTACAAAAAGCCCGTTGGCAACGCCTTCTTCTAACCTTCAGCCGGTACGCAGGTGGGCTTGGTTGTACGGCTCGCACTTCCGGCGTACCTACAGTGACCCGAGACTTGTCCTCGCGGCTCGCCATGCTGTCACGTGGCAACGAGGCGACCGTCGGTACGATACAAAACTCAAATTCACCCACAGAGGTCACGATGGCACCCACATTACAAGAACTCGGTATCGATCAACTCCCCGCGGAAGACCGGCTCGCGGTCGCGGAAGCGATCTGGGATAGCGTGGCGCGCGAGGTCGAAGCCGCACCGCTGCCGCCGGCGCAGCGGGCGGAGTTGGAACGACGGCTGGCCGATAGCATCGCCCGGCCGGACGCGGTGACCCCGTGGGAGGTCATCAAGGCCCGCGCGCTGGCGAGGGCGCGGAAATGAGCCTCCCCATCGTTCTGCGGGCCGAAGCGGAGGCCGAGTTCGACGAGGCGTTCGATTTCTACGACGGTCGGCGTGCGGGTTTGGGAGCCGACTTTGCCGCCGAGGTTCAGCGCGTTCTCGACCGACTCGCCGCCAACCCACTCATTCACCAAGTCGTCTTCGCCGACATCCGCAAGGCGGTCGTGCGCCGATTTCCCTACTGTGTCTTCTACCGCCCGCACGCGGACCGCGTCGAGGTCATCGCGGTGTTCCACACCAGCCGCGATCCGACCATCTGGCAGGGGCGGGCTTAACAGTTTCTCCCGCCCGTTCGCACGGCGTCACTCCCGCTTCCACGTCCACACCGGTTCGCCCGTCTTCACGTCCCACATCCGCACCTGATCGTCCCATCCGGCCGACACCAACAGGCGGTCGTCCGGCGAGATCGCCACGCCGAACGCCGCGCCCGTGTGGGCCTTCAGCACCTTCGTCTCCGACGGGTTCTTCGGATCCGACGTGTCCCACAGGCGCACCGTGCCGTCCATCCCCGCGCTCGCCAACAGCTTGCCGTCGGAGGTGAACTGAAGGTCGGTCACGGTGCCGCGGTCGTGCCCCTTCACCAGTGCCACCCGCTCGCCGGTCCGGGTGTCGTAAACGCGGATGCGCGAGTCGGTGCAGCCGGTCGCCAGGTGGCGCCCGTCCGGCGTGAACGCCAGCCCGTTCACCTCGCCGGGGTGCTTCAGCACGTGCAAGCGCTTCCGCGTCCGCAGGTCGAACACGTTCGCGAAGTTGTCCTTGCCCCCGGTGACCAATAGCGCGTCGTCGGCCGACAGCGCCATGCCCCAGACGCCCCCGTCGTGAACCACGTCGAAGTGATGCACCTGCTTGCGGCTCGCGAGGTCGTACAGCCGGATGTCGCCCGACCCGAACGACACGACCAACAGTTTTTCGTCCCAGGTGATCCGCACGTTATCGACCGACTTGCCCGCGGCGAGGTGGAACAGCTCCTTCTTCTCCTTCGCGTCGAACCCCCGGATCCCGTCCCCGTACGCGCCGGTGACGAACAGGCCGCCCTTCGGCGCCCACGCCACCGAGCGGACGCCGCGGGCGTGCGGGAAGACGTGCCGCACCGCCCCGTCCTTGGCCGCGAACAGCCGGGCCTCGCCGCCTTCCTTCTTGTCCCAGCCGCCGTGGGCCGTGAGGACCGTCGCGCCGTCCGGCGTGAACCGGGGAAACCAGACCCGCTTGACGACCTTCGTGTCGCCCGGAGTCGCCTTCTTGTCGTCTTTCTTCTCTTGAGCGGCCGGGACACCCGGACCGGACGCGACCGCGATCAGAACGGCCGCCACCAGCGTCAGACAGATCGGCTTCATCAGCGGTCCTCCGAATGGATGGGAGTGCGCCCCGGGCCGACCCCGGTTCGAATGTAGACATTTTGTCTTGAATTGTCAACAAGCCGTGACTCGGGAATCGGTCGAGCCGAGGCTTGCGACCGCGAACGACATCGTTTAGCCTCGCAAATCTGAACCACCATCCGTTCCCCCGATCCCGAACGGGCGGCATCATGGCGACGACCCGGTTCGCGTGCCCCGACTGCGGCGCCCGGCTGAAATCGGACGGCGACCCGGGCGCCACCATCGACTGCCCGAAGTGCGGCGCCACGGTCACGATCCCGGGTGACCCGGCCGACGAGGAAGAAGCCGCCGAAGAAGCCGCCGAAGAGGCCGAAGAGACCGACGAGACCGAACAGCCCGAAGAGACCGAACAGCCGGACGAACCGGCCCCGCGGATCAAAGCGCCCTGGGAGTACGCCGCGGAGTGGACCCGCGTCCGGTTCGGGCTGTTGCTGTGTATCGTGGCCGCGGCCCTGACGATGGCCGAACTGGTCGGCGGCGAGATCGCCGACCGAATCGTCCGGCGGGCGTACTCGCCGGCGGAACTGTACGCGGGGATGGCGATCGGGCTACTCGTCGGCGGGTTCCGGATCTACGCCAAGACGAACCTCCGGCACGTCCCCCGACAGTGGGGGCCGCGCCCGCTCCTGTGGACCTGCGTCGGGATCGAGGGCGCCCTCCTGCTGGTGGTCGTGGTGACCGCGATCGGGATCGCGGCCAACCCGCCGGCGCAAACCGACGGCCCCGAGCTGCCGCCCGAACTGGCCCGGGGACTGACCCCGCAACAACAAGCGGAACTCCGCAAGGCGCTGAGGGACGTCCGCGACCTCCGGACCGGCACCCCGGTCCGGCGCGACCCACACGCCCGGGCCGTCTCTTTCGGGTTCGGGGTGGCGACCCTCCTGGCCGGAGTGATCTCGATCCTCTGGCCGATCTACTTGAAGGAGCTGTCGCGGTCGGTGAAAGACGACAAGGCCATCGATTTCGGAGACAAGGCGCTCATGATCCTCGGTCCGGGGTTCCTCGTGTGGGTACTCTCGACCAGCATTTACCAGTTCTTCGCCGCCGCAACCGACGCAGGCGGCGTCTACCGACCGCACGGGAAGACGGTCACCGTCTTCGGGTTGCTGTCGATCCAGCTCCTGTTGATCCGCATCTACTGGCGCCTGCGGAAGCGGCTGCGGGCCAAGGCCCGGCTCCGCAAGCCCAAAGCCAAGCCGGGGCCGGAGCCGCCAGCGAGTTAGAGCGTGTTGATTGCGTTCCGGAGCGGGCCCCTGTTACATCACCCTGGAGGTGGCGTCGCCCGGAGGCGCCCCGGGTCCGGCTTGACGCGTTTCGCCCCGCCGGTGTACCTTGCCGCCCTTGTCACAATCGGGCGCGCGGCACGAGGTCGCGCGAACTACCAGGACGGTACGTGCCCATGATTAGCGTCCTCTTTTGCTCGCGGGCGAAGGACAACCCCGACTGCGGCCTCCAGCGGCTCCTCGATTCGGCCGTCGAATGCACCACGCCCGTCGAGCGCGAGCAGCTCGAGTTCCTCATCAAGTTCGATTCCGACGACGACCAGCGCCTGCCCGACAGTTTTTTCGCCAAGTACCCCTTCTCGGTGCGCACCTTCACCTGGTCGCGGGGCGAGGGGCGCCACGCCCTGCACCACGCGCAGGAGTACATGTTCGCCAACCGCGACCCGCGGTCGCGGTTCTGCCTGATGACCGCCGACGACTTCTTCTTCAACCGCTCGGGGTTCGTCTCGGAAATCCTCAGTGTGAAGGACGAGTTCTGCATGTTGGGCCACGTGCGCCCGCCGATCGAGGCGTTCGCCGGCGTGTACGAGCAGGAACACATGATCCGGCAGTGGGTCGTGTCGTTCGGACCGTGGTCCCCCGTTATCAGCGCCAGGCTGATCGAGGTGTGTCAGAACTTTGGCTGGCAGGCGAACGTCGATAGCTGGCTGATGGGCCTGTCGGTGGCGCTGTACGACCTGTACGGGGTGGTGATCTGGAAGCAGCACGAGCCGTTCTACACACGCGGCGGGTGCTGCGACCGGCCGGCGAGCACCGGGGCGGCCCCGACGTACAACAACATGGAACTGACCAACAACGTCGGCCCGCGGAATCGCTACTGGTTCGAACTCGTCCGCCGACAGGCGCGCAACGTCTATCTGAACATGATGTACGGCACCGACCTGCGCCGGCAGACACTGGGCGAGAAGGTCGGGGTGACGTGGCGCAAGGTCCGCGCCCAGCCGATGCGCCGGCTCCCAGGGCGCGTGCTGCGGCGCATTCAGCGGAACCTCGCGTCCGTGTTCGCGTGAGCCGATCGCACACGACCGCGACCCGGGGGTTCTAACCCCGGAACCGTCGGCGGACGGAAATTTATACTCCACCGAGACGTTCCCATGTCCCTGGGCCTTCGCGAAAAAGTTCCGTTCCCGGAGTCATACAAGGGCTTCCGGCTGATCCGCACGCACGGGCGCGTTCACGCCATCCCGCCGACCACGGATGTCGAGCGCCTGCTGCTGACGCCGGGAATTCTGGATCGACACGCGGCGGTCATTTCCGCGATGACACTGGAAGAGGCGCAGCGGCTCGTCGATGCCGTGGACGAGCGGTCGCTGCGGCCCGAAGCGGTCGGTGAAATCGAAGGGTACGACCTGTTCCGGCACCGCGACCACTTCTTCGCGGTGCCGCAGTCGGCCGGCGCGGTCGATCTCGATCTGGAAGTGGATCGGCAGCGGTACGGCGTGCTGAGCGCCCCGACCCGCGAGGAACTCGAACCGATCGTGCGGCGGGTCACCAGTGGCGCCTCGGTGGAGTTCGCCGGCTGGCTGCCGATCTTCGCAGTATCGGGTAACTGCGGCCTTCACCCGCAGTTCCAGCACACCGGGAACCCGCCCGCCGGCTACCAGTTCACCCGCTCGGCCCCGCCGGCCAAACACCAGAAGGTTCTGTCGCCGGCGGCGAGCAAACTGCGCGCGGCGGCAATCGCGCTGGGGCTGAAGGTCTACAAGACGGCGCGCACCGCGTTCTTCGCGGCCCGCGTGCCGTTCACGTTCCTGATGCCCCGGCGCGGGGTGACGCTCGCCTCGCGAATCGTCGTGTTCGTCGCGTTCGTGCGGCTGGCGCTCTACCTGCTCCGCAAGGGGTGCCGCCCGCTGTCCGTACTGCGGTTCCTCCAGACGCGGCACCTCCAATCGCAGTTGCTCATCGGCAAGCAGGAACTGACGTTCCTCACGAGTATGCCGTACACGTTCGGGCAGAACCCGTGGGTGATCGAGATCGAAGACCCGACGACGCTCTTCTACCCGCTCGTGCAGAACGGGCACACCTGCGAGATGGCGCTGGCCGAGTCGCCGTACTTCCCGATCGTCAAGGCGCTGCTCGAAGCGGACCACTGCAAGGCGATCCTCACGCACATGCGCTCGACCGCGGAGTTGATTCCCGCTCTGTTCCAGAGCGAGATCATCACCCAGAAAGTAATTTACGCCCCGCTCGGCGTGAAGTTGCCGGACCGCTGGCAGAAGCACGAACCGCGGCCCGAGGATGAGACGATCCACCTGCTGTTCATTAACTCGTGGTGCCAGGTGCCGGAGAACTTCTACGTCCGCGGCGGGCTGGACGTGCTCGAAGCGTTCGCGATCCTGCACGAGCGGTATCCGCAACTGCGGCTCACGATGCGAACGGCCCTGCCCGTCTTCGACGACCACTATCAGCGCATCCTGGAGAGCGGCTGGGTCCGGCTCGTGAACCGGTTCCTGACGAACGAGGAAATGTCCGAGCTGCACGCCAACAGCCACATTTTCCTGCTCCCGGCGGCCCGGGTTCACATCGTCTCGCTCTTGCAAGCGATGGCACACGGCCTCGCGGTCGTCGGCTCCGACGGGTGGGGGATGGAGGAGTACCTCGAAGACGGGCGGAACGGGCTGGTCGTGCGCGGGCGCGGCGGAAAAGCGTCGTGGGCCGACCCGGAGGCCGGGATGCTGCGCGAGAACTACGAGGTGATGTACACCCCGGACCCGGAAGTGGTCGCGGGCATCGTGGAGGCGGTGTCGCGGTTGGTGGAGGACGAAACGCTCCGCCGGCGGCTCGGGCGCACGGCCCGCGCGGACGTGCGCGACCGTTACAACGCGGAGGCGTGGAACCGCGGGCTGCAAGCGGCCCTGGACCGGGCCAGCGGCGCTGTGCGCCCGCAGGTGATCGAAGCCCGCGTCAGCGCCCCGACCCGCGCGGAACAGGTCGAGCGCTGCGCGTGAGACAGAAACGCACAGTTTCCATTTCGCCCGATACGCAAAATTGTGGCTCTGCCCAACGAATGCCTTTTTAGGTTGATTCGTTGGGCAACTCGCACTTCTGCCCGACGATTAGTGACGTTCCTTTACGAGCCATACCTGAGGCCCAATATACCGGCAAGCAGAAAGGCAGCGCCGAGCGCCCGAAGTGCGACGACGCTATGCCGGCCTGTGGGGATGTGTTGGGGAACGCCGAGGAAGCGGTTGTAGCGGTGAATGGTGCGGGAGAAGAGGATTCCCACCGGCCCGCAGACGATGAGCCAGAGGTAAGCGACGAGTATAGTCCACAATTGTCTAGTTAAGGGCGGGAGTAGAGAGTTGGCGCTCTTCGGCGCTAACACGCACGAAACCCTAGAAATTCTAGGGTTTGACCAAAGGGCGCCACGTGGCGCCCTTTGGCGCCCTTTGGCGCCCTTTGGCGCTCTTCGGAACCAATCACTTGTTTTTCCTTGCGGCGCATGACGCGAGCGCGAACGTCACACGTGGTCCGGCAGCCGCTGGAGCTCCGGGAACGCGGTCACCGTCTGGTCGGGGGTGTGGTTGAATACGACGCGGCCGGCGGTGTGCCACCCACCGCCGTGGAACGTGAACACCGCGGTCGCCGGGCGCGGTTCCTTCGCCGCTGGCACGTCTTCCATGTCCGACCCCTCGATCGGCACGAAATCGATCTGCACCGGCACCAGGGCGACGATCCCGCCGGTCGCGGTGTCGCGCACCAGCACCGCGTCGCCGGTGATGCGGCACGCGACCCACCGCAGCCCGCGCGGCAACCCGGTTGAGGAGGCCGCCTTCAGGAGTTGCTCCTCGAACCGCTCGTGCTGGAGCCGGAACAGCTCGCGGCACCGCTCGACGTGAACCGCGTGGCCCAGGAGGTACAGCCACCGCCCCGCGAGCACTGCGAAGACGATGACGACGACCGCGCCGCCGACCCACCACCACACGCTGATGTCGAGCATCGGTCGTTACCTCGCGAAGATGCCGACGCGGGCGCGGCGCAACAGTGGGATCGCGCGGGCCGCCCGGTCCGCCTGGCTGGCGTGGTGGCTGTTGGAGAACACGTCGCCCCGCGCGATCTGCTCGGCGGTCAGCCCGGATCGCGCCTGCGCCTCGATTTCCGCGTAGTCGCCGAAGATCTTCGCCCCGTTGCCCATGCCGAACCCGGTGTTCGCCGGGAACGCCAGCGCCGCCGCGACGCACAGCCCGATCGGCACCCACTTGCGCCCGAGCTTCACCCACACGAGGTACGCGGTCGCGAGGAGCGGCCAGGCGAGTAGCGCGTACCGCGACCACAGCCCCATCCCGCCGCCCCATCCGCCGCGCCCGACCCCGATCGCCACCGCGACCCCGGTCACCCCGGCCGCGACCGCGATCAATCCCACGATCGCGAGGCGCTCGCCCGGCTCCTTCCACTGCCGCAGGAGCAGAACGAGCGTCGCGGTTCCGAGCGCGAGTACCGCGGGGAACACAACCCACCACACCTCGCTCACGCCGATCCCCAGCGCCACCGACAGGACTTCGCCCGCAACGCGCCCGACCGCGAGCGGGTCCGAACTCGGCGCCGGGTGATGGTCCGGCTTGTGGTAATTGACGAAGTACGCGCCGAGGTACACAACCGGCACCACCGCGAGGACCAACAACAGGAGCGCGCGACCCTTCGAGTCAGTTCGCCACACACGTCCCGCAACGAACAGCAGCCACCCCGCGACCGGCGGGACGACCGCCAGCCCGGAGCCCCCGGTGAGCGCGAGCAGCACTAACAATACGCCGGCGATCAGACCCGAGCGGAAGGCGTTTTCGCGCGTCGTTCGGAGCGCCACCACTGCCAGCCCGGTCGCGAGTACCGCGAATAGCACGAAGCACACCTGATAACCCATCACGAAATTCTCCCAGTGTCCCGTGTGCAACAACGAGACCGGAAAAAAGCCATCGGCCCAGTGCGGCTGCCCGCGAAGCTGCTCGGCGAGCCGGATCAGATACAGGGCGAGGGCCGAGAGCATCGCGACCTGGAGGACCATTCCGGCGCGGAAGTCGTGCGTGAGTTTGAAGAGGCCGAGGTAGACCGCTCGCGGAAGGGGCAGCCGGTGTTCGTTGTGCTGTTCCCACAGCCACGGCCCCGCCGGTTCTTCGCCCAGCAGTGCCGGGACGAACTCCCACTCGTCGGCGTAAGGGGCGTTGGTGCCGATCACCGCGATGAACCCGAGCGCCCCGAGTGTGGCGATGGCCCACATCGTGACGAGAACCCGGCGGAGCGAACCGGCCGCGGCGCTTGTCGCCGGGGGCGTCGGCGTGTAAGTTTGTGTCATCGGCTTTACGTGCGAAACGGCTCTTTCACGGAGTGCAGTATATGGTCGAGCGGCGAATCGAACTGGATCGGCGCTACGCGCGCAAGAAGAAGATGAAGAAGATCAAGGAGAAACTGGAGACCGCGACCGGCGAGGTCCGCGAGAAACTGCTGTACAAGATGCGGCGCCTCAGCCCGTTCTGGGCGCCGCCGAAGGAAGAGAAGCAAGCCGTATTGGCGAACGGCCGGTGTG
>CAZBXY010000311.1:0-9401 GCA_964495365.1 uncultured Frigoriglobus sp. | reverse complement strand
GGCCCGCCGCCGACGGGCACTCAAGCGAGGTGGGCAACGCGAGCGCGAGGACCTCGACCCCGACCGCCTCGCTGCCCCGGCCTCCGACGACGAACTGCTCGCGCTCCACGAGGCGCTCGACCGGCTCGCGGAAGCTCACCCGGAGAAGGCCGAGTTGGTGAAACTCCGGTACTTTGCTGGACTCACTGCCGACGAGGCCGCGACCGCGCTGGGCGTCTCGACCAGCACCGCCGACCGGCACTGGAACTACGCCCGCGCCTGGCTCCGGCGCACGATGGCCGGCGGCGCGTAACGTTCGACAACAAGGACGTGCTGGTGTGACGCGACGCGGTTCAGGTGGCGGACCTCTGTACCGGGAGCGTCACCGTGAACGTCGCCCCCTTGCCCGGGCCGTCGCTGTGCGCCGTCACCGTGCCCTCGTGCAGCTCCACCAGCCGCCGCACCAGCGCCAGCCCGATCCCCAGCCCGCCCTGCGAGCGGTTGAGCGACCGGTCCACCTGCGTGAACAGCCCGAACAGCACCGGCATCACGTCGGCCGGGATCCCCACCCCGGTGTCGCGCACCGTCACCGCCACGCGGCCGGCGGTTGCGGCGACGGAAAGGAACACGCGCCCGCCCGGCTCGGTGAACTTCGCCGCGTTGTTCAGGATGTTCGTGAACACCTGCGTCAGTCGCACGCGGTCGCCCGTCAGTTCGACCGGCTCGGCCGGAACGTCCACGGTCAGTTCCAGTTTCGCCTTCTCGATCTGCGGCCGGCTCATGTCCAGCGCCGCCTCCACCACCTCCTGGATCGTGAGCGGTTCGGGCGCCAGGCGCAGTTTGCCGGTGGTGATGCGGGACACATCGAGCAGGTCGTCCACCAGCCGCATGAGCTGAGCCACCTGCCGGTCGAGCCGCTCGCGCTGGCGCCGCACCGTGGCGCCGGTGTCGTTGGCCAGCCGCATGATCTCCAGCGCGTTGCGGATCGGCGCGAGCGGGTTGCGCAGCTCGTGCGCGAGGGTCGCCAGGAACTCGTCCTTGCGCCGGTCCGCGTCGCGGAGCGCCGCGTTGGCCCGGGCCAGTTCCTCGGTCCGCTCCTTCACCTTGCGCTCCAGCTCGGCCGCGGCCCGGTGCTGGACGATGGCGAACCGGATCGAGCGGTCGAGCAGCGAAGGCGTCAGTCCCGACTTTTCCAGGTAGTCGTCGGCCCCGGCGTCGAGGGCCTCCATGTCGGTGCGCGAGCGCCCCTGCCCGGTGAACAGGATCACCGGGCCGGAGCGACAGCCGGCGCGGTCGCGGGTCTCGCGCAACAGGTCGATGCCGGTTTTCGCGCCGAGTCGGTAATCGACCAGGAACACGTCGTGCCGGCCGGCACACACCGCCTCGACGCCGGCGGTGTATTCGGGAATCCAGTCCAGGTCGAACCGGGCGCCGGAAATTTCGGAGAGGAACTCGCGTGTGAGAACGTAATCGTCCCGGTCGTCGTCGATCAGGAGCACGCGAACGGGAGCGGATTGCGGTTCCACGGAAGATCCTTTGCTATCGTCTTTCTGCTTTCTTCTCGTGGCACCGGCTTTCTCGAGCGGTTCCCATGAAGGTGCAGTGTGCATTAACGAGCCGCCCCACAAGGAGCGGCTCGTCAAGCCAACCTGGGAACCGTTCGAGCCTGTGCGCCGGATAGCTGACTGGCGCACAGGCTCGAAAGCCTGTGCCACAAAAGAAAAAGCCGAGCTACGGCGCCGGGGGCGGGGCGCCGCTGCCGTTGCCGTTGCCGGGCGGCAGTTCCACAATCTCCAGCCAGTACTTGCCCAGCGTCTTGACCACCTCCACCAGTCGCTCGAACGTCACCGGCTTGGTGATGTACGACGCGGCCGACAGGTCGTAACTCTTGACCACGTCCTCCTCGGCCTTCGAGGTCGTCATCACGATGACCCGAATGTTCCGTAACCGCGGGTCGGACTTGATCTCCTGGAGCGCCTCGCGCCCGTCCTTGCGGGGCATGTTGAGGTCCAGCAGGATCAGCGCGGGCATCGGGGCCACCCCCTCCGCCGCGTACTTGCCGCGCTGGCGCAGGTAATCGAGCAGTTCCTCGCCGTCCTCCACGAACCGCAAATCGTTGGCCAAATGGTTCTCCTCGAACGCCTCCTTGGTCAACTGGCGGTCGTCCGGGTCATCATCGGCCATCAATATGGTGATCGGTTTGCTCCGGTTGGACATCGTCGGTGATCGCCTCACGGGGGTTATGTTGGCGCGCGGGGAGAGTGACCACAAACGTGGCCCCTTCCCCTTCTTTACTGTGGGCCGTGATCGTGCCGCCGTGCCGCTCAAGGATCTTGCGGCAAATGGCCAGCCCGACCCCGGTACCCTCGTACTCGTCCCGACCGTGCAGCCGCTGGAACACGTCGAAGATCCGGTCCCGGTACTTCTCGTCGAACCCGATCCCGTTGTCGCGCACCGTGACGCGCACCATCGGGACCGGTTCGCCATCGCCCGGTTCGGCGGGCGCCCGGGTGAACGGCTCGCCCTCGACTGTAACCACCGGCGGCACGCCCGGTCGATGGAATTTTACCGCATTGGCGATCAGGTTCTGAAACAGTTGGCGCATTTGGCTCGGGTCCGCGTCCAGGTCCGGCAGCGGGCCGACGTGAACCGTCCCGCCCGCCTGCGTGATCCGCACCTCCAGGTCCGACACCACCTCGCGCACCAGGCGCTCCAGGTCCAGCCGCTTGTACGGGCGCCGTTGCGTGGTCACCCGTGAGAACGTGAGGAGGTCGTCAATGAGCCGGCGCATCCGCCCGGCGGCGGCCAACATCCGGTCCACGAAGTCCCGGCCGGTGTCGGGCAGGGCGTCGCGGCACTTGGTCTGGAGCCGGTCGCCGAACGCCTGGATCTTCCGCAGCGGCTCCTGAAGGTCGTGGCTGGCGACGTAGGCGAACTTCTCCAGTTCGCCGTTGCTCCGCTCCAGCTCCGCGGCCACCGCCCGCACCTGCTCCTCCGCGGCCCGGCGCTCGGCGACCTCGGCCATTAGCAACAGGTTGGTCTCCTCCAGCGCCTGGGTGCGCTCGCGGACCAGGTGCTCCAGCGTTTCCGTCTGGCGCTTCTGGTCGTCGATGTCGGTGAGCGTTCCGACCCACTCGGTCAGGGTGCCGATGGAATCGCGCAGCGGCACCGCGACCGACAGCATCCACCGGTACGCGCCGTCGGCCGCCCGGCGGAGCCGAAACTCCTCCGAGTACCCCTCGGCCCCGCGGGCGACGGCGAGTTGCCACCCGGCCCGGAGCCGGTCGGTGTCGTCCGGGTGGACCGGGTTGTTCGCCCACCCGGCCGCGCGGGCGAGGTCGAGCGGGACCGCGGTGTACTCGTCCCACCGGCGGTTGAAGAACGTTACCTCGCCCTTCGGGTCGGCGGTCCACACCATCTGCGGCACGGCCTCGGTGAGGGTGCGGAACCGGGCCTCGCTGGCCCGCACGGCGTCCTCGGCCCGGCGCTGCTCGGTCACGTCGCGGGACACCCCGATGAGCCGGAACGGGGTTCCGTCGGCCCCCGGGACCGCGGCCACCGACACGTCCCAGTACTTCGCGGTGCCCTTGGCGGTCGGGCAGAACCCCTGGAACCGGCCGGTCTGGCCGGCCCGGGCGGTCTCGACGGCCTCGCGGATCGTTTCGCGGTTCGCCGCCGGCCACAGGTCGGCCCACCGTTCGCCCCGAACGGTGGAGAAATCGTCGATCTCCATGAGCCGGCACCCGCTCTCGTTCATCTCCAGCACGCGGCCGTCGAGGTCGATGATCTTCAGGCAGTCCGGGCTGTTCTCAAACACGCTCTTGCGGAACGCCTCGCTCTCGCGGATCGTCTCCGCGGCCGTCTTCTGATCGTGGATGTCGGCCATCGACCCGATCCACCGATCGACCGTCCCGTCGGGGTGGCACAGGGCCACGGCTACACTCAGGAACCACCGATACCCGCCGGTGCGGGCGTCGCGGAGCCGGAACTCGTGTTGGAACCGGTCGGCCACGCCGGGCGCGGGCCGGGAAACGGTGTGTTGCCACGCGGCGTAAACCCGGTCGCGGTCGTCTGGGTGAACCGATTCGAGCCACTCGCGCCCACCGGCCCGTTCGATCGGTGCCGCGGTGTAGTTCGTCCACTGGCGGTTGACGTACGTCACCTCGCCGGCGGCATCGGCGTTCCAGACGATGTGCGGAACCGCCTCGGTGAGCAGCCGGTACCGCTCCTCGCTGCGGCGGATCTCGGCCTCGGCCCGCTTCGCCTCGGTCACGTCGATGGCGTTGCTGACCACCAGGCGCCGACCGGTCGCGTCGCGGCCCACCGGGGTGGCGTAGAAGTGCCACACCCGCTTCTCCCCGGTCGCGATCGCCACCTCCCACTCGCCGTTGTCCACCCGCGCGCCGGCGCCGAAGAGGGTGTCGAGGTACTCCTTGGCGGTCTTGTGCTGCTCTCCGTAGGCGCGGCGGGTCCAATCGCCGATCGTCGGCACGTCGGCGTGCGTGTACCCGGTCAGGTCCGTGAACGCCTTGTTCACCAGCAGTACGGTGTCGTCGTCGGCGTGGAGCAGCGTGGGAACGGCCGTTTCGTCCACGGTGAGGCGGAACCGCTCCTCGCTCTCGCGCAGGTCTGCTTCGGCCCGGCGCCGCTCGGTCACGTCCAGACACAGCCCGACGAACCCGGCGAACCCGCCCGACGGGGTGAACCGCAGGGTCCCGCGAGCGAGCACCCACCGGTCCGCGCCGTCGTGCCGCCGGAGCCGGTATTCCAGCTCGAACGGGCGCCGGGAGGTCAGCGCGGCCGAATACATGCTCAGATACTGCTCGCGGTCGTCCGGGTGAACGCTCTCGACCCACCCGGACCCCAGTTGCTCGTCCGCGGGCCGGCCGGTGAATTCCACCCACGTCTTGTTGAAGTACGTCCGCCGACCGTCCGGCTCCGACAGCCAGATGAGCGCCGGGGAGCTGTCGGCCATGCTGCGGAACCGGGCTTCGCTCTCCCGCACCGCCTCCTCGGCCCGCTTGCGGTCGGTAATGTCCACGAGCATGTTGATACCGCCGACGACCGCGCCCCGTGCATCGCGCAGGGGCGTCGGGTAGGGCGCGAACCACACGCGCGTGCCGTCCGGCCGTTCGGCAACAACCTCCGCCCCCCGTACCACCCGCCCCTCCTTGAGGCCGACGGCCATCGGACACGTGTCGTGCGGCATGGGGGTGCCGTCGGGGTAGTACAGTTTCCAACTGACGCACCAGCGGTCGGTGTCCAGTTCCGGCGCGCGGCCGGAGAGGGCGACGGCGGCCGGGTTGAAGTGCGTGAGCCGGCCCTCGGCGTCGGTCGTGTAGATGGCCGCCGGGAGCGCGTCGATCATCTCCCGGAACCGGGTCTCGCTCGCCCGCAGCTCCTCCTCGGCTCGCTTCAGTTCGGTCACGTCGCGGGTGAAACACCGGGTGTGAACGAATTTCCCGTTCTCCCACAGCACGCTCGACGAGATCAGCACGTCGCGGGTGGTTCCGTCCTTGCGCCGGAGCCGCGCCGGGTAGTTGTCCAGTTTCTCCCCGCGCTGGAGCCGGGTGAGGATGTCGCAGATCGTGCCCGGGTCGTCGTGGAACTCGGCGATCGGGCGCCCGACGTACTCGTCGCGGGCGTAACCCAGCATCTCCAGTTCGGCCTTGTTGGCCCGCAGGACGATCCCGTCCGGTCCGACCCAGTGGAGCCCGACGTTGGCGTTCTCGAAGAAGTCCGACAGGTTCCGTTCGCTGCGGCGCACGTCTTCCTCGGCCTTCAGCGCGGCGGTCACGTCCTGGGCGATGACGCCGGCGCCGAGCGCCCGCCCGTCGGCGTCGCGGACGGGGAACGCGGTCGCCCGCCAGGCCCGCGTGGTCCCCGGGGCACGCGGGTCGGCGCGCCGGAACTGGGTCGTGAACGGCTGCCCGTCGGGGCCGGCGGCGCGGCGGTACGCGGCGGCCACCTCCGGCGGGAAGTCGGGAACCATCTCCGTGAGCTGGCGCCCAGTGTGCGCCTCGACCGGCTTGCCGTTGGCGGCGGCCAGGAACGCGTTGATCCGCACGTACCGCAGGTCCGGGTCGAAGAACGCGATCCCCAACGGCGCGTTGTCCAAAAACGCGTTGAGCCGGGCCAGCGCGTCGTCGGTCTGGCGCTGAGCCGCGACGAGGTCTGTTTCCCGCTGCCGCAGCGCCGCCTCGACCACCCGGCGCCGGGTGACCTCCGACTCCAGTTCCTCGCGCCGGGCGATGGCCGTCTCCAGGGCCATCCGGGCGCGCCGGCGCGCCACCCGCTGCGACTCGCCCAGCGCCGCGCACGCCGCCCCGGAAAAGAAGAACAGCGCGAGCGCGATCTGGTTCCCCAGCCCGGTGACCAGGAACTCGCCCCGCGGGGGCACGAAGAAGTACGCGTGGGCCGCCGCGACGACGCCCACGCACGCCATCCCCGGCCCGAACCCGTACTGCCAGCTCACGTACACGATCGGCAACAGGGCAACGATGAACGCGTACCCGTCTCTGAGGACCGGGTCCAGCGCCGCGCGGACCAGGGTCGCCAGGACCGCGGCGAGGACCGCGACGATGTACCCCCGGGTGTGCCCGGGCGGGGGAGTCACCGCCTCCGGGGGCAGCGCCCGGTGCTGCTTGGTGACTGCGCCCGGCTGGTTCGCCGCCGCGACCGCGCTCATCACCCGCGGCACCACCGGCACCAGCGCGACCACGGTCGCCCACGACACCACGGCCGTGACGCCCTTCATCACCCCGGCGAACCGGTAGATCGGGTACTCGAAAATCAGCGCGTCGATCAGGTGCGTGGTGCCGCACGCCAGAATGAACAGCGCGAACAGGACGAACAGCCGCGGGTACGGCAGGTCGCGGCGCCGGGTGAAGTACAACAGCACCAGTGGAATGGACAGATACGCGAGCCAGATGAACAGGTCACTGGTGACGTGCAGCCAGATCAGGGCGGGGGTCCAACCGGGGCCGCTCTCCTTGCGGGGCGGGAATCCGGTCATATCGAACAGGCCGGTCAGCACCTCGAACATGGCTCACCTGAAAGAACTCGTTCGACGGACCCCTCCGCACCCGTCCCTTGGGGCGGTACAATACGGGGAGAGAACCTCCCGAGCGGACGAGCGCGCATGATTAACAATTCTACACCTGCACCTTCTGTGCCGTCCCCAGAAGTCACCCAGCGGGTTCTCATCGTTGAGGACCTGGAGGACACCCGCGCCTCGCTGCAAGAGCTCCTTCAGATGAGTCTGGGGCTGGAAGTCGATGTCGCCGAGGACGGCGCGTCCGGGCTGGCACTGTTGCGCCAGAAGCCGTACAGTTTGGTCATTACCGATCTGAGGATGCCCAAACTCGGCGGAATGAAGCTGATCGAGGCGATTCAGGCCGAAAAGATCCCGGTCACGGTGATCGTGACCACCGGGCACGGCAGCATCAAGGACGCGGTCGAGGCGATGCGGCTGGGCGCCTACGACTTCCTCACCAAGCCGCCGGACCCGCAACACCTCTGCCTATTAGTGAAACGGGCACTGCGCGAGCGCGCGCTCCAGGACGAGGTGGTGGCCCTGCGCCAGCAACTGGGCGACCGGCACACCTTCCAGAACGTGCTCAGCCGCAGCCCGAAGATGTACGACGTGTTTGAACTGATCGGCCAGATCGCCGACACCCCTTCAACGGTGCTGATTCGCGGCGAAACCGGTACCGGCAAGGAGCAGGTGGCGCGGGCCATCCACCAGGCCAGCGCACAACACCGGAGCGGCCAGTTCGTTGCGGTCAACTGCGGCGCGCTGAACGAGAACCTGCTGGAGAGCGAGCTGTTCGGCCACGAGAAAGGCTCGTACACCGGGGCCGACAGGAAGCGCATCGGCCGCTTTGAACTGGCCCACCAGGGCACGCTATTTCTCGACGAAATCGGCGATGTTCCGATGTCGATGCAAATCAAGTTGTTGCGCGTGCTGCAAGAACGGAAGTTCGAGCGGGTCGGCGGGGCGGAGCCGATCGAGATCGACGTGCGGATCATCGCCGCGACCCACCAGGACATGGAAAAACTGGTAAAGGAGAAGAAGTTCCGCGAAGACCTGTACTTCCGGCTGAACGTGATCCCGATTTACTTGCCGCCCTTGCGGGAGCGGACCGAGGACATCCCGGTTCTGGTGAGCCACTTTTGCGTGAAGTTCGCGCGCCCCGGGCAGAAGCCGCCGACGCTCAGCCCGGAGGCGCTCCAGGTGCTGACGAAGGCCCCGTGGCCCGGGAACGTGCGGCAACTGGAGAACGCGATCGAGCGCGCCTGCGTGACCGCTCGCGACGGCGTGATCCGCACCAAAGACCTGCCGCCGGACATCGGCCACCGGCCCGACGGGCAGAAAAGCCCGTTCCAGGTGGACCTGTCGCGGAAGCTGCCGGAGCAGTTGGCGGAGATCGTCGCCGCGTTCGAGAAGCGGTACCTGTATCGGGCGCTGCGCCGCACCCGCGGGCACGTCGGCAAGTGCGCCAAGATCACCGGGCTGTCGCGCCGCAGTATCACCGACAAGATCGCGCAGTACGGGATCGACAAGAGCGAGTTCAAATCGGGCGAGGAATGAGAGGAGAAGCCGCACGATGAACACAGATCAGACACGATCCAGACAGAAGAATGATTGATTTCAATCCTGTCTCTCCTCTGATCGTGTCTTTGTCTGCGTTCATCGTGCGGCTTATGTCTTTTGTACCTTTGCCTTTCTCGTTGATCGTCGCGCCCAAATCGGCTACGTAAAACAGTACGGGTTCTCACCTTCCGCCGCGGAGTCTGCCATGATCCGGCTCGACGCGAACCGCCCCGCCACGTTCTGCGACGGTCTGTCCCGCCGCGACTTCCTCCACGCCGGGGCGATCGCCCCGCTGGGACTGACGCTCACCGAACTCCACCGCGCGAAGGCCGAAGGGGCCAAAGACACCGACGTGAACTGCATCATGTTGTTCCTGGTCGGTGGGCCGAGCCAACTGGATACGTGGGACCCGAAGCCGAAGGCCCCGGAGGAGGTCCGCGGGCCGTTCCAGGCGATCAAGACGAACGTCCCGGGAATCGAGATCAGCGAAATCTTCCCGAAAATGGCCAAGCACGCGGAGAAGTTCTCGCTGGTGCGCAGCGTGTATCACACCGCGACGGCGGTCCACGACACCGGGCACCAGATGATGCAAACGGGGCGTCTCTTCGCCGGCGGCGTGGAGCACCCACACGTCGGCTGCGCGCTGGGTTACCTGAAGGGCGGGCGGGGCGAACTCCCCGCGCACGTCCTGTTGCCCAAACCGATCGGCCGCACCGGCGGGAACCTCCCGCACGGTCACACCGCGGGCTATCTGGGCAAGCCGCACGACCCGTTCATCCTGAACGCCGACCCGAACGCGCCCGGGTTCAAGGTGCCGGACCTGCTC
>CAZBXY010000310.1:0-9405 GCA_964495365.1 uncultured Frigoriglobus sp. | reverse complement strand
CGGGTGCCTGATCGAGGCCCGCGTGGTCGGCATCTTCCGAATGAGGGACAAGGGCCAGAACGATTTCAAGGTGCTCGCGGTGCCGCACAAGGATCCGCTGTTCGCGCACATCAAGAAGCTCGACGACGTGCCGGCCCACTTCGTCCGCGAGGTGGAGTTCTTCTTCACCACCTACAAGCAGTTAGAAGGCGCGCTGGTCGAGCCGCTGGGGTGGGCGTCGAGCGAGGAGGGCACGGCGGAGGTGCGGTTGTCGGTGGACCGGTTCCGCTCGTCGTTGGGGAGCGTGCGCGATTAACGGCGCAAAGTGCGCCCGTGCGAGTGCTTGCGCCCGTTTTCCGGTGTGGCGCGATCGGGGGCGTGGCGCCGCGCATGTGGTTTGTCCTTTCCGGGCACGGCACGTGCAAGGAGAATTGAGCGGTCCGTTTGCGCCCGTTTGGGGTTTCAACGGTATCCTTTCGCGCCGGTCGGGCGCCGCGCGTGGCGCCCCACTGCCGGGGGACCGTTTGTCCAGGAGAGGCAGATGTCGATTCCATCTACTACGGCGCGGCTCTCGGTCGAGCGCCTCGAGGACCGCACCACACCCGCGTTCCTGCCCCGGACTCCCGGGCAGGTCAACTTCAACAACACGAACCAACTGTCCGCCGGGCTGAGCGTGGCGGCGGGCGACCTGTTCCCGGACATCTCGTCGAACCAGAACGGGGCCTTCGTCGATAACGAGTACGTCACCAGTTTCGGCCCCGGCCCCGTGTCGATGATTCTGATCTTCGGCCGGACGGGCAACCTGCGGAACTCGTTCACGCCCATTCCGGGGTTCCGGGGCGGGTTCAACGTGGCCGTGGGCGACGTCCTGGGCGACAGCCGGGCGGAGATCGTCGTCGCGACCGCGAGCGGCCCGCCGATCGTGGGCGTGTACAACGCCCAGGGGCAGTTGCTCAGCGCGTTTTTCGCCTTCAGCCCGTTCTACACCGGCGGGCTGAACGTGGCGGTCGGCAACGTCCTCGGCGGGATCGGGGCCGGCGGGTACAATTCCGGGTACACACGCGAACTGGCCGACGCGTACCTCACCCAGTTCGGGGTCAACGTCTCTAACCAGTTCAAGCAGGAAATCATCATCGGCACGGCCAGCCTGTCGTCCCGGATTCTGGTCACCGACGGCAACGGCAACGTCCAGCGCGACTTCTTCGCCATCGACCCGCTCTACACGGGCGGGGTGACGGTGGCGGCGGCCAGTGTCGACAAGCGCCGGGACGCCGGGTTCGCGTTCCTGCCCGGTCAGCAAGACACCGCGTCCTACGACGAGATCATCGTCGGGGCCGCGTCGGTCGCTCCGCTGGTGCGCGTCTACAGCACCTGGGAAGGTGGGGCGAACCTGGAGCAGAGCTACTTCGCCTACCCGCCCCTCATCGGGTTGGGCGTCAACGTCGGGGCCGGGCCGTCCGACGTCCTTCGCGGGGCCGAGATTTATACCAACCTGATCGGGACGTCGCTGCTCAGCACGTTCGACGGCGAGTCGCAGGAAAAGCTCATCGAGGTTACGGCGTACCCGGGCACGTTCACGCGGATCATCAACTTCGCCCCCGCGTACTTCTCGAACTTCTTCAACGCGCTGCCCGGTCAGCCCGTCCCGGCGAGCGGGTTCTACGACCCGACCGACGACAGTACGTTCTTCAACATCTTCGGCGTCGAAAACCCCGACTTCACGATTCAGGATCTCGCCATCACCGCCGGCGACGGCCCGATCTTCCAGCAGCCGCGGGTGTTCCTCGGCGGCACCTTCACCCCGGCCCCGGGCAACGGGCCGTGATCGGTTCCATCCCCGCTCCGCATCCCGGCCGCCGGCTCACCCCGGCGGCCGGGTCGTTTCCGCCCGCAGTTCGGCCCGCACTTGCATCAGAATCTGACCGAGCCGGTTCTTGCCGCTCCCGTCGCCACCGTCGCCCCAGTACGAATCGTTGGTCGTGTGCTCGACCAGTTTCGCGTCCCCGGTGGCGAGCAGAATCGCTTTCAGGTCTTCGTGCTGGGTGAACTTGGCCCGCACGACCTCCAGCATGATCTGGTCCTTGACGCTCTCCCAGTCGCGGCGCAGCGGCAGTTTGCGCGACCGGCCCATGCTGGCCGCGTCCGCGGGCCGCTTGCACTTGCGAACCTCGTCCTCGTGTTCGGTGCCGGCGAACTTCTGGGCCTGGAAATAGTGTTCGGAGGTGGGCCACCGCTTCCCCTTGAGGAAGACGGAGTGTCGTGAGAAGTTCGAGAAGCCGCCATACTCGCCGGTGGTGGAGTAGAAGTTGATGACCGCCGGCGGAGTTGTGTCGGGCATTGGTGCGTCTCTCCGGGGTGGGTGAGAGTAGTGTACCCCGGAGAGACGCGCGCGGGACGTCGGTGGTTCGCCGCTCAGGGCTGGTTGCCCGGGTCCGGCATTTCGGGCGGTTGCTTGTCCGGGGCCTTCGGCGCGGGGGTGCCGCCGCGAACGCGGTCGATCGTCGCCGACGGCTTCTCCAGATCGACGATCACCTCCTGCCCCCAGACGAACTCGCCGATGTTCGCGGCCTTGTCCACGGCCCGCGCCCGCACCCAGAACTTCCAGATCTTCTCGTCCGGCACCTCCCAGGCGTAGCGCCCGGTGGTGCGGGTCAGGTTGTTGTCCAGCCGGTACTTCACCTCGTTCCACTTCGCCGCGGTCTTGTCGATCGACCATTCCAGGCTCACCGGCTGCGGCATCAGGTTGGCGTCGGCGACCTCCCAGGTGAACTCGACCAGCGGCCCGCGCACGCCCCCCGGCTTCACCTGCACCCCGGTGATCTTCACGTAGGGTTTCGTGGTATCGACCACGACCAGCACCATCGGCGGGTCGTCCTTCCGCGGATCGTCGGCCCGCTTGCCGGCGCCGCTCTCCGGGATGATGAAGAACCCGAAGGTGCCCTCGCGATCGGCCTTGTACGGCAGCGAGAGCGACCGCGGCCCCTTCTCCTCGGGCGTGAGTTGCACCGGGTGCCGCTTCACCAGTTCCCAGTTCCCCTGGTCCTTCAGCACGAACAGGTGCGCTGCCTGAACGCCGGAGCGGCCCATTCGCTGCACGGTGTAATCGACGTCGAACTCCAGCGAGTTAACGTAGTCGATCCGCGGTTGCGGGAGCGCCGCGCCGGTGCCCGCCCCGGGGCCGCCGACCCACGGCGCCGCCCCGCCCGCTTTTGGAAGCCCGACGGCGGTTCCCGGTTCGCCCGGCACGCGCACGACCGGCGAGATGCCCTCGTTCCCGGCCCGGTCGAGCGCCTTCACGCGCACTTCCAATACCTTACCGGGTTGCATCTTCCACGCGTAACTGTCGCTGACGCGGAACTTGGGGTCGCCCGGGCGGTCGTTGATCGAGGTCCATTCGGTGCTCGTGGGCCACTTGCACTGGAGCGTGACGCCCTGCGGGTCGAGGTTGTCGTCGGTGGCCAGCCACTCGACGCCGTTGCCGAGCGCGGCGAGTTGCACCCGCGGCGGGACCGTGTCGATCACCGCCCGCACCTGCGGCCCGATTTCCCCGTCCCGTGGCGCGACCGAGCCGTCGGAGTAGATGAACTGCACGCTGAACTCGTAGTCGCCGTCGCGCGGGGCGTCGAACAGGAACCCCTTCTTGTTGCCGTTGAGGTCGTGGAGGCCGCTGAGCGGGAGCTTCGCCCCCTTCTGGAACGGCCCGCGGTTGGTGGAATAGTAGAGCTGGAGGTGCGTGGGCTTGTTTTCGAGTTTGGCGATGGTTTCCGTGTTCACCGGGATGCCGAACGCGCGGTGCGGCCAGTAGTGCGGCGGGAGGCCACCGAACGGCCCGTCCTGGGGCTTGCCGGTGGAAGCGAGTGCGAGCAGGGCGACCAGCCCGCCGGCCGCGGTCAGGAGATGTACGCGTCGCACCGCTGCCCTCCCTGGATCAGCGCCGGACCTGCGGACCGCGCCACTTCTAATGGATCGACCACGGGAATTGCGGGGCTTGAGGGAAAGGGCGCGGACCGGGGACGGGAGACAGGAATCAGGAATCAGGAATCAGGAGACAGGAATCAGGGGACAGAAGGCCGCGCGATGGGTTTTTAGCCCGGAGGGGCGGGAGATGATAGCCTGAATGGTCACCTCGAACGGGTCGGTCCTGGCGTGCTTCAGCAAGTAGTCCCGAACGCGGCGAGCCGCTTCGTCTTTGGGGATGCCCCGCTTCCGCGGCTTCGCGACAGCGCTCGCCTCGTCGGTGGTCGTGCCTGTCGCTGCTTTAGCCCGCGCTGCTTGTCCGTCGAGCCGCACAACCCACGCCCATAACAGGCTCGTCAACCCGTTAAGCCGGGTGCGTGTCGCCTGTGGGAGCGGCTCGCCAAGAACGAGGGACGCGGCGGATCTCCGCCAAGATGCTCGATTCAAGCGCGATGTCGTTCCGCACTGCCTCACGCTTGAGATCTTCCACGTACGTGAACAACTGACCGTCAGACGCAAATTCCGCGAGTTCGTTGTTGATGGTTTCCGTCAGACTCGCCGCGTGTTCGGTGCCGTTGCACTGCATGAACAGAAACGCATCGTACAGGTAACTCGCGCACTGATACGGCGTCAGTGGTGGGTTGAAGTAGGGCGAGGTGATTGCGGGAGTTGTAGACATGCGTTGCACCGATGCGTCGGGTCGGTCGGATCGATACCCCAGGTGCGGGAGCATCGGTCCGACCGCGCTGGGCGCACCGGGAGCTACTCGGTACACCGCCCAAACACCAATACTGTACGCGCGAATAATTTGAGAGGGAAAACCAGTCGCGAGCGGCGCGGCCTACCCCTTTCCTTCTGTTCGGAACCCGCGCGAGTTTCCGCTTCACGCAGCATATGGTTCCCGGAGAGAAGCCCGTGAAATCCAACCCCTACCCGTCGCGTCGGGTTACTTCGCGTTGTCGGTAGTCGAACACCGGCAACGGGCGCGTCGCGTAACAAACAGTCGCTTATGCGGTTGGAGACGCCGCGTTCTTCGGCGCCGCGTTGGGTGGAATTGGCGGTGCTTCGGCTCGGACAGTCTCTGCATCGGAGCGGATGCGGTCGAGGATCATGAGCTTCTGCCAGACCTTGTTGGACAACCCAGTCGCCAGGTTCTCGAAGTGGTCAACCGCGGTCACCGCGGTCGTGTCGGGGAAGTCCCGCACGTACAGTTGGCCCACCTTGCTCACGATGGCGAGAAGTTCGGTGCAGTAGTGCAGGTAACGGCCCATCGCGTCGGCGTCCATCGGGCGCCCGCCGACGTTGATCGGTTCGGTCGGGTGCCCGAGGCGGTCGGGGTCTTTGGCGAGTTGGTGCATGTCGATCAGGTGGGCCATCGCCCGCAGTTCGTGAACGGCCCGCAAGGCCCGCCGGCGTTTGAGGCGCGTTTCCAGCGTGAACAGGAAGATGGCGGTCGCCGCGAGGATCGCGGTGCTCCCCTTCGTCACGTCCAGGAACTCCAGAACCGCTTGCCACACGGGTTTCTGGTCGGCGCGGGTCTGGAAGTACGCCACCACGCCCGCGACGGCGATGAGCAGCAGCACGACCTGCCCCGCGCGCAGCCACAAGTTCGGGCGGCTGATCGCCTCGGCCCGGCCGATCGCGTCCTTCGTGATCTGGACGATCTCGGCGGCGACCTGCGACAGCCCGGAACCCGGGAACCGCTCCGCGATCCGCTGACCGATCTTCTCGGCCGTTTCGAGAAGCTTGTCGTCACGCAGTTGGCGTTTCATCGCTGCTCCCCGAACTGATGAGTCGGAACACCCCCCGATCGGCTTCACTTCCCCTTGCCGAGCGTGGGCACGGGGTACACCTTGAGCACCTCGTCGCCGAAGTGGTTAATCACCTTCACCGCGATCTTGCCACTCTTCGGCGGGTCGAACGGCTGGCTCGTCGCGCTGTAGAGCTTCGACCACTCGCCCTCGTCGATCTCGGCCCGTAACGCCTTCTTCAGCTTGTCGTAGGGGCCTTCCTTCGTGTCCTTGCCGCCGTAGAGGAAATAGGCGTGGCGGACGAAGAAGCTCTGACCGTCGTAATCAGTGTCGATGAACCAGCACGCGATGTCGTCCGTGTCGCCGGTTCGCACCGCGCCGGTGCTGGGGTCGAACACGTCCACGCCGCGGATCTCGACCGTTACCTTGCCGTCTTTGGTGGTGAACTTCACGTCGGGTTCGCCGAAGACGGTGAACAGGTTGCCGCTGCCGGTCTTCTTCAAGAGTTCGTCGCCCATTGCCAGGTCCGGGTTCATCCGCACCGGCAGCACGTTCAGCTTGCCGAACTTGATCTCCTTCGTCAGTTCCGCCGTCTGCTCGTGAACGCTCGCCTCGAACGCGAACGCGCACACGAGCAGCAGGTCGCACTTGCTCCCCTTGATCGCTTCCAGCGCGGCCTTACTTGATGTCGGCGTCGCCACATGTGCCGAATTCCGGGCCGACGCACACGCGGACGGCTGCTCCGGCGTCGGTTTTGCCCTCGGCGTGGACGTACTCGCCGGGGAACGTGTCGAGCCGCGCGAAGGTGATGCGCTGACTCTTGTCGGTCCCCTTCACACCGGCCTTGCGGAGGTTGTCGAGGATCATCGGCAGGAACGAAGCTCCCTGCGGCTGCGATGGCTCCGGTTTCGGACCGGCCGGTGCGCCGGCGCCATCGGTTTGTAAAACTTGCCCCGCGGCACCACCCTTAGAGTACGAAGAGTAGGAGCCGGAGCAGGATGAAGAGAAGGACAGTGGCGCTCCGGTCTTACTCTCGATCTGGCTCTTCCTCCTCTTTTTACTCTCCGTTTTGCTCTCGATCTTAAACTCGGTTCTCCGTTCTCGATTCTCTGCCCCTTGTTACGTTCGGTCGCGCACCCGACATTGCCCGCGGGGCGCGGTTTCCGCTACTCTCCGTGAAGTGAGCGGAGGAGCGGTATGGCCGTTGAACGGACGATCGACCTCGTTGAGCAGGTGCGGGCACATCTGGAATCCCTGCGCGCGACCGGGGTGCTGTTCGTGCCGCGCGGCCCGGCACTCGTTCCCCTGCGGGTCGCGCCGACACCGGCGGCCGTTGTGGTGCCGGTGGAGGATCCGTTTGAATCGCGGCGCCGCGCGCTCGACGTGCTGAGCGCGGAAGTAGCTTCCTGCGACAAGTGCAGCGAGCTGTTCTCCACTCGGCTCCAGACGGTGTTCGGCGCCGGGCCCCTGGACGCGGAGGTGGCGTTCGTGGGCGACGCGCCCGGGTCGGACGAAGACGCGCAGGGTGAACCGTTCGTCGGGAAAGGCGGAGACGTTCTCAACCGAATGATCAACGGGTGCAGTTTCACGCGCGCGAGCGTTTACCTGTTCAACGCGATCAAGTGCCGCCCGCCGAAGAACCGCACACCCACGAACGCGGAGTGCATCAACTGCCGCGACTTCTTCCGCCGACAGTTCGAGCTGGTGAAGCCCAAACACGTCGTCGCGCTGGGAGAGTTCGTGTCGCGGTTACTGAGCGGGAAGAACGCGCCGCTCGCGGAGCTGCGCAACACGGTTCACCAGTACCGCGGGGTGCCGCTGATCTGCACGCATCACCCGAACCACATCGAGAGGGACACGACCGGGCGGCTGAAGCGCGAAACGGGGTTCGACCTGAAGTTGCTGCTGACCACGATGGGCCGTGACGCCCCGGGCGCGAAGTGAGAGGAGTTCGTCACACAGGCACAAAGATCAACACAAAGGGTCACAAAGGAGACGGGGCAAGGATCGGGAAACGGACCGAGGAGTTATGCAGTGATCCCGTTTGTTGGGGATCCGGGCCGGATAGGTCGATGCCCATGTTACCTACCTCGCCAGAAATTGGCCCCACTGCGTAACTCCTATTTATCTGCGGTTATCGCGCGGCCCTCTTCGGCCTTCTATTTGCCGGCTTCGGCCAAAGCCAGTACGCAGAACGCGGTGCCGGCGTGCGTGATGTAGTGGGCCTTGTCGGTGTTCAGCGAGCGCGTGAACCACCGGCCGCTCTCGCGCTGGTTCGTCTTCAGCCACTTCACCCCGCCGGTGACCGCGGCGTCGTCGGGCTTCAGCCCGGCTTGCAACAGCACGAAGGTAACGAACCCGGTGCCGTACCCGTCGCTGTCCGCGTTCGGGTCGTTCGGGGTCTTGTCCTTGTCGCGCCGCTTGTAGTCGCCCAGCGCCGGCAGACACCACCCGCCGTCCTTGCGCTGCTTGGCCTTGAGCGCTGCGACCGCCTTCTGCTGTTCCTCGGCCGTCATGAGGCCGCTGAGCTTGGTGGAAGCCCAGAGGAGCATCGCGGTGTGGTGAAGGTCCGGGGCCGGGGTCTTCTTGAAGTACGCTCGGAGTTTCTCCAGGCCGGCTTTCGCCTTCGGGGTCTTCGCGTAGTCGCCCGGGGCGTAGCCGACCGCCAGCGCCGCGAGGGTCGCGCCGTAGTAGTCGTCGTGTTCGAGCGGCGGCCAGTCGCACTTGATCCAGTCCCACGCGCCGGTTTCGGTCTGCACGTCCCACATCCGGTCGAGCGCGGCGCGTGTGGTGTCGTGGAGCTTCCCGGTCTGCTGGGCGTCGTTGAACGCCAGCGCGAACGCCGTGGCGACGATGTACGCGTCGCCCCGCGGTTTGCCGCCGTTCGACCAGCTCGTCACGTCCTTTTCGAGGAACGTGCGAACTTCCTTCCACTCGTCGCCCTTCAGCAGCGGGCGCGCGGTGAGGTACGGCATGTTGGTGTGGCAGGTGATGCACTTGCGCTCGCGGGTCCAGTTGATGCCGACCCCGTCGAGGTACTCGGCGGCCTTTGCAGGGGAGTACGCTTTCGCGAGCGGCTCGGTGGCCACGGTCGGCGCCGGCTGCGGGATGTCGGCACCGACGAGCGGCAGCGCGAGGAAGGGCAGGGTAAGGAGAGCGAATCGCATGGAGAACCTCGGTGCGGGCGCGGCCCGGAGAGTGGTGACCAACGGCAGAATACGGACGTTGTAATACGGTTACCAAGCTTCTTCTTCAGGCGGGACGGCAGTTGGTTCGGGCCAGGGCGCAAACGGTACCCAGACCGCGCGGAGAACTAGAAATAGCAAGAACCCCGCGCCGAGCAGCACGAACTTCAGGCCAGAGTGAAGCGGAAGGAAGATGGCGAGGGCCGCCAGTTGAAGCGGCAGCACCGCGACGAGCATCTGCCACGAATACCGCCTGCGGATCGCCTCGCGCTGACAGAGCTGGCACTTGTACGGGAAGACGAAAGCGGCCTCGCCCAAGCCGTGCAGCTTCAGGTCGATTCCCTTTTGACCGCAGTGCGGGCAGGTGGCCTTCATCGCGGACCTCTGCAAAAAACGGGCGAGCCGAAACCCGCCCGCCCCGGAGTATTAGACTCGTTGCGCAATAGGCAGCAAACCCTTGTGTAGCAATCGTTTGCGCCGATTTTGATGCCAACGACACAACCAGCTGCTGAGCCACGACTTACGGTGAATTT